>NZ_SCKV01000004.1:0-257570 GCF_014155795.1 Pantoea hericii
CCTGAGGGGCGCCCGTAAAGGGGCCAACGCGTTGCGTTGTTCAAAAACGCTCCCGGCGTTTTTGTCTATGCCGCGGGACGCTTGCCTCCTTTGACCGTGTTCCCTGCACGTTAAGCTAATTCATTGCTGCCAGATGCATCCTGATTTGGGTTTGCCAGCAGTCAGCAGGGACGCCTCAGCGTCCCTCAGACTTATGAAAACCACTTCCCGAACCAGCCGTTGAACTTCATCATCACGAAATCAATCATCCGGCTGAAGAAGCCGCCTTCCGGCACGTCCTGCAGCACCACCAGCGGACGCTGCTCAATCGTTTTGCCATCCAGCTGGAAGTCGATGGTGCCGACCACCTGATTCTTCTTCAGCGGCGCTTCAAGCTGCGGCGCATTGAGTTTAAAACTCGCCTTCAGATTCTTCATCTGCCCTTTCGGGATGGTCAGCGCGGCATCTTTCGCCACGCCCAGATTCACCTGACTCTTGTCACCGAACCAGACCCGCTGCTGCGCAAATGGTGCATCCGCTTTAATTGGCGTCACTGTTTCATAGAATCGGAAGCCCCACGTCAGCAGCTTTTCACTTTCGCGGAAACGAATCGCATCGCTGGAGGTGCCGAGTACCACCGAGATCAGACGCATATCGCCCTCGGTCGCGGAGGCCACCAGGTTATTGCCTGCGCCTGAGGTATGGCCGGTTTTAACGCCATCCACTTTGAGGTTGGTGCTCCACAACAGACGGTTGCGGTTGATCTGACGAATATTGTTAAAGGTGAACTCTTTCTCTTTATTCAGGGCGTACTCTTCAGGCACATCGCGGATCAGCGCCTGAGCAATCAGCGCCATATCCCGCGCAGTGCTGTACTGCCCTTCTGCATCCAGACCATGCACCGTCATAAAGTGGGTGTTCTGCAGTCCCAGCGCCTTCACGTAGTTATTCATCAGGCCGATGAACGAATCCTGACTGCCTGCCACATAATCCGCCAGCGCGATACAGGCATCATTACCGGACTGAATCACAATTCCTTTATTCAGCTCATGCACCGGAATGCGGTCGCCAGGCTTGAGGAACATCAGCGAAGAGCCGCGCAGCTTAGGATTGCCAGTCGCCCAGGCATCCTGTCCGACGGTGACCAGATCATCCGGTTTGATTTTGCCTGCTTTAATTGCCTGACCCACTACGTAGCTCGTCATCATCTTAGTCAGACTGGCGGGATCGAGACGCTGATCGGCACTGGATTCAGTCAGCACTTTACCGCTGGCGTAGTCGATCAGAATCCACGCTTTAGCATCAATGCCGGGCGCGGCGGGAGCCTGCTCAGCAAAAACGCTGATGGGGGCAAGAATCAGTAATGAGGTGGCAGCAAAGTGCCGCAGGCGAGATGAGAAGCGAGTGTTTGTCATGAGCTTGGCCGGATTGTCCTTGTTAAATCGAAATTCCAGGGGCAGAAAATTCTCACTCAAACGCTACCCCCTGACGGCAGTGAAAAAAACCGTCGAATCGTAAAGTTTTTTAGAGTTTAGTAGAGTAACCCTGGCATAAACGCCGCGCGCGTGCCCCTTTTTTCCGATTCTGTCGCCACCAAAACTGCGTGAAATTCCGATTTTTCGCAGAAGAGTTAAGCCCGTCACAAATATCAGCTAACCTGAACGCCAGTCAGCCGAGGAGACCGACCATGGACTTAGCCCTTTTTGATCTTGATGAAACACTCATTTGTGAAGACAGCACCAGCCTGTGGCTGCGCTGGCTGGTATCACAGGGATTTGCTCCCAGCGAACTGATTGATCAGGAACAGGCATTAATGAATCAGTATTATGCCGGTACGCTGTCGATTGAAGAGTATATGAATAAGACGCTCTCACCGCTGGCGGGCATGGCGACGCTGACCGTTGAAGGCTGGGTGCGTCGCTTCATTCAGCGCGACATCCTGCCTCGTGTCTATCCGGCCGCCCGCGAGCGGATCGAATGGCATCGGGCGCGCGGCGACCGGGTGATGATCATCTCTGCCAGCGGCGAGCATCTGGTGGTGCCGATTGCTGAGAAACTCGGAGCCTGCGGCGCGCTGGCGATTGGTGTTGAAATCGTGGACGAGCGTTACAGCGGCAACACCTACGGCACCATGACCTATAAAGAGGGCAAAGTGACCCGACTGGGTGACTGGAAAGCGCTGCAGCAGCAGGAGCACTTTGAGCGCACCTGGGCCTACAGTGATTCAATGAACGACCTGCCGCTCCTGGAGCAGGCCGATCATGCCCATGTCATCAACCCGGATGCGCAGCTACACCAGGAAGCGTTAAACCGTGGATGGCAGGTTTATCACTGGGCTCGCTGATTCAGCGTCGTGTCCATCGGGCGTAATTTTTGCAGACAGCCTGGGCGCTGAACAATCGGAACGCACATGGAGTACGCGAGGGTTGCGAGCAGAGCCAGGTGCAGACTGAAAAATTAACTCACCTGATGGACAAGGTTTTTAGCCGCGGGATGCGCCAGCGTCCTGCATTAATCCCACTCTCAACAGCTTGCCATTGGCCTCATCGGTCAGCACATAGAGATAGCCATCCGGCCCCTGTCGCACATCACGAATCCGCACATTCTGATCCCCCAGCAGCCGCTGCTCCTCCACCACTTTTTCGCCGTTAATACTCAGACGAATCAGGTTTTTCTCTTTCAGTGCACCGATGAATAGCGAGTTTTTCCACTGGGGAAAACGGGCGCTGTTATAAAACGCCATGCCGCTGATAGCCGGAGAAACTTTCCAGTGATAAAGCGGCTGTTCGGTGCCCGCGACATGAGTGCCTTTTGACTCCGGCACGTTGTCGCCATTGTAGTCAATGCCGTACGTCGCCAGCGGCCAGCCGTAATTCTTGCCCCGGGCCATGATATTCACTTCATCGCCGCCTCGCGGGCCATGCTCGTTTTCCCATATCATGCCGGTCCAGGGGTTAAGCGCCAGTCCCTGCGGATTACGCAGACCATAGGCCCAGATTTCTGGCCGTGCGCCGGCCTTTTTCACAAACGGGTTATCGTCGGGCACGCTGCCATCAGCATTCAGCCGCAGCAGCTTGCCCTGAAGCTTATCGAGATCCTGCGCCGCACTGCTGACAAAATTATCGCCGAATGCAATCCAGAGATAACCCTGGGTATCAAAGGCCAGCCGGGTGCCGATATTGTTGCCGCTGGAGAGCATCGGCGTCTGCCGAATCACCTCACGAAAATCGCTGAGCTGCCGGTTATCCTGGCTCAGCGTCCCGACGCCCACTACCGCGCCCGCTTTGCCGCTGCTGTTCGCCTCGGTGTAGCTCAGCCAGACGCGACGGCTGGTCGCAAAATCGGGTGCCAGCACCACGTCCAGCAAACCACTCTGCCGTTCTGCCCAGACTGTCGGCACCCCTTTGATTGGCTGCGACAGACCGCTCTCCGGGC
Source organism: Pantoea hericii (assembly GCF_014155795.1). Taxonomy (NCBI): domain Bacteria; kingdom Pseudomonadati; phylum Pseudomonadota; class Gammaproteobacteria; order Enterobacterales; family Erwiniaceae; genus Pantoea; species Pantoea hericii. Next base: position 3,415 of record NZ_SCKV01000004.1, read on the forward strand.
TCCAGCTGCGCAACTGTCCGCTACGTTCGGTAATCAGCAGGGTTTTGTTGTCGGGCAGAAAGGCAACGGACCATGGATGTTGTAACTTATCCTGTAATACCTCAACTTTCACGTCAGCGGCAAACAGCGGCGAAGCGCAGAATAGCGCGCTACTCAGCAGCAGAGCGGTCGAAAAACGGGACATAGGGATCTCCTGACAGGATGGCTTGACCTTAAGCGTAGTCATCCGTCGCGGGGTGAACCTGAGGATTTACAAAAGATTAAACAGGAAACCCGCTGCAGGACGCAGCGGGTGAAAGGCATTACTCGAAACAGGTATCCGGATTATCCGACAGGGTGATGAACTGCTTGCCACCCTGGGTCAGCGCCATAATGGTGCCGCTTTCGATATCGTAGACCCAGCCGTGCAGACGCAGCTTGCCATTACGCAGGGCAACGGAGACCGACGGATGGGTTTTCATGTTGTTGAGCTGGGCGATAACGTTCTCTTTGACCATTTCGTTCAGCTTCTTCTCTGGCGAGTCATACTGACGCTGCTCAACCACCGCTTTTGCCGCATCGGCATAACGCAGCCAGTGCTCAACCGCTGGCATGGTATCCATGCAGGCGCAGGAGGCGATGGCATTCATGGCACCACAGTTAGAGTGACCACAGATGATGATGTCGGAGACACCCAGTGCGACAACCGCATATTCGATAGTGGCAGAGACACCGCCTGGCTCCGGGCCGAATGAGGGAACGATGTTGCCCGCATTGCGGATAACGAACAGCTCTCCTGGCTCCTGCTGTGTTACCAGTTCAGGCACCAGACGGCTGTCTGAACAGGAGATGAACAGCGCTTTCGGATTTTGATTTGACGCCAGGCTTTTGAAAAGATCCTTCCTTTCAGGAAACACATTCTGCTGGAAATTCAGAAATCCGTTGATGATCTCTTTCATTATTTAGCTCTCACATTATCCATTTCATTACCTGAGGAGCATAGCCTCCTCAGTGGGGTTTGCTGGTTTATTATTAATGAAAACAAGTGAATATCAACCCGAGTTTTGCAGTCAGCCCTGGACCATCGCCACTGTCAGCGTTTCGCTTATCGGTCAGCCAGAAGCATCCTGGTTGATTTCTTTTTATAGCACGGGAAGTTACTGGAAAAGGTAACGTTTGATCCGTCTGCTTTTTTTACCTGAGATCGCGCTCCGCTTTTACGCGTTTTTTCACTACTTTACGCACGACATAGCAGGTGGACGTACTTTCACTTTTACGTCAGCGGATGTGGCACACGCTGGAGGGCCGCCTGAACCGCAATGCTGCGCGACAGGCCGCCGGGGGGAATCAGCACTCAGCCATACTGTTGCTGATGCGCTTTTTTACGTTTCAGATAGTCCTCATCTTCCCGAAGTTTATCCCAGTACGCTTTGAAAATGGCCGCCGCTGCGGCTTTCTCTTCGTTGACGCCGCGCGGCAGCTCTTTGCCGTCTGCGTCATACTTGCGTCCGCCTTTATGATTGCTGTAGCGACGCGCTCGGGTATACCCCATCTGGATAAATTTGCGCGCCATATCCATACCGACAAAATCATCCTGACGCCGGTAATCCTCAAACAGCGCCATGATTTTCTCAGCCGACTCTTCAGCAATGGGGACAGTGCGAAAACGCCAGTGCGGCAGAATTTCGCTCTTATAAGGCTCGACCATCAGCACACCCTGCTCGCCTCGCCCGACCTGATAACGCTCGGGATGCTGGCGGAAATCAATCGTGCTGAAGTCCTGATCATAATCGAAAGGTTTCATCTCTTTAGTTTAGGATCAAGTGCGTCACGCAGCCCGTCTCCCAGTAAATTAAATGCCAGAACCGTGAAGAAAATGGCCAGACTGGGGAAAATCGCTACATGAGGCGCAATCACCATGTCGGCACGCGCCTCATTCAGCATCGCGCCCCACTCCGGTGTGGGCGGTTGTGCACCCAGCCCCAGAAACGACAGGCTGGCAGCGGTGATGATCGAAGTGCCGACCCGCATGGTGAAATAGACCACAATCGGCGATACCGTACCGGGCAGGATATGCCGCATCAGAATGGTCCAGTCAGACGCGCCAATACTGCGTGCTGACTCAATATAGGTCTGATGCTTCAGCACCAGCGTATTGCCGCGCACCAGGCGGGCAAAGGCGGGAATACTGAAGATAGCCACCGCCACAATCACGTTGCTCATGCCGCTGCCCATGATCGCCACCACCGCAATTGCCAGCAGGATGCCGGGAAACGCGAACAGCACGTCACAGATGCGCATGGTAATGCGGTCCCACCAGCCTTCGTAATACCCGGCAAGCAGCCCAAACAGCGTGCCAATCAATGCGCCGATCACCACCGAAAAGAAACCGGCAATCAGGGAAATACGCGTCCCGACCAGCACCCGGCTGAAAATATCACGACCCAGCGAATCGACACCAAACAGGTGAATCAGGGACGGGCCCTCATTGAGCCGGTCATAATCGAAGTAGTTCTCTGCGTCGAACGGCGCAATCCACGGAGCGATAACCGCCAGCACAATCAGCAGCAGTACAAACGCGCCGGCCAGCAGCGCCACCGGCTGCTGCCGGAAGCGCCGCCAGAACTCTCGCCATGGCGTACGAACCCGGTTCTCCGCAATCAGCGGCATTGTTTTCAGGGCCGCTTCACGTCGCCAGTTTTTCATCGCGACTCCTTAAAGCGAATAGCGGGATTGATCACCGCATAGAGCATGTCGACAAACAGATTGATCAGAATAAACTCCAGTGAAAACAGCAGCACCTCTGCCTGAATAACCGGATAGTCGCGCATCGCCACCGAGTCGACCAGCAGACGGCCCAGTCCCGGCCAGTTAAACACCACTTCGACGACGATCGATCCCCCAAGCAGAAAACCAAACTGCAGCCCCATCATCGTCACCACCGGGATCATCGCGTTGCGAAGGCCGTGTTTCACCACCACCAGCGACTCGCGTACCCCTTTAGCCCTGGCGGTGCGCATGTAATCTTCCTGCATCACCTCCACGAACGACGCGCGGGTAAAGCGTGCCATTACCGCCGCCACCGCCGCACCTAAGGTGATCGAGGGCAGAATGTAATGTTTCCAGCTGTCAGCACCGACGGTTGGCAGCCAGCCCAGCTCCACTGAGAAGACCTGCATCAGCAGCATGCCCAGCGCAAAGGCGGGAAACGAGATGCCCGATACCGCCAGCGTCATCCCCAGCCTGTCAGGCCAGCGGTTGCGCCAGACAGCCGAAACAATGCCGATGGTCATGCCAAAAATCACCGCCCAGATCATGCTGGCCAGCGTCAGCCACAGGGTCGGCATAAAGCGCGAGGCGATCTCATCCGCAACCGGCCGCTTTGAGACCATCGACTGGCCGAAATCACCCTGCAGCGCATTCAGCATAAAATGCCAGAACTGTTGCGGCAGCGGCTGATCCAACCCCAGTTCCTGACGCACCAGCGCCACCACGGAGGCATCAGCTTCCGGCCCGGCAATCAGGCGTGCCGGATCGCCCGGCAGCATATGAACAAACAGGAACACCAGCACCGCCACTATCAGCAGCGTTGGAATCAGCCCCAACAGTCGTTTAAGAAAATAGTTAAACATGCAACATCCTGCAGCTGCGGCCAGCCACGCAGGCTGGCCGGCTCCGTTACTTCAGAGTGGCCTCATCAAAATTGAATGAGGTATCGGGCATCACATAAAAACCGCTGAGGTTTTTGCTGTTGGCAGAAACCAGCTGCTCCACCACCAGCGGGATCCACGGATGGTCCTGCCAGATGGTGTCCTGCGCATCTTTATACAAGCGCGCTTTCTCTGCACGGTCAGTGGTTTTCAGCGCATCGGCCAGATCTTTATCCACCTTAGGATTGCTGTAAAACGCCGTGTTAAAGATCGCCGGTGGCCAGGCTGCGGTAGCAAACAGTGGCGTCAGCGCCCAGTCTGCTTCGCCCGTTGAAGCAGACCAGCCGGTGTAGAACATCCGCACGCCGCTCTCTTTCTGGCCCTTGCCCTCCACTTCTGCGGCACGCTGGCCCGCATCCATCGCCGTGACTTTTACCTTCACGCCAACCTGCGCCAGCTGCTGCTGAGTGAACTGCAACACTTTCTGCGCGGTGCTGTGGTTATGTGATGACCAAAGCGTAGTTTCAAACCCGTTCGGATAACCCGCCTCTTTCAGCAACGCACGGGCTTTGGCTGGATCGTAGCTGATGGCCGGATAGGTCTGTGCAAAGTCGACAGCGGACGGCACGATGCCGGTAGCGGGTGTGGCATAACCGGAGAAAGCCACTTTCGCCAGCGCCTGACGGTTGATGGCATATTCCAGCGCCTCACGTACCTTCGGGTTGTCGAACGGCTTCTGAGTGACGTTGAGGCTGATATAACGCTGCATAATGGAAGGTGAGGTCACCACATCCAGCTTGCTGTTCTTTTCCAGCAGTTTCACCTGCTCATAAGGCACCGGGAAAGCAAAGTTTGCTTCGCCGGTCTGCAGCATCGCCGCACGGGTGTTGTTGTCCACCACCGGACGCCAGGTGATGCTGTCCAGCTTCGGATAGCCCGGCTTCCAGTAACCGTCCCACTTCTTCACTTTCACAAAATCGGTCTGGTTCCAGGTTTCAAACACAAACGGGCCGGTTCCTACCGGATGGAAACCGATCTCTTTGCCATATTTTTTCAGCGCGGCTGGCGAAATCATCGCCGCCGCCGGATGGGCCAGGTTGTTGATAAAGGCAGAGAACGGCTCTTTCAGCGTCACTTTTACCGTCGTCGGATCCACGACTTCCGTACTGGCGATGCGTTTAAACAGGTTGTAGCGCTTGAGATGGTTATCCGGGTTGCTGGCACGATCGAGGTTGACCTTTACCGCTTCCGCATTGAAATCCGTGCCATCCTGGAACTTCACGCCAGGACGCAGCTTGATGGTATACGTCAGGCCGTCGGCGCTGGCCTGATAGCTCTCTGCCAGCACGTTAGTCAGTTTCATATCCTTATCGAAGCCAAACAGACCCTGATAGAAGGATTTCGCGACCGCCTGCGACAGTGTGTCATTGGCGTCATAGGGATCGAGCGTGGTGAAGTTGGACGCGACGGCAATCACCGCATCCTGTGCTGCCCAGGCGGGCAATGTCATTGCGCTGCTTAACACGCCAGCTGCCAGTAACCCTTTACGCATCGTCATCTGCATCTTGTTCTCCTGTAATCCCTGTCGGGTTGGTCGCCGGGGCGACATTGTCACTGTTCAGGTCGCGCTGATAATGTGGCGGGCGACGAAATGGCCCGGAGCCACCTCCATCAGCGGCGCCACTTCAGGTTCATCCCCTAACGCATGGATCGGGCTGGGGATCTCATCGACCAGTAAGGCGCGTTCACGACGCCGGTGAGCCGGATCGGCGACCGGCACCGCTGCCATGAGTTTTCGGGTGTAGGGATGCTGAGGCTGTTCAAACACCGCCTGACGCGGCCCCATCTCGACAATCTGACCGAGATACATCACCGCCACGCGGTGGCTGATACGCTCCACCACCGCCATATCGTGGGAAATAAACAGGAAGGCGATGCCAAACTCGCGCTGCAGGTCGAGCATCAGATTAATAATCTGCGCCTGAATCGACACATCCAGCGCCGAGACGGACTCGTCGGCAATCACCACTTTGGGGTTCAGCGCCAGCGCGCGGGCTATACAGATGCGCTGACGCTGCCCGCCAGAAAATTCATGCGGATAACGCTGAGCATGTTCCGGCAGCAGTCCCACTTTATCCAGCAACCAGGCAACGCGCTGCTCCGCCTCGCGACGCGGCATCGCCTTGTGGACCAGCAGCGGCTCCATGATGGAGAAGCCGACCGTCAGCCGGGGATCCAGCGAGGCGTAGGGATCCTGGAAGATAAACTGAATATCACGCCGCAGATGGGCCAGCGCGGCACCGGAGAGATGATCTATTCGCTGGCCGTCAAACGTCAGCGTGCCGCCCTGACTGGCCACCAGCTTCAGCAGCGAGCGGCCGGTGGTCGATTTACCACAGCCAGACTCCCCCACCAGTGCAAGCGTCTCACCGGCATAGAGATCAAAACTGACTTTTTCGACGGCATGAACCCGGCTTTTAACCCGATTCAGCAGACCACCGCGAATATCAAAGCGGGTGACCAGATCGCGCACCTGCAAAATCGGCGGCTGCAGGCGGCGTACCGTATCCTGCGGCACGTCATCAACGGCATCACTGTGCAGCAAGGGGAATTTGGCGGGCAAAGGCTGCCCCTGCATCGAGCCGAGTTTTGGCACCGCCGCCAGCAGCGCCTGTGTATAGGGCTGCTGTGGTGCGCTGAACAGCTCGGCGACCGGAGCATTTTCCACTACTTCGCCGCGATACATCACCTGCACCCGGTCGGCCATTTCGGCGACCACGCCCATATCGTGAGTGATAAAAATCACTCCCATCTGCATCTCTTTTTGCAGCACGCGGATGAGCTGCAGAATCTGCGCCTGAATGGTGACGTCGAGCGCGGTAGTCGGTTCATCGGCAATCAGTAACGCCGGCTTGCAGCAGAGCGCCATCGCAATCATCACGCGCTGGCGCATCCCACCCGACAACTGATGCGGAAAGCGGGATAAGACATTCTGCGCATCGGGAATGCGCACCAGATCCAGCATCCGGCGCGCCTCTGCCAGCGCCCCGGCGTGGCTCAGACCCTGGTGCAGACGAATGGATTCGGCAATCTGCTCACCCACGGAGAAGACCGGATTCAGTGAGGTCATCGGCTCCTGAAAGATCATCGCCATATCCGCGCCGCGTACCCGGCGCATCTGACCTTTTGAGGCGCGCATCAGATCCAGCACGTCGCCGTTGCGACGGCGCAATTGCACTTCTCCGCTGACGATTCCGCCCGCCTGCTCAATCAGTCTCATCAGCGCCAGCGAGGTGACCGATTTCCCCGAACCTGACTCCCCCACCAGCGCCAGCGTTTCGCCCCGAAACAGATCGAGTGACAAATGACGCACCGCATCCGTGACGGTGTCTTCGTGCTGAAAACGCACATTGAGATCGCGCACCGCGAGTACCTGTTCAGGGGCCAGCGGCGATAATGTTTGCCTGTCGCTCATCACTGCCCCTTAACTTTCGCGATATATCGCGACGTCCGCCGCTTCGCCGACGCGCCCAACACCCCGATACATGCCTTCGCTGTTAAACGGCAGCGCCACGTTACCTGCACGATCCACCGCAATCAGCCCGCCGCTGCCGCCCAGTTCCAGCACGCTGTCATGAATGACATTAACCGTAGCCTGCTGCAGCGAACGTCCGGCGTAGCGCATCTGCGCAGCCACATCGTAGGCCGCCAGCGTGCGCATAAAGACTTCACCGGTGCCGGTACAGGAGACGGCCACGCTGTCGTTGCTGGCGTAGCAGCCCGCACCCGGTAGCGGTGAGTCGCCGACCCGCCCGGCCTGTTTATTGGTCATACCGCCCGTTGAGGTAGCTGCAGCCAGGTTGCCTGCCAGATCCAGCGCGACGGCGCCTACCGTACCGAACTTGCGGTCCGGATCGAGCGGGTCGTCGCTGTGCGCGGCACCATCGTGGTCCAGCACCGCGGTATCGCTGTTCAGCGCGCGCTGCAACTGCTCCCAGCGTTCCGGCGTTGAGAAGTAATCTTGTGCAACCATTTCCAGCCCGTTCGCTACGGCAAACTGCTCTGCACCCTCGCCGATAAACAGCACATGCTCGCTTTTTTCCAGCACGGCACGTGCCGCCAGCACCGGATTACGCACCCGCGTCACGCCCGCGACCGCGCCCACATCCAGCGTACGCCCATCCATGATGCAGGCATCAAGTTCATGAGTGCCCTGATGGGTGAACACCGCGCCTTTACCGGCGTTGAAAAGTGGACACTCCTCCAGCAGTCGCACGGCCTCCGTCACCGCATCCAGTGCGCTGCCACCCTGAGCCAGTATCTGCTGACCCTGAGTAACAATATCGTGTAGCGCCTGACGATAGTGTTGTTCTTTTTCAGCGCTCATTGCTGCGCGCGAAATTGCACCCGCGCCGCCGTGAATGGCGATCACTGCATTGACCATAACGCTTTACCCTGTGGTTGCATCAGGACGAAAAACACTGATTTAAAATGGTTTTCACCCATTTTGGGTGATTTTTGACTATAGAAAGCCTGCTAAGTGTTGTAAAGCGGAAACTGTTCCTGTGGTTATAACCTTTTCTTACCACCCTGATTCATTTTTGCCATAACAACCGGCGCGTCTGACCGACACCGATGTGACTCAGCGGCTAATCCGACTCATAATAGGCAGCATCTGAGTTAACCAGGCTGGACTGTTTATGGAAAGTTTTACTGCAGGTTTGATCTCCCTTGAGGAGGCGCAACAAAAAATGCTGTCACAGCTGACGCCCGTTACCGACTCACTGAGCGTGTCGCTGGCCGACGCGGTCGGCCGCATCACGGCAAAAGCCGTCACCTCCCCGATCGCCGTGCCGCCCTTTGATAACTCTGCGATGGATGGCTACGCCGTCAGGCTGGCCGATGTCAGCAGCGGCCAGCCGTTACCCGTCGCGGGCAAAGCCTTTGCGGGCGCGCCGTTCAGCGGTGAGTGGCCGCAAGGCAGCGTGATTCGCATCATGACCGGTGCCCCAGTGCCCTCAGGCTGTGAAGCGGTGGTGATGCAGGAACAGACCGAATCTCAGGGCGATGCGATTGTGATTACCGCGCCCGTGCGTCCAGGACAAAACATCCGCCTGACCGGCGACGACATTCAGCCAGGTCATGTGGTGCTGGAAGCGGGAACACGTCTGGGTGCCGCCGAGCTGCCGCTGCTGGCTTCGCTGGGTATCGCGCAGGTGAGCGTGCTACGTAAACTGCGGGTCGCTATCTTCTCCACCGGTGATGAGCTTCAGCCGGTCGGTGAGCCGCTGGCAGAGGGCCAGATTTACGACACTAACCGTTTTGCGGTCTCGCTGATGCTGCATAAGCTCAACTGTGAAGTCATCGACCTTGGCATCATCAAAGATGATCCTGCTGCCCTTCGCGCCGCATTTGAGGAAGCCGATCGGCAGGCGGATGTGGTGATCAGCACCGGCGGCGTCTCGGTCGGCGAAGCGGACTTCACTAAAAATATGCTGGAAGAGCTGGGCGCGATTAGTTTCTGGAAACTGGCGATTAAGCCTGGCAAACCATTTGCCTTTGGTCGTCTTAACAGCAGCTGGTTCTGCGGTCTGCCCGGCAATCCGGTCTCCGCCGCCGTGACCTTCTATCAGCTGGTACAGCCGCTGCTTGCCACCCTTACCGGCCAGCAAAAATCCGCCTTGCCGCCCCGTCAGAAAGTGCGCAGCGCCTCGCGACTGAAAAAGTCGCCGGGCCGCCTCGACTTCCAGCGCGGCATCCTGCGCCAGAACGCACAGGGTGATCTGGAGGTGGAGACGACCGGAATGCAGGGTTCACACGTCTTCAGCTCTTTTGCCCAGGCGAACTGTTTCATCGTGCTGGAACGTGAACGCGGAAACGTTGAGCCGGGCGAATGGGTTGAGGTAGAACCGTTCAACGCCTTGCTGGAGGCATAAATGGTGCCTGAATTAAGCGATGAGGAGATACTGCGTTACAACCGGCAGATTGTCCTGCGCGGCTTTGATTTCGACGGTCAGGAGCGGCTCAAAGCGAGTCATGCGCTGGTTGTCGGGCTGGGAGGACTCGGCTGCGCCGCCGCGCCCTATCTGGCGTCTGCGGGCGTCGGCAACATGACACTGCTCGACTTCGATACCGTGTCGCACTCTAATCTGCAACGGCAGATTCTGCACCATGATGTGGATATTGGCCGCGCCAAAGTGGACTCTGCCGCGCAAAGCCTGGCCGCTATCAATCCGCACTGCCTGCTGCATCCGGTCAATGGACAGCTGGAGGACGCAGCGCTGCTGGCGTTGATTGCCCGGCAGCAGGTGGTGCTGGACTGCACCGACAATGTTGCGGTGCGTGAGCAGCTTAACCGGCTCTGTCGGCAGCAGCGGGTGCCTCTGGTCTCGGGCGCCGCAATTCGGATGGAAGGTCAGATCAGCGTATTTAACTGGCAGCCCGGCACGCCCTGCTATCGCTGCATCAGCCGCCTGTTTGGCGAACAGACCCTGAGTTGCGTGGAAGCGGGCGTCATGGCCCCGCTGGTTGGCGTCATTGGTGCAATGCAGGCGATGGAAGGGATTAAAGTACTGACCGCCTTTGGCACACCCGCCACCAGCCGGTTGCTGATGTACGATGCGATGAGCGCGGAGTTCCGCAGCATGAAAGTCGCGCAGGACGCGCACTGTGAAGTGTGTGGCGGTGGAGATTAACCTTCTGCAGATATCCGTTCGCAGACAGCTCAAAACTTAAAGCGAAGGGAGCATACGCCTGTAGCAAAGCATCGCGCCGCCCGGATAAAAACGCCGGGAGCGTTTTTTGAACAACGCAATGCGTTGGCCGGGTTACGAGCGCACCTCAGGGATGAGGTGCGTAATCGCCCGCGCTGAGCATGCCAGTGACGGGGTCTTTTGTGTCTTTGCGAAACACGTATGCTCCCTGAAGCCCGCTCAGCTGATAAGAGTGTGAATGCTTAGCGATCAGATTGAGATCTGCTTCAGGAACACGGGCAGATCGGAAAGTCGCTTAAACCATCCATGGATGCTCGGCCCACGCCGTCCATGGCGTGGGACGCTTTCCTCCTCTGCCCGTGTTCCCTGCGCCTTGAGCATTTGCGTTGCTGTCAGATAACCTATGAGCGTGGCAATCAGCCCAACCCACACCCTCTGACAATCAATAAGCATTCAGCTCTCTCATCAGCACAAAAAAAACGGGGTGGCCTGCGCCACCCCGTTTTTATCAGACGATACCCTGAATGCGCAGGTAATCTTCATAATTACCGGTGAAGTCCACCACCTTGTCTGCTTTCAGCTCAATCACGCGGGTTGCCAGCGAGCTGACAAATTCGCGGTCATGTGAAACAAACACCAGCGTGCCTTCATACATCTCCAGCGCCATATTGAGTGATTCAATCGACTCCATATCCAGGTGGTTGGTCGGCTCATCCATAATCAGAATGTTCGGTTTTTCCATCATCAGCTTACCGAACAGCATACGACCCTTCTCACCACCCGAAAGCACTTTCGCCGGCTTCTTAATATCATCCTGCGAAAACAGCAGACGACCCAGAATACCGCGAATGGTCTGCTCATCATCGCCAGGCTGTTTCCACTGACTCATCCAGTCAAATACTGTCAGGTCATTGGCAAAATCATCGGCATGATCCTGAGCGTAATAACCAATGCGTGCGTTCTCTGACCATTTAACAGTGCCATTATCTGGCGTAAGCTGACCCACCAGCGATTTCAACAGCGTCGACTTACCAATACCGTTGGCACCGATGACCGCCAGTTTCTCACCGACTTCCAGCAGCAGATTTAAATTCTTAAACAGCGGACCGTTATCAAAGCCTTTAGTTAAACCTTCCACTTCCAGCGCATTACGGAACAACTTCTTGTCCTGCTCAAAGCGGATAAATGGGTTCTGACGACTGGACGCTTTCACTTCATCCAGTTTAATTTTATCCATCTGCTTGGCGCGTGATGTCGCCTGACGCGATTTAGAGGCGTTAGCACTAAAACGACTGACGAACGATTGTAAGTCAGCAATCTGCGCTTTCTTCTTCGCGTTATCTGATAACAGACGTTCACGTGCCTGCGTTGCAGCGGTCATATATTCGTCATAATTACCGGAATAAACCCGCAGCTCGCCATAATCCAGATCGGCCATGTGAGTGCAGACCATATTAAGGAAATGACGGTCATGCGAAATGATAATCATGGTGCTGTCACGCTCGTTCAGCACCTGCTCCAGCCAGCGAATAGTGTCGATGTCCAGGTTGTTCGTCGGTTCGTCGAGTAACAAAATATCGGGATTTGAAAACAGCGCCTGTGCCAGCAACACACGCAATTTAAAGCCCGGCGCAATTTCGCTCATCGGGCCGTAATGTTGCTCAACCGGAATACCCACGCCGAGCAATAACTCACCGGCACGGGACTCGGCGCTATAGCCGTCCATCTCACCGTAGAGCGCTTCAAGATCGCCGACTTTATACCCCTCTTCTTCGCTCATCTCGGGCAAAGAATAAATACGGTCGCGCTCCTGCTTCACTTCCCATAATTCATGGTGACCCATGATTACGGTGTCCAGTACGCTGAATTCTTCAAAGGCAAACTGATCCTGACGCAGCTTACCGATACGCTCATTAGGATCGTAAGAGACGTTGCCGCCTGAAGGCACCAGATCGCCACCCAAAATCTTCATGAAGGTGGATTTTCCGCTGCCGTTCGCACCGATTAAACCGTAACGATTACCGCCGCCAAATTTAACGGAGATATTTTCGAACAGTGGCTTGCTGCCAAACTGCATGGTGATATTGCTGCTAACTAACACGGCATTGACCTTTGTGAAGAGAATGGATGAAAAAACGGCGGCTATTATGCCAGATGTGACGCAGCGCACGCCAGCGTCAGGCGTGGATTCCTGGCGGGGTGATTGATATCCCGGCAGAAATAAAAAAGCCGGAGGGCCATATTGGCCCCCCGGCTCCCACTTACAAGGATTGTGTTGATCAATCGATCAGGAAACTGTCCAGGCTTTTACCGGAATCCAGCGCTTTTTTAATCGCTGCCGGGGTACGGCCCTGGCCAGTCCAGGATTTCTGCTCACCATTTTCGTCGGTGTAAGAATATTTAGCCGGACGCGGCGCACGCTTGGTGCGTTTTTTTCCGCTCTCCAGCGCACCTAATAATTCATTAGGATCGATGCCGTCAGCCAGCAGCATTTCGCGATATTTAGACAGCTTTTCTTCTTTTTCGCGATTCTGTGTCTCTTCCGCTTCTGCTTCTTCGCGGCGCTCAGTAACGACTACCGTTAATTTTTCCAGGATCTCTTCAAGATCGGTCAGTGGCAGTTCACGAGCCTGGGCACGTAATGTGCGAATATTGTTCAGTACCTTAAATGCGTCACTCATCACAATGTCCTTGATTAAGGGGGGTTAATAAAACTGTAGCGCCAAGACTACCTAATTCAAATAAAAAAATAAATTATTTTTACGCTACAGATAATTCCTAAGTTTTAATTTCAGTTAAAATCTTACTATTAAATCGGCAGTGGCTGGTAATTTATTAACGCTGAATTAACAACAAATCGCCCTTTTACTCAACCGATGAAAACGATTTCAGCCTTGTTATACCGGCAACAGGCGTTAACGATTTTCGCTAAACGCGCACTACAGCGCGTCATTAATTGCAATTAAAGGTTCGTTGATAGCTGATTAAACGCGTGCCCTGATTGAGATCTCTGTCACACCAGCTTACAGATCATGCCTGAAAAACCGCCTCCCCCACCTTAAATAGTGCAAAATTATTACCGCTCGCGTGTTTTTTTTAATTATCCCTCAGCGTGCAGCCAGCCCTTTTTTAACGGTGAGATTTCCAGCAGCGTCAGATTATTCGCAGCCCGACCGGCTGTGCAATAACTGTAGGGTCTGACTCCGCCTGGTGAATGATCACGTGCTCTCACCTTAACAGTCGTAAGTTGCATTAAAGAATCGTCAAAGAAATAAATTCAGAAAGGTGACACGGCTCAGAATCCAGGATGGCCGGTAACGTAAAAATAATTGCCGGTCAAAAGCGCTGATAATATTCCGGCTAAGACTGGCTGTTTATTTTCTGCAGTCCGGACCGGACGCGTTGGGGCTGCGATGTATGCTAATTCAACGGCTTAGACCATTGAGATTTACATTGAGTGGGTGAGAACCCTTAACTTAACGCGGTTAAAAGGGAGAGATAAAGCGGTCACTGCGCACAGGCAGCGACCGCGAAAGGATTAATTCGCCTGTGTGGCCGGACCAAATACCGGATATTGAGGCATCTCAACGTTCTGATACGTTTCCCATCCGCCGCCCAGCGCTTTATAAAGCGCCACTAAATCCAGAGCGCTCTGCATTCTCGCCTGAGTCGCCTGCTCCTGAGCCTGTGCCAGCTGGCGCTGCGCATCCAGCACGTCAAGGAAGGTCGAAAGCCCCTGGCGGTAACTGTCGCTGGCGAGGTTAAAGGCCCGCTGCAGGGCGCCGGTCGTCTCATCCAGCGCAGTCACGCGCTGCTGGTCGGCGCGGTAGCTGACCAGCGCATTCTCGACATCCTGTAACGCCGTCAGCACAGTTTGACGGTAATCCAGCGCGGCGCTGGCCTGCTGCGCCCGCGCTAACTTGACGCTCGATACCAGTTGTCCACCCTGGAAAATCGGGATCGAAAGCGAGGGGCCATAACTGTAGAAATGGCTGCTCCAGTTATCCAGATAACTGGCGTCAGTGTTGCGGACGCCCAGCTGTCCGGTCAGCGACAGGCTTGGGAAGAGCTGCGCAACAGACACGCCGATCTCCGCGGTTTGAGCATGCAGCGTCGCTTCAGCCTGGCGAATATCAGGACGACGACGTGCCAGCGTGGAGGGAATACCAACCGGTACAAACTGCGGCAACGGCGGTAAGGCTTTAGGTGTGCTGAGTTCAGCATCCAGTGCACCCGGTGTTTTGCCGAGCAGCACCGCTAATCCGTTCATCGCCTGCCGTGCCTGCGATTGATACTGCGGCAGCTGGGCCTGAAGCGTGCTGAGCTGGGCACGGGCATTTTCTACATCAGTTAACGGAGCCAGACCATTACGCTGCTGACTTTGCGTCAGCTCGGTCGTCTGCTGCGCCACATTAATCTGCTCCTGCAGAGTCTGAACGGTGCTCTGCGCGCCTCGCAGCTGCAGCCAGGCTCGCGCAACTTCGGCCTCAAGTGAGACCAGCGCATCGTTACGCTGCTCTATCGCTGCCTGCTGCTGGGCATTGGCGGCCTCAACCTGACGGCGAACTTTGCCCCACAGGTCAAGCTCCCAGCTGGCATCGAAGCTGCCCTGATAGAGGTTAACCGGCTGGGTCAGGCCATTGAGCTGGCTGGCCACGTTGCTGTCGAGTTGATCGGTGGCGCCATTGGACTCAAGCAAGCCTTTCAGGCCGAGCTGCTGACGGGTGACTTTAGCCGAACCGCTCAGACTGGGGAACAGGCTGCCCTGGGCCTGCGTCAGCTGTTCACGCGCGCCCGCAATCCGCAGCACTGTCTGCTGCAGGCTCAGGTTCCCCGCTATCGCCCGCTCAATCAGGCTGTCGAGCTGCGGATCGTTAAAGCTCCGCCACCAGCGGGAATTAATTGCGGCGTTTTGTGGCTTTGACGCCTCCTGCGAATCCAGCGTGTTGTAGCTACCCGGCACGGCAGGTTTCGGTGCCTGATAGTCAGGCCCGACAGCGCAGCCCGCCAGCCCCAGGGCCAGCAGTAAGCTCAGGGGTTTCAGGCGATGAGTATAAAAAACCTTCATGTTAGTGTGCTCCTGCACTGCCTTCGCTCTTGATAGGCGACAGCAGCCAACAAAATGGAATCAAAATCAGGGCGACAATACTCAGGCCTGAGAAGACATCGATGTATGCGAGAATACGCGACTGCGCAATCATCTCCTGATAGAGCTGACCGGTTGCCAGCGTAATGGGATCGCCCACCGCCGACGTGAAGTCGCGTATCGCCTGCGCCCAGTGCTCAAGCGTAATGTTGAACGGCTCGTTAAGCGGCGTCATGTTGTGCACCATATGCGCCGACCGCGCCTGTGCGCGCTCGGTAATGGCCGCGGTCGAAAGCGAGATCCCAATGGATCCGGCCACGTTACGGAACATGGTAAAGAGCGCGGAGGCGTCCGCGTTAAGTCGCTGAGGAATGGTGACAAAGGCAATCGTAGTCAGCGGAACAAACAGGAAACCCAGCCCGATCGACTGTGCGCTACGCATCATCACCAGCGTTTTGAAATCGACATTCGGCGTCAGGGTAGCAGAATAGAAAAACGCCATGGCCAGACAGCTGAAACCAAAGGCGATGATGTATCGCGTCTGCACAATCGGCATCAGTTTCAGCACCAGTGGTATGGTCAGCACAATAAGCACCGCGCCGGGCGACAACACCAGCCCTGACCAGGTGGCGGTATAACCCAGATCCTGCTGCGCCAGCTGTGGCAACACCACAGAACTGCCATACAGAATCATCGCCATTCCCGCCATCAACAGCCCGGCCACCCAGAAGTTCCGGTCTTTCATTACCAGAATATCGACCACCGGCTTACGCGCATACATCAGCCAGTAAATGGCGCCAACGATGCCAACCAGCGCCAGAACAGCGAACAGTACGATAAAGTGCGAAGCAAACCAGTCCTCATCTTCTCCGCGATCCAGCATCACCTGCAGACACCCCAGGCCTAAGGTAATCAGGCTGATCCCGATGTAATCGATCTTCAGCTTACCTTTGGCCCATTTACGCTCCCAAGGCGGATCTTCCAGCAGCTGATAGATCGCCAGCACAGTCAGCACGCCCACCGGAATGTTAATAAAGAACACCCAGCGCCAGCTGTAGTTGTCAGTGATCCAGCCACCCAATGTCGGGCCAATCACCGGCGCGACGATAATAGCGATGGAGGAGAGACCAAATGCCTTGCCGCGATCTTCTGCCTTGAAGTAGTCCAGCAGCACGGACTGCTGAACGGGCTGCAATCCGCCACCAAAAAAGCCCTGCAGCACGCGGAACAGAATGATTTGCCAGAGTTCAGTGGCGATGCCGCACAGGAACGAGCAAATGGTGAACATCACAATGCAAATCAGGAAAAACTGTTTACGGCCAAACAGCCGGCTGAAGAACGCAGAGATAGGCAGCACAATGCCGTTCGCCACCAGATAGGAGGTCAGCACCCAGGTTGACTCATCATAACTGGAGGAGAGCGAACCGGCGATGTGCGGCAGCGCCACGTTAACGATGGTGGTGTCGAGGATCTCCATAAACACCGCCAGCGTCACCGTGATTGCCACTAACCACGGATTACTGGCCGGTTTCCAGCTCTGCGCCGTACTCATTCCACTGTTACCTCGGGTTCAACGGAGAGACCCAGCGGCAGCGGATGGTTCGGATCCAGGCCCTTGTCGATAACGATTTTCACTGGCACACGCTGAACAATTTTCACGTAGTTACCGGTGGCGTTTTCTGACGGGAAGGTCGAGAAGCGTGAGCCGGAGCCCATCTGAATGCTGTCGACGTGTCCTTCCAGCTTCATGTCCGGCCATGCATCAACGCTGATTTTCACTTTATCGCCAGGATTCATGCGTTCCAGCTGAGACTCTTTGAAGTTCGCAGTAACCCAGATGTCAGGCGAAACCAGCGAGAACAGAGAGGAACCGGCCTGCACCAGCGTGCCCAGCTGAACGTTACGCTTGGTGATAAACCCGTCATAAGGCGCGCGAACCTGGGTATAGGAGAGGTTAAGATCGGCCGTACTTAACTGTGCTTTCGCCTGCTCAACCTGTTGCTGACGCGCTTCAACATTGGTCTCCTGCTGACGAATCTGCAGGGCAACCTGTGAAGCGACTTCAACCTGGGCTTTCGCACTCTGTAACTGTGCCTGCGCCGAACGTAGCTGCGCAGACGCGCTGTCGATATTACGCTGGCTGGTCGCACGTGGATCGACGCCACGCTGGCGACGATAATCCGCCTGCGCATTCAGCATATTGGCTTCTGCTTTCGCCTGATCGGCCAGAGCCTGATCGCGCTGAGCCGGATACTGTACTTTTGACAGCGCCAGCTGGGCCTGCGCCTGATGCAGTTGTGCAACGGCTAAACCGAGCTGCGCGTTAGCCTGCTCACGCTGGGCACGGTTATCGCTGGGATCAATCTCCACCAGCAGATCGCCCTTCTTCACCCGCTGGTTATCTTTCACCAGCAACTTCACGACATAGCCGGATGCTTTAGGCGCAATAGTAACGGCATCGCCTTCGGTAAAGGCGTCGTCGGTGGTTTCAATATTGCGGGTAGATAACCAGAACCAGAGACCGACAATCAGCATAATCACCACCACCACCGCCAGAATAATCAGCGGCTTTTTACCGGGGCGTTTACGCTCAGGCTGCTGGTCGTTGTCCTGATTTTCCTCTGACTGACGGTTTTGATCCGTCGTGTTTTCTGCGTCCTGCTGATGTGGATCGCGTTGATTGTTCTCGCTCATAGTTCCCATCACTGGCTAAGGCCCTGATTCCGGGCATAAAGGTCCTGTTAACCTTATATCGGAAATTGACAAAATCCAGTGCAACTTTACGAAACTTGAGGAATGCCGCACATCCTGCCACCTGACAGCGATAGCAGGATGTATCGGGCCTAATTGAGCAACCGCAGCAGCAGCCAGCCGCTGGCCATTGACCAGGCCAGCAAAGGAAGGGAAAAGAGATGAAATTGCCACCATACGGCACGATCTTTCGCCATACGCAGAGCAATCAGGTTAGCCAGTGAACCTGGCAGCAGACCGAATCCACCGATGTTGACCGCCCAGGCGAGCACATCGGTTGGCGGGACTTTTTGCAGCAGCAGAATCGTCGCCGGGACATTGCTTATCACCTGTGACAGACCAATCGCCAGCAGATAGAGCTGCCCCTGGCCGAAATGCGCCACCGCATCAAAGTGAGCCTGCATCACCGGCAGACGTGTCAGCAGGAAGACGTCAATAAACATGGCGATAAACACCGCCAGCAGGCTCCAGTCGATACGTTGCAGCACCGGACGCGCCATTACCATAAAGGTGGCGAGGATAACCAGCAGTATCCAGCCGGTGATTTCCAGCTCCAGACCGGCGATAAACAGCAGGTATAACACCACGCTGACAATAAACAGTGGCTTCTGCCACTCCGGCTGCTCCGGGTTGTCATGTTTATCAATTGTCCGCTTTGAAAAGCTAAACCAGGTCAGCACGACCAGGCTCAGCAGCAGCCAGGCGGCCAGCGGCAGCATCTGCACAATGAATGCAATAACGCTGAGCTTGCCGTGACTCCACAGCAGAATGTTTTGCGGATTGCCGACCGGCGTCAGCAGCGACCCGGCATTCACTGCCAGCGCCTCGAAAATGATCAGTCGCGAGATAGGTAAATGAGAGAACTTCCGCAGCGTTAATGTCAGCGGCACCAGAATAAACAGCGCAACATCGTTGGTTAAAAACGTGGAGAGCAACGCGGCAGCCAGTACCATAAATAGCGCCAGCGCACGTTCGTGCCGGAAACGCGCAATCAGGCGTCCTCCCAGCACGTCAAAGTAGCCGCTGGTTTCCAGCCCTTTGGTCAGAATCAATAACCCGGTGAGTGTGATAATGGTATGCCAGTCTACGGCTCCGGGCAGATCGGCCCAGCGGAAATCCGCCAGGAATGCCAGAACTACACCAATCACGATTAATAAATGCAAAATTGAGTCATGCAAAAAAGATCGAAGCAGTTGTGGCATGGTGAGGGTACGCCTTAGCGTTAACGGGTTTCGGAGAACTTCTTAAATACAGCCAGAGTTTCATCACTGACGTGATGTTCAATACCTTCTGAATCGCGTCGGGCCGTTTCGGGGCTGATGCCTAACGCCAGCAGAAAACTTTCAACAATATGATGACGGGCGCGACTCTCCTCTGCCAGCTTCTCCCCTTCACTGGTCAGGAAGACACCGCGGTAAGGGACCTGCTCAACCAGCCCGGCACTGCCAAGTCGTTTCAGCATTTTAGCCACTGTCGGTTGCGAAACGCCCAGACGGGCTGCCATATCGACCTGACGTGCTTCGCCAAATTCACCAATTAAATCAGAGATTAACTCAACGTAGTCATCAATTAACTCCCGACGATGCGCTTCACGCACCTGCCGAAAACCTTCGACATGCTCTTCAATATCTTTCAGTGGTCCTTTCGGCGCAGAAACCACGCTTTTAGCACGACGACTCATTCAGCTTCCTCATTATTATTTCCCGTACTGACGCTGCTGTACGGATTTAGCTGCGCTCATTGTAAACCAGCCACAAAGAAGCTCAAATTTTTCGTCATTAGCCTTGGCTAAACGATATAGCCAGTGCTATCTTTGTTGATAATGTAAGCAGCCAACGCATGATCCCTAGTGATCTTCTGTTGCTCTGGTGATGATGACGCTCTCACCCCACGCTGCTGATTACCGCGTCGATCAGGCTTGGGAGGTAATTCTATGAGCACTCTGAAATGTTGCTTAGATTGCAGCAAATGCTTCCAGACAGAGAAGAAAACAACCACGGAGTTTAAATCCTGGCTGTGCCTGCTGACGCGTTCCCCTTTCACACTGCGTCTGATGCTGATTGAAAAACTGCTGGGCCATAAGCCTGCCGAACCTCGCTGTCCGAATCTTATCTGGCGCGGCTAATCCTGATTCAGAGCCTTTTTGCCTGCGGTTGAAAGGCTCACGCCCCTCTGTTTGTTCTCTTTGTTTTTTCCCCTCATAAGAAACTGCCCTGAGGCTGAAAGGGGCATGCCTGCAGATCAGCGTCTGCCAGAGAATGAGACGGGAGACCGACAGGTAAGTCGGGGTGGCGGGTAAAATCAGCACAATAAAAAACGGCCCACAAGGGGCCGTTTTTTTGCAGGTCAGCTAAGCTAAACTTAGAAGCTGTAACCTACGCCAGCAATCCAGGTACCGACGTCAACGCTACGGATACGGCTCTGCTCGTAACCAACGTCAAGTGCGATGTCCTGCATTGGGTTAAACTGCATGCCTGCGCCGTAAGAGAAACCTACGTCGCTGGTGTCAGTTTTATCACGTGATGCAGTTTCGTTGCCCTGGTATTTACCATAGCCGATACCGACAACACCATAGATGCTAGCCCAGTCGTTCAGACGGAAAGCTGGACCACCGGTCACACCGTAGTACTGGCCTTTGTTGTAAACGCCATCTTCGGTACGATCTTTTTCAGTGTAGGTGAATGAACCGATCCAACCCAGTGGGTTAGAACCGTCTTCGTAGCGGTATTTCAGGTTGAAGCCGTTAGCTTTGTTCGCTACGCCCTGATAATCGCTCTGAGCATAGCCACCAGTTACGGTGCTCTGTGCCATTGCTGAACCTGCAGATACTGCCAGTACACAGGCTAATGCTGAAAGACATGCAATTTTTTTCATAACCACCTCAAATGTGAAAATACTTCTCTCCTGACAACGCTGAAAATATAACAAAAAATAGCGAGAAACTCTGCCCGGATTTTGTTGTCTAACAGAAAGTTTGGTGTAACAGGACGTTAATGCGACATACTATGTCATTCATTTTTCTTATAAAATCCGTCATCTTCCTGCAATAATCTTTTTGTGCTCAATTTGCCGTTTAAGTTAATTCCTAAAAAAACCTGACATTTCTTTACCTAAATGGCACTGATTTTGGCCAAAATTTGCGCAGTTAAGGCAAATTAAAAACGCTGACTCATGATTTTTTGCCTGACATTTCCTTTACACTGGCCCACTCGTTACGTTGATGACCAGGAAAAGTACACAGGATGTCTGCCTCTCCCGCTTCTAAAAATCTTGCGCCAATCGTGTTGCCAATTGCCGTACTGCTGATTGCGATGCTGTCGCTGCAGGGCGGTGCTTCTCTGGCAAAAAGCCTGTTTCCTTCTGTTGGGGCGACGGGAATCACCGCGCTGCGTCTGGGCTTTGGCACCCTGATACTCTGTGTCATCTTTAAACCCTGGCGTTTACGCTTTAGCCGGGAACAACGTCTGCCTTTGCTGATGTATGGTCTGGCGTTGGGCACCATGAACTTCACATTCTATCTGGCGATTCGCACTGTGCCGCTGGGCGTGGCGGTGGGACTGGAGTTTACCGGTCCACTGGCGCTGGCGCTGTTTGGATCGCGCAGACCACTGGATTTTGTCTGGGTGCTGCTGGCGGTGATTGGTTTGTGGTTCCTGCTGCCGTTTGGGACAGGGATGACCGCGATTGATCCATTGGGCGCAGCACTGGCCGTGAGTGCGGGTGCCTGCTGGGCAATCTATATCCTGGCGGGACAGCGGGCAGGTGCAGAACATGGTCCTGCGACAGTGGCTATCGGTTCGCTGATTGCTTCGGTGATTTTTGTACCGCTGGGGCTGACGTTTGCAGAAAGTGGCATCTGGACATGGGCCGTGATGCCGATCGCATTGCTGGTTGCCCTGCTCTCCAGCGCGATACCCTACTCACTGGAGATGATCGCCCTTACCCGCTTACCGGCGCGCATCTTCGGCACGCTGATGAGTCTGGAACCCGCCATGGCCGCTTTTTCCGGCATGCTGTTTTTGGGCGAAACGCTGACCGGCCTACAGTGGCTGGCGCTACTGGCAATCATCATCGCTTCGGCAGGCTCAACGCTGACCATGCGACCGAAAAAGAGCCAGTTAAGCAGCGTGGAATTATCAGATTCTGGTCAGAAATAAACGCCTTTAGCCTGCCTTTGTGGTGGGCTAAATAACAATCATGCTCATCATGAGAATTATTCTTAACCATTCCCTGTCCAGGTTCTGACTATTTTGAAACAGACGCTTACCTGTTATTTACATGTAAAATTAAAGCATTGATTTAATTAATTAAATACAAGCGCTTTTATTTTAACATTGCGTTAACCTCGTCTGTGCCTTCCCGCATTTAATAAAGACCTGCACTATTTCATCTATCGATAAAGTCGTTTCTGCAAAGCTGAAAAGCGCTGCTATACTTATCCGGTACTTGATTAGGACAACCATCAAAGAGAGGACTGAAACGATGAGTACCGCTAAACTGGTTAAAACTAAATCTGCTGACCTGATTTATACCCGTAATGACGTGGCCGAAGATGAGAAGAAAGCCACCATCGCGGTGTTGAACCGTCTGGTAGTCGAGTTTATTGACCTGTCATTGATTACTAAGCAGGCGCACTGGAACATGCGCGGTGCTAACTTCATCGGTGTACATGAAATGCTGGACGGCTTCCGTACTGCAATCACCGAGCATCAGGACACCATTGCTGAGCGTGTGGTACAGCTGGGCGGCGTTGCACTGGGCACCACGCAGGTTGTTAACGATACGACGCCGCTGAAAAGCTATCCGCTGAATATTCACAGCGTTCAGGATCACCTGAAAGCGCTGGCAGACCGTTATAGCGTCGTGGCTAATGATACCCGTAAAGCCATTACTGAAGTGAAAGATGAAGATACCGCTGACATCTTTACTGCGGCATCACGTGACCTGGACAAATTCCTGTGGTTCATCGAAGCCAACATTGAATAAAACTCAATGCAGTCAATCAGGCGGGGAAACCCGCCTTTTTTACGTCTGCGTTACCGCATTTTTATGACCCTGTTAACAGTTCTTCCTTCCTTCGCTTCACAGCCTTAACATCTGAGGCACACTACCGCTTGCACCAAAACAGCCATATGCACCAAAACTGAGCACCTAGATGGTGCAAAGGCAGAATTAACTGCAAAATCGTGTCAGCTATGTTATTTAACTCTCTGATTTAGCGAAACTTGCAAAGTTGGCATAATTATTTCATATGACAAGCCGCAAACGCAGGCCCTGCCGCCTGGTAGTAAAAAAAGGAAAAATGATGAAGTCACTGTTAAAAGTTTCTGTGGCCGCGCTGGCGCTGGCCTTCTCCCTCTCTTCCACTGCAGCAGATAAGAAGCTGGTTGTCGCTACCGATACCGCCTTTGTTCCGTTCGAATTCAAACAGGGTGACAAATATGTCGGCTTTGATGTGGATCTGTGGGATGCCATTGCGAAAGAGCTGAAGCTGGATTATACCCTGAAGCCAATGGACTTCAGCGGCATCATCCCTGCACTGCAAACGCGCAATGTCGATCTGGCCCTTGCGGGCATCACCATTACCGAAGAACGTAAAAAAGCAATCGAGTTTTCTGATGGCTATTACAAAAGCGGTTTGCAGGTAATGGTGCGTAACAATGAAAACGACATCAAAGGCATCAGCGATCTGAACGGTAAAGTGGTTGCTGTGAAAAGCGGCACCGGCTCTGTGGAATACGCAAAAGCCCACATCAAATCTAAAGACCTGCGTCAGTTCCCGAACATCGACAGCGCCTACATGGAACTGGGCACTAACCGTGCGGACGCCGTGCTGCATGACACGCCAAACATTCTTTACTTCATCCACACCGCCGGTAAAGGCCGCTTTAAAGCGGTAGGCGATTCGATTGAAGCGCAGCAGTATGGTATCGCCTTCCCGAAAGGCAGCGACGATTTACGTGAAAAAGTAAACGGCGCACTGAAAACCCTGAAAGAGAACGGCACCTATAACACGCTCTATAAAAAATGGTTCGGCACCGAACCTAAATAATAATTTGCCCGTTATCTGATTTCAGCAGGGAAACTTTTTCCCTGCTTTTTTCCATCGCAACATATCTGGAGTGACACCATGGAGTTTGACTGGAGCGTCATCTGGCCCGCCATGCCAGCGCTGCTTGAAGGCGCTAAACTGACTTTAATAATCTCTGTTATTGGACTGGTTGGCGGCCTGTTTATCGGGCTGATTGCCGGTTTTGCCCGCGCTTACGGCGGCTGGATCACCAATAACATCGCACTGGTGTTTATCGAAATTATCCGCGGCACCCCTATCGTGGTGCAGGTGATGTTCATCTACTTTGCTCTGCCGATGGCGTTCCCCGACCTGCGCATTGATCCCTTCAGCGCAGCGGTAGTGACCATCATGATTAACTCTGGCGCTTATATCGCGGAGATTACGCGTGGTGCCGTGCTGTCGATTAATAAGGGCTTCCGCGAAGCCGGACTGGCGCTTGGCCTGTCGAGCCGTGAGACGCTGCGCTACGTGATTATGCCGCTGGCGCTGCGCCGTATGCTGCCACCGCTGGGCAACCAGTGGATTGTCAGCATCAAAGATACCTCGCTGTTTATCGTTATTGGTGTGGCTGAACTGACGCGTCAGGGTCAGGAGATTATTGCCGGTAACTTCCGCGCTCTGGAAATCTGGAGCGCCGTCGCGATCATCTATCTGGTGATTACGCTGGTGCTGAGCTTTATGCTGCGCCGCATTGAGAAAAGGGTGAAAATCCTGTGATTGAATTTAAAGATGTCTCCAAGCATTTTGGCCAGACCCAGGTGCTGCACAATATTGATCTGAAGATTAACCAGGGCGAAGTGGTGGTAATTATCGGCCCATCCGGTTCCGGTAAATCCACCCTTTTACGCTGCATTAACAAGCTGGAAGAGATCACCAGCGGCGAGCTGATTGTTGATGGCCTGCGCGTGAATGACCCGAAAGTTGATGACCGCCTGATTCGTCAGGAAGCGGGCATGGTATTCCAGCAGTTTCATCTGTTCCCACAGATGAGTGCGCTGGACAACGTTGCCTTTGGTCCTATCCGGGTGCGTGGCGCCAGTAAAGAAGCGGCACGCCAGCTGGCGCGTGAGTTGCTGGGCAAAGTGGGCCTGGCAGAGCGTGCACATCATTTTCCGTCTGAGCTGTCCGGCGGCCAGCAGCAGCGCGTGGCGATTGCCCGTGCGCTGGCGGTTAAGCCAAAGATGATGCTGTTCGATGAGCCAACCTCAGCGCTGGACCCGGAACTGCGTCATGAAGTCCTTAAAGTGATGCAGGATCTGGCGGAAGAAGGCATGACGATGGTGATTGTGACGCATGAAGTGGGCTTTGCACAGAAGGTCGCCTCGCGCCTGATCTTTATTGATAAAGGCCGGATTGCGGAAGATGGCGATCCTGACAGCCTGATCAGCAATCCACCCAGTGACCGTCTGCGCGAATTCCTGCAGCACGTCTCCTGATCAAAACGGGCCGCTAAGCGGCCCGTTTTTTTATGCCCCTGGCCGCAGTAATAGCGTGCCTGCACCGGGAAAACCCTAACTTCCCAGACGACTCAGCAGTTTGCTGCGCGGTGCGGCAGGCATAAAACTCCACGCCAGAAAGCGGCTCTGTTTCTGACCCTGGGCCATGTTCACCACCCGCACTTCAGCAACGTCGAGCGCCTGCAGCTGTTTTTCCAGTGCCGGCAAGTTCTCTTTGCGCGACACCAGCGAGGTAAACCAGCCGATCTGACGACCCAGCGCCACGCTCTCGGCGATCATCTTGCCGATAAACGCCTTTTCGCCACCGGGATACCACAGCTCATTGTGCTGCCCGCCAAAGTTAAGTGGCGCACTCTTGTCCAGTCCGAGATTGCGGACCTTGCGCTGCGAACCGGCCACTGCCTCATCCGGCGACGCGTGGAATGGCGGATTACACATCACCGCGCTGAAGAATTCCGTTTTGCTGACCACACCCGCCAGCACCGCATCGCTGTTTTTCTGACGACGCAGACGGATCTGGCGCGTCAGGCGTGGGTTAGCCGCAACGATGCGGTTAGCGGCTTTGATGGCGGCTTCATCAATTTCGGTGCCGGTAAAGCGCCAGCCATATTCTGCCGCACCAATCAGTGGATAGATGCAGTTTGCGCCGCAGCCAACATCGAGAATGTCCGCCATCGGGATAACGCCGTTGTTATCCAGCGCCAGCAGATCGGCCAGGTAGTGCAGATAATCGGCGCGTCCCGGTACTGGCGGGCAGAGTGAGCCGGGAGAAAGCTGCCAGTCGATGTCGTAAAAGAGTTTGATCAGCGCCTGGTTCAGCAGCATCACCGCCTCCGGGTCCGCAAAATCCACAGACTTCACGCCATAACCATTAGGCCGGACTTTAGCCTTCAGCGGCGGATGAGCAGCGGTTAACGCGGCAAAATCGTATTCGCCCTGATGGCGATTGCGGGCGTGGAAGGGCGACGTGCTGGCTGACTTTTTCATACGTTCTCTCAATTATTCAGGCGCGCGTACAATACGCTGTAGGCGGCGGAAAATAAACCCGCACCATCCGCTTACCGCTTTCCGATTCCGTCGGGTGATGCTGTCGGGCTAAGATAAATAAAATCACCTGCTGGAGACGTTATGACCCGGAAACGCTATTCCTATGAACCCCGTGCTGGTCACGGTCTGCCCCACGATCCGCTCAACGCCATTATCGGACCACGACCAATCGGCTGGATTAGCTCTGTCAGCGCCAGCGGCCAGCGCAATCTGGCCCCTTACAGCTTCTTTAACTGCTTCAACTATCATCCGCCAATTATCGGTTTCGCCAGCAGCGGCTGGAAAGACAGCGTGCAGAACATTGCGGACACCAAAGAGTTTGTCTGGAACCTGGCTACCCGCCCGCTGGCCGAAGCGATGAACGAAAGTTCTGCTTCACTGCCTGCCGATCAGGATGAGTTTGCTTTTGCCGGATTAACCCCGCTGTCAGCATCACAGGTTGGTGCAAGTCTGGTGGCGGAAAGCCCGGTCAACTTTGAGTGTCGTCTGACCCAGCTGATTCAGTTGCAGGATGCCAGTGGCAATCTGGTCGACAGCTGGCTGGTGCTGGGTGAAGCGGTCGCGATCCACATCGATGAATCGCTGCTGGAAGCGGGCATTTATCAGACCGCAAAAGCCGAGCCGATTCTGCGCGCAGGTGGTCCCAGCGCCTATTACGGCATCAGCGAAACACAACGCTTTGACCTGGTCCGTCCCGACGCACGCCCTAAATAATCCTCACCCCACAAGCGCATCGGTCCGGTGCGCCCTTATCTGCGCCACCGCACGGTCGATGTCGGGTGCCAGCCAGCGATCCTGCTGCCAGCGCTCAACCACCTGCCGCAGATGCTGCCAGGCGCGCCGCGTGCCGGCTGCCAGCTGTGATTCACCGTGAAACTCCAGCGCCTGCGCCGCCAGCAGATACTCAATCGCAATGATGTGATCGACGTTGCTGACCAGCTTCAGCAGCTTCAGCGCCGACCCGGTGCCAAGACTGATGTGATCCTCCTGTAATCCTGAGGTGACATAGTTGTCGAGTACCGCAGGCTGGGCCAGCTGACGGTTTTCCGCGCAGAGCGAGGCCGCGACGTACTGCGCAATCATCATGCCAGAATTGACGCCAGGCTCGGCCACCAGAAACGGCGGCAGGCCACTGACCAGCGGGTTTACCAGCCGATCCAGTCGTCGTTCGGCAATGCTCCCCAGTTCCGCCAGCGCAATCGCCAGCAGGTCACAGGCCATCGCCACCGATTCACCGTGCGGATGTGACTGTGACACCACGCGCCACTCCTGCGGCGTGCCCAGAATCAACGGATTGTCGGTACAGGCGTTGAGTTCAGTCTCCACCTGACGTGCGGCGTGATCAAACTGATCGCGGCAGGCGCCGTGCACCTGCGGCATCGACCGCAGACTCATCGCATCCTGAGTGCGGATGCCGACGCTCGCGTTCAGCAACGGGCTGTCACTCAGCAACTGGCGCAGACGTTCACCACTGCGCTGTATTCCCGGGCTGGCCTTGAGTGCCAGCACCTCTGGATCAAACGCCACCCGCTGACCGCGCAGCGCTTCAAAACTCATTGCGCCTGTCACATCCGCCCAGTCCAGCAGACGCCCGGCATCGTCCAGCGCCAGGCAGGCTAAGCCGGTCATGCAAGGCGTGCCGTTGACCAGGCTCAGTCCCTCTTTGGCACCTGGCCGGTAAGGCGCTAAGCCCGCCTGGGCCAGCGCCTGCTGCGCGGACATGATTTCGCCGTGCCACTCCACCTCGCCGATGCCAATCAGGGCCAGACCGATATGCGCCATGTGGGTCAGATAGCCCACCGATCCCTGAGACGGCACCTGAGGGGTCATCTGCAGATTCAGTAGCGCCAGCAGCTGCTGCACCAGCGCCACTGACACACCCGATTTGCCATGACTGTAGTTGGCAATCGCGGCACACAGAATGGCGCGGACCTCCGCTTTTTTCAGCACCGGCCCGACACCACAGGCATGGCTCAGTAAGGTATTGCGCGACAGCTGGCTCAGTTCATCTTCGGAAAGAGTAATGTTGCACAACGCCCCTAATCCGGTATTAATGCCGTAGGCTACCTGCCCCGCCGCGACGATGTTGCCGACGATTTCACGACTCCGGGCAATTCGCTGCCAGGCGCTGTCGCTTAGCATCAGAGTCGCGCCATGCCGGGCGACCTGCACCAGCTCCTGCCATTTAAGCGGACCATCGCCCCAGACCCGCGTCTGACTCATGACGTCGCTCATACCACCGGCTCCACCTGATGATGACTGGAAATAAATTGCTTAAAGCGCGCTGATCCCGCCTCGCCGAACATCGCCTCTGGCGTGCCCTGACAATCAATCGTGCCCTGATGCATAAACACGACCCGGTTTGAGACGTTGCGGGCAAAGCCCATCTCGTGCGTGACCACCAGCATGGTGCGCCCCTCTTCGGCCAGGCTGCGCATCACCTTCAGCACCTCACCCACCAGTTCCGGATCCAGTGCCGATGTCGGTTCATCAAACAGCATCACCTCCGGGTCCATCGCCAGCGCGCGGGCGATCGCCACCCGCTGCTGCTGGCCGCCCGAAAGCTGAGCGGGATAGAAGTCTTTGCGATTCAGCAGGCCAACCCGATCCAGCAGCTGTTCTGCCTGAGCGATGCAGGCTTTTTTATCGCGCTTCAGCACATAGTGCGGCCCTTCAATAACGTTTTGCAGTACGGTGAGATGCGACCAGAGATTAAAGCTCTGAAACACCATCCCCAGCCGGGAACGCAGCCGTTCAATCTGACGCGGGTTAGCCGCCAGCTGGTGCCCGCGTGCATGACGCTTCATCTCAATGGTTTCACCGCCCACGCTGACGACGCCAGAATCAGGCGTCTCCAGCAGGTTGATACAGCGCAGCAGCGTACTTTTACCGGAGCCGCTGGCACCGAGAATAGAGATGACATCGCCCTGATGCGCCTGCGGCGAGATGCCCTTCAGCACCTCCATCGCGCCAAAGGATTTA
The DNA here is from genome assembly GCF_014155795.1 of Pantoea hericii. Classification (NCBI taxonomy): domain Bacteria; kingdom Pseudomonadati; phylum Pseudomonadota; class Gammaproteobacteria; order Enterobacterales; family Erwiniaceae; genus Pantoea; species Pantoea hericii. The sequence continues at coordinate 33,153 of NZ_SCKV01000004.1, forward strand.
TGGATATCGCTGGCCGACAGCGTGACGGGTGGCAGTTCAGACATTTTTTTCTCCTCCGGGGATCGGCTTAGCGGCCGGTAACGGCTTTTTTTCCGGTTTATGAACCGGTGTCAGACGCCGCTCCAGCAGGGCATACAGTTGAACAATGATGAAGTTGAGGATCAGATAGATCGCCGCTGCACAGAGAAACACCTCCATGGTGCGGTAAGTACGCTGGATAATCTGCTGCGCGACCCCGGTGACATCCCACACCGTCACCAGACTCGCCAGCGCGGTTGATTTCACCAGCAGAATCGCTTCGGTGGAGTACGCAGGCAGCGCATAACGCAGCATCACCGGTGCGATAATGCGCCGCAGCAGCAGGCCGCGCGACATGCCGCATGCCATCCCCGCTTCCACCTGACCGGGCGGGACCGCCAGCAGCGCGCCGCGCAGGATCTCCGCCGTGTAGGCGGCGGTACAGAGGGACAGGGCCAGCACCGCGCAGGTAAAAGGCTCACGCAGAAACGGCCAGAAGACGCTGTGGCGGATCACCCCAAACTGTCCCAGCCCGTAGTAGATCAGGAACAACTGAATCATCAGCGGCGAGCCGCGAAACACCAGAATGTAGCCGCGGGCGAATGCACTCAGCAGCCGCCAGCGGCTCATGCGCAGCGCCAGAATACCGACCGCCAGCACGCCCCCGCAGAGAAAGGCGCTGATAAACAGGCCGAGCGTGACCGGCAGCGCCGCGCTGAGTTTCAGGAAGGTGTCAGTAAGGAACGCAAAATCAATCATAACTCTCCTTAATGCTGTGCAGCGGTGCGGCTTTGCCAGGCGCGACCCAGACGGGATTCGGCGCGCAGAAAGGCGCGATTCGACAGCAGCGTCAGCAGCAGATAACAGGCACCGCCCACCAGGTAAAAGGAGAAGTAGTCCCGGGTAGAACCGGCTGCTATCTGGCTGGCCCGCATGAGCTCGACAATGCCGGTCACCGATACCAGCGCGGAATCTTTCAGGCTCATCTGCCAGACGTTAGACAGGCCGGGCAGCGCATAGCGCGCCACCTGCGGCAACAGGATACGTTGCCGGATGCGCCAGCGCGGCATGCCAATAGCGACGGCGGCTTCGATCTCCCCTTTCGCCAGAGCCAGCCGCGCGGCGCGATAGACTTCCGCCTGGTAAGAGCCGGAGATAAGCCCGATCGCCAATGCCCCGATCAGAAACGGCGGCGCTTCGATAAAACCGTCTGCGCCAAACAGTTGTCCGATCTGCGTGATCAGTCCCGATCCACCGAAGTAGAACAGGTAGATCACCAGCAATTCAGGGATACCCCGAAAGATCACCGAGTAGCTTTCACCCAGCCAGCGTACCGCCCGGTGCGGGGATAACTTTGCGGCGGCCACGCCCGATCCCACCACCGCGCCGACCAGCAGCGCGCAAAACGACAGCAGCAACGTGGTCAGCGTGGCACTCAGAATCAACCGTCCCCAGCCGTCCGGGCCAAAACTCAGCAGGCTTATCATCAGTTACCTCACTCAGGGTGTGACGTCAGTTTTGAACCACTTCTCACTCAGCTTTTTCACTGTGCCATCGGCCAGCGCGGCTTTAATCGCCTGATCCAGTCGGGCTTTCAGATCGTTGTCGGCCATGCGTACACCCATCGCCTCGCCCTCACCCCAGATTGGGCCGCCCAGCTGAGGACCGCTGAAACTGAGGTTGCGGTTATCCGGTCGTGCCAGCATCGACTGCGCGAACGTCACATCGTCAAACACCGCATCAATGCGTCCGGCCTGCAAATCAAGAATCGCATCGGCTGAGCTGGTGTATTCACGCACATCCGCCACCCCTTTGAAGTATTTGTCGATAAACGGCGTATAGACCGTGCCAGAGGCGATACCAATCGTTTTGCCCTTCAGCGCTGCTTTCAGGGGTGCGATGGCAGGCTCAATGGTTTTTTCATCGTCAGTGAGTTTGATGATCTTGCTGTCAGCGGGCAGCAGTGACCCTTTTACCGTGATAAAGGTGGCGGGTGTTGAGGCGTAAGGCACGGTGAAATTCACCACTTTTTTGCGGTCGGGCGTAATCACAATCGCATCCATGATGACGTCATATTTTCCGGCATTCAGTCCGGCGATCATCCCATCCCAGTTCTGCACCACCAGCTTGCACTGGATCGCCATGCGCTGGCAGAGATCCGCCATCAGCTCCGGTTCGAAACCGCCCAGCTTGCCGCCCGGCAGGGTGAGGTTCCAGGGTTCATAACTGCCTTCAGTGGCAATGGTGATCGACTTCCACTCTTTAGCCTGGGCGCTGACGCCACAGAGCAGCAGACTGGAAACCAGCGTAGTAAGACATAAACGACGAAGAGTCAGAGGGTGTGTCATACGGTTCTCCTGAAGTAGCGGCCTGGTGATCGCCCTGATGAGATTTAACATAAACCCCACAAGATGATATGTCATGTATATACAAGTTAACGCAACGCAGTTCATTGCCGGCTTTTTCATTTTGTGAGCCAGACGGAATTTATTCAGATAGAGCACGCACTGCAGTACTTGTACATACAACCAAGCAAAGGTTATGCCAGCTCTGAAAAAGCGAAGAATGGAGGCGGTAGCAAGGGAGCAGCCACACAGGCTGCCCTCACCTGCACCCGATTAGCGCAGCGCTGCACCGGCGTGGCGCATCGCTGATTTACTGCGGTTTAGCCTGCGCCAGCATGGCATGAATCATCGCCTTCAGCACTTTCTGTAACTGAGCGGCACGCGCCTGCTGCCAGGCGTAAGGAGGCATCTCATCCATGTAGTTGAGCTGCGCCAGCTCCAGCTGGACGGCTTCAATATGCTGCTGCGGCTGTCCATAAGCGCGGGTGATGTAGCCGCCTTTAAAGCGTCCGTTAATCACCCAGCTGTAGTCGTTCTGTGCGCTGCATACTGCTTCAATCGCCGCGCTCATGGCAGGTGTACAGCTTGCACCGTCGTTGGTGCCAACATTGATATCGGGCAGACGGCCCTCAAACAGGCGGGGAATTTCGCTGGCGATGGAGTGAGCATCAAACAGCAGCGCATAACCATGCAGCGCTTTAAGCCGCGCCAGCTCCTGCTGAATCTGCTGATGATAAGGCTGCCAGATCTGATCGATGTAGCCCTGACGCGCCGTGGCATCAGGCGTTTTACCTGGCGCAAAGGTCGGCGTGCCGTCGAACAGCGTTTCCGGGAACAGGCCAGTGGTGGCCGTCGTGTAGAGCGGCTGGTTATCGGGCGGACGGTTAAGATCAACCACAAAACGGGAGTAGCGGCCAATTAACACGCTGGCCCCGAGGTCACGCACAAAATCATACAGCAGCGGGATATGCCAGTCAGTGTCAGGCAGGCCGCGCGCGGCCTCACTTAATCCAGCCTCCACGCCGGGCGTCAGGTCGGTCCCGGCGTGTGGAATGCTGACCAGCAGCGGCAGGCTGCCCTGGGTGAAATAGAAAGGGTTCATTGTGGATCTCCACGATAAATAACGGTACAGGGCAGCTCACCACCCAGCCAGTAAACCAGTTCCGCGGGACGAGCCAGCGGCCAGTGCACGAAGTTTGCCACTTTTCCCGCCTCCAGCGAGCCGTGACTGTCAGCCAGCCCCAGCGCTTTTGCTCCCCACAGGGTGACGCCCGCCAGCGCCTCTTCCGGTGTCATGCCAAACAGCGTGCAACCCATATTGAGCATCAGACGCAGCGACAGCGCAGGCGAGGTGCCAGGATTCGCATCGCTGGCCAGTGCCATCGGTACCCCATGTCGCCGGAAGCTTTCCACCGGCGGGCGCTGGGTCTCACGCAGCAGGTAAAACGCACCAGGCAGCAGCACCGCGACGGTGCCATGCTCTGCCATCACCCTGGCATCCTCTTCCGTGGCGTATTCAAGATGGTCCGCAGAGAGTGCGCCGTAGCGCGCCGCCAGTGCTGCGCCCCCCAGTGCCGAAAGCTGTTCCGCATGCAATTTCACCGGCATACCCAGCGCCACCGCCCGGTCAAACACCCGCGCCACCTGCGCAGGGGAAAAGGCGAGATGCTCACAGAACGCATCCACCGCATCCGCCAGCCCCAGCGCCTGTACCTGCGGCAGGAGTCGATCGCAGATGATATCGACCCAGCTATCCGGGTCGTGCTTAAACTCCGGCGGAAAGGCATGTGCTGCCAGACAGGTGGAACGCACATCGGCGGACACGCTCTCTCCCAGCTGGCGAATCGCCCGCAGCATCCGCAGTTCGCTCTCTTCATCCAGACCATAGCCGGACTTAATCTCCACGGTGGTGACGCCTTCGGCCAGCAGCCGATTGAGCCGCCAGCGAGCCGACGCCACCAGCTCCTCTTCCGTGGCCGCGCGGGTGGCGCGCACGGTGGAGAGAATGCCGCCGCCCTGCGCGGCGATCTCTGCGTAGCTGACGCCATTCAGGCGCTGTTCAAACTCCTGACTGCGGTCGCCGCCAAACACCAGATGGGTATGACAATCCACCAGCCCTGGCGTCACGATGCCGCCTGGCAGTTGATGATGCTGATCGGCGACGAACGCGGGCATCTCCGCCTGCGGGCCCACCCATACCAGTTTACCTGCCCGCACCACCAGCGCGCCTTGCGGAATCAGATGGTACTTTCCGTCACGCATGGTAACCAGGTCGGCCCCGGTCCATACCGTATCTACACGCATCTCTTCTGCCATCGCTGCCTAAGCCTCCACCGTTTACACTGTGCCTCAAAGTATGTATATGTATATACAACCACATCCGGAGAGGATCAACCATGGTAACTTTTTTTGCCCCGCGTGCACTGCTGGCAGAGGGCTGGCAGCAGCAGGTTCGTATCACAGTTAATCAGGCGGGTTTTATCGATGCCATTGCTCCGGATAGCCATGCGGAGAATGCTGTCCAGCTCAACGGCGAGGTAATTCCGGCGATCGCCAACCTGCACTCGCACGCCTTTCAGCGTGCCATGGCGGGGCTGGCAGAAGTCGCGGGCGATCCTCAGGACAGCTTCTGGACCTGGCGGGATTTGATGTACCGCATGGTGCAGCGCCTGACACCCCGGCAGGTGGGTGATATTGCCGCCCTGCTCTACATCGAAATGCTGAAGGGCGGCTACACCCAGGTGGCGGAGTTTCACTATCTGCATCACGACCCCAGCGGCGCACCCTATGGTGATGATGCGATGCTGCAACAGCTGATCGAGGCGGCGGAGATCGCCGGTATCGGTCAGACCCTGCTGCCGGTGCTCTACAGCTACAGCGGCTTTGGCAGTCAGCCTGCAACGGCGGGTCAGAAACGTTTTATCCAGCAGACCGACCAGTATCTGCAACAGCAGGCGCGGCTGGAGGAGTGGCAGCAGCAGCGGCCACTGCTGAATCGTGGCCTCTGTTTCCATTCGCTGCGGGCAGTAAGTGAAAGTCAGATGCACGACGTGCTGGCGGCCAGCGATCCTGGGCTGCCGGTCCATATCCATGTGGCTGAACAGCAGAAAGAGGTCAATGATTCACTGGCGTGGAGCGGCGAACGGCCGGTTGCCTGGCTGCTTAACCGCTTTAACGTGGATACGCGCTGGTGTCTGATCCACGCCACGCATCTGGATGAGAGCGAACTGTCACGCCTTGCCCGCAGCGGTGCGGTGGCGGGTCTCTGCCCGACCACCGAAGCCAACCTCGGTGACGGCATTTTTCCGGCGGTGGAGTATATCGCGCAGGGCGGACGCTGGGGCATTGGCTCCGACAGTCACGTCTCGCTGAGCACCCAGGAAGAGCTGCGCTGGCTGGAGTATGCGCAGCGCCTGCGCGACCAGCGCCGCAACCGAATCACCCTGCCTGACCAGCCCTCGGTAGGCGATCTGCTTTGGCAACAGGCTGCAGCAGGGGGTGCGCAGGCGTGCGGCATTCAGCAGGGTACGCTGGCGGTGGGACAACGTGCTGACTGGCTGGTGCTGCGTGATGAGGCATGGCTCGGCAGCGTGGAATCACACGCCGTAATGAACCGCTGGCTGTTTGCCGGACAGCGCGATCAGATTCGCGACGTCTATGTTGCAGGTAAAGCCGTGGTGAAAGATGGCGTGCATCCGCACCAGACAGCGTGTGCCGCACGCTTTGCTCAGGCAATGGCGGCGCTGCGATGATCGCCCGGTTCGCATATGCCGATCTGGCAGTCAGCCGCTGGCGCAACGGTGGCGGTGAGACCCGTGAGATTATCAGTTTCCCGCCCGGCGCAGATCGCTTTGGCTGGCGCGCCAGTATTGCGACCCTGGCGCAGGATGGCCCCTTCTCTCCCTTTCCGGAGATTGATCGGGTTATCACCCTGCTGCACGGCGATCCGGTGTTGTTAACCGCGCCCGGCGTGCAGCATCTGTTGACGCCGCAAAAGCCGTGGGCGTTTGCCGGCGAACTCGCCTTAACGGCACAACTGCAGGGCAGCGTCAGCGAAGATTTTAATATCATGACGCGACGTGGTGAATGGCAGGCAACGGTGGAGGTGGTGACCACAGAGGTCAGCGCGCTGCATGGCGTCGCCTGGGTGCTGGCTGGCGCATGGCAGACGGCTGACGGAGAAAAGCTGAGCGCGCAACAGGGGACGTGGTGGGTCGATGATGAGACACAACTCAGCCCGTGTGACACGGATGCCCGGCTGCTGTTTACCCGACTTAACCGTGTCCTCTGAAGCGGCCCAGCAGTTTGTAACGTGAGCCGGGATAGAGCAATCGCGCATAGGTCACGATTTTCGTGTCGCTCCAGGTCTGACGGCGAATCAGCAGGCAGGGTTCGTGCTCATCCAGCGACAAATGCTTACGCTGACGCGCATCGGGCAGCACCGCTTCAACGATGTGCTCACCCGCCGTCAGCGGCGCGACCCGCATGAGATAGGTGTACGGCGTCATCTTCTCATAATCCTGCGTCAGGTAGTCGGGCGCGACCAGGGGATTGACCAGACGATCCTCCAGCTGCACCGGCAGATCGTTTTCGTAGTGCACAATCAGCGAATGGAAGAGCGTCTGCCCGGTAGTGAGACCCAGTACGGCCGCCTGCTCGGGATCGGCTTTGTTCTGACCGATGGTAAGGATTTTTGCGCTGTGCTGATGACCTCGCTGGGCAATCTCATCGGCGATGTTATGCACCTCCAGCATGGCGGTGTACCCTTTCATCTCCGCCACAAAGGTCCCGACACCCTGCATCCGCACCAGAAATCCCTCACTGGTGAGCTCACGCAGCGCCCGGTTAATGGTCATGCGACTGACGCCCAGTTCATTGACCAGTTCACTTTCTGATGGCACACGCTGATTCGCTTTCCACAACCCTTCACGAATCTGGCTGACGATGGCCTGTTTCACCCGCTGATAGATCGGTGCGGGTTCATCGCTCATTGCCGCCGCCAGTTGTGCCAGTGCCGTATGCTCAACCATTTGCTGTTCCTTATGCTGAAAGTCCCCTGAGTTTACTGTCTCACTGCGTGAATGTATATACATCCAGCAGAGCACGCGATGCTCCGATGGTGCAGCCTCCGCATCCTGATGGTGCAGCTTCTCCCACATGCTAAACACCCGACCCGCAGCATAGGGAGATTCGATTTTTGTGATCGGCCTGGCACGTCCTTTGCTTCCATTGCTTGATTGTATAGACAAGCATAGACAAGATTTAATGCTTATGTTTCACTCGAATTATCCCGCTGGTTCAGGGCAAGGGAAGCAGCTTCGCCACACCAGCACACTTGTATCGACAGGAGTAGGCTATGTCAGGTTCGTTTCAGGCATTGCGCCTGGTGCCAGGCGAGGTGGACCTCGCCACATTACGCGCTATCTATCAGGGTAATGTCACATTAAGTCTCGATGAGCGTGCGCGTCAGGCGATTGCAGCGGCGCAGCAAACCGTAGATGCCATTGTCGCCTCCGGTAACGTGGTGTATGGCATTAATACCGGCTTCGGCAAACTGGCGCAGACCCAAATTCCGGCCAGCCGGCTGGCGGATCTGCAGCGTAATCTGGTGTTGTCACACAGCGTCGGACTGGGCGATCTGCTGCCCGACAATGTCACCCGGCTGGTGGTCGCAACCAAAATCATCAGTCTGGCGCGCGGTCACTCTGGCGTGCGAATCGAACTCGTTGAGGCGCTGCTTGCCCTGTTTAACGCGGGTGTGATGCCCTGCATCCCGGAAAAAGGCTCTGTCGGGGCTTCTGGCGATTTGGCGCCGCTGGCGCACATGTCGCTGATGCTGCTGGGTGAAGGTCAGGTACGGCTCGCTGGTAAGCTGATCCCGGCCACAGAAGGACTGGCAAGCGTCGGCCTGTCGCCGTTTGTGCTCGGTCCAAAAGAAGGACTGGCGCTGCTCAATGGCACCCAGGTTTCGACTGCGCTGGCGCTGCGTGGCCTGTTTGAAGGTGAAAATCTGTTTGCTGCCGGTCTGATGGCGGGTGCGCTCTCGCTGGAGGCGATCAAAGGCTCGCTGAAACCGTTCGACGCCCGTATTCATAAAGCGCGTGGTCAGCAGGGCCAGATTGCGGTCGCCGCCGCCGTCAGCGCTCTGATAGAGGGCAGTGAAATTCTGCAGTCGCATACCCATTGCGGCCGCGTGCAGGACCCCTACTCCATCCGCTGCGTGCCGCAGGTGATGGGTGCCTGCCTGGACAATTTCAGCCACGCGGCGCGGATTCTGGAAATCGAAGCAAACGCAGCCTCGGACAACCCGCTGGTGTTCAGCGACAGCGGCGATGTGATCTCCGGCGGCAACTTCCACGCCGAACCCGTGGCCTTTGCCGCAGATATCCTGGCGCTGGCCATTGCTGAAGTCGGCGCCATCTCCGAGCGGCGCCTGGCGCTGCTGCTGGACAGCGGCTTATCTGGCCTGCCGCCTTTCCTGGTGCGTGACGGTGGCGTGAACTCTGGCTTTATGATCGCCCAGGTCACCGCCGCCGCGCTCGCCTCTGAGAACAAATCGCTGGCCCATCCGGGCAGCGTAGACAGTCTGCCGACCTCCGCTAACCAGGAGGATCACGTCTCAATGGCGACCTATGCCGCCCGCCGTCTCGGCAGCATGTGCTTTAACAGCGCCGCGGTGGTCGGTATTGAAGCGATGGCCGCCGCGCAGGGTATTGAATTTAACCGGCCGCTGAAAAGCTCTGTGCTGATTGAGCAGGCCATCGACACCATTCGCGAGCAGGTCGCTTTCCTTGAGGAAGATCGCCTGCTGGCACCCGATATCGAGGCCATGCGTCAGTGGGCAAGTCGCGCTGACTGGCCTCAGGCATTGACCGCGCTGCTGCCGAGCATGCGCCCAACTTCTTGAATTAAGGAATCTCTTATGAGCGAAACTCTTTCTCAGGCTGTGGCACGTGAAATTCGTGCGCCACATGGCACCACACTGCACTGCGCTAACTGGCTGATTGAAGCGGCTTACCGCATGATTCAGAACAACCTCGATCCCGATGTGGCCGAGCGGCCGGAAGATCTGGTGGTTTACGGCGGCATCGGTAAAGCAGCGCGAAACTGGGCATGCTTCGAGCAGATCCTGCGTTCGCTGCGGGCGCTGCAACCGGATGAGACGCTGCTGATCCAGAGCGGCAAACCGGTCGGCATCTTCCGCACCCACGCGGATGCGCCGCGCGTCCTGCTGGCGAACTCTAATCTGGTGCCACACTGGGCGACCTGGGATCACTTCCACGAGCTGGATAAAGCGGGCCTGATGATGTACGGCCAGATGACCGCCGGTTCCTGGATCTATATCGGTGCACAGGGCATCGTGCAGGGCACCTATGAAACCTTTGTGGAAGCGGGACGTCAGCACTATAACAACGACCTCAGCGGACGCTGGATTCTCACCGCCGGGCTGGGCGGCATGGGCGGCGCGCAACCGCTGGCGGGTGTGCTGGCCGGTGCCTGCGTACTGGCGATTGAGTGCCAGGAGTCACGCATCGATTTCCGTCTGCGTACCCGCTACGTAGACTACAAAGCCACCACGCTGGACGAAGCGCTGGCCATCATCAGCGAAGCCACTGCTGCGAAAAAAGCGATTTCAGTCGGGCTGCTGGGCAATGCCGCTGAAATCCTGCCAGAGCTGGTGAAACGCGCCCGGGCGGGCGGGCCGAAGCCGGACATCGTGACCGACCAGACGTCGGCACATGACCCAATAAATGGTTATCTGCCGATTGGCTGGGATCTGGCGCGCTGGCAACAGGCGCGCGTTTCACAGCCGAAAGCGGTTGAGAAAGCCGCGCGTGCCTCTATGGCGGTTCACGTCCAGGCGATGCTCGACTTCTGTCATATGGGTATTCCGACCGTGGATTACGGCAACAACATCCGTCAGGTAGCGCTGGATGAGGGTGTCAGCAACGCCTTCGACTTCCCTGGCTTTGTACCGGCCTATATCCGTCCGCTGTTCTGTGAAGGCAAAGGCCCGTTCCGCTGGGTGGCGTTGTCAGGCGACCCGGAGGATATCTACAAGACCGATGCCAAACTCAAGGAGCTGTTCCCGCACCACAAAACGCTGCATCGCTGGCTTGATATGGCGCAGGAGCGCATCGCTTTTCAGGGCCTGCCGGCACGTATCTGCTGGCTGGGACTGGGCGAGCGACACCTTGCCGGTCTGGCGTTCAATGAAATGGTGCGCAACGGCGAGCTGAAAGCGCCGGTGGTCATTGGCCGCGACCATCTCGACTGCGGTTCAGTTGCCTCACCAAACCGCGAGACCGAAGCGATGAAAGATGGCTCGGATGCGGTCTCTGACTGGCCGCTGCTTAACGCGCTGCTGAATACCGCGGGCGGCGCGACCTGGGTCAGCCTGCATCATGGCGGCGGTGTCGGCATGGGCTTCTCGCAGCACTCTGGCGTAGTGATTGTTGCCGATGGCAGCAAAGAGGCCGATGCGCGTCTGGGTCGTGTGTTATGGAATGACCCGGCCACCGGTGTCATGCGTCACGCCGATGCAGGTTATGAGCTGGCGCAGAGCTGTGCTGCAGAGCACGGCCTGAACCTGCCAATGCAAAAATAGTCTGATATCGTTCACTAAACGGGGCGCGCTGTGGCCTGCCCCGTTTTTCTGACTTTTCCATTGTGAAACCCCTCTCTGAAATCACTTCCTTATTACTTATTCCATTTTGATTTAGCCTATAGCCATATTTAGTCCCGACAGCGATAGACGCCGCGCCACCCAATCACTAAAGTGAAATCTACTCATTCTGTATGGAGCGCGACGCTGCATGACCCTTTCTCCTTCCCTGCTTGAAGACGCCCTGCACTGGCGCCGTGAGTTTCATCGCCACCCCGAATTAGGTTACCAGGAACAGCAAACCAGCCAGTTTATTGCTGAAGAATTAGCGCGGGCGGGGCTGCAGGTGTTTCGTGGGCTGGCGGGAACAGGAGTCATCGGTACGCTGGAAAACGGTCCCGGTCCGGTTATCGGGCTGCGTGCGGATATGGATGCATTGCCGATTACAGAGAAAGGCGACGCTGAGTGGCGATCTTCGACGCCTGGCGTCATGCACGCCTGCGGCCACGATGGTCACAGCGCTATCCTGCTGGCCGCCGCCCGACAGCTGGCTGCCACGCGTCAGTTTAGCGGCACGGTGCATTTCATCTTTCAGCCTGCCGAAGAGAATCTGGGCGGGGCGCGCAAAATGGTGGAAGAGGGATTGTTCCAGCGCTTTCCGATGGATGCGATCTACGCGATGCACAACTGGCCGGGGCTGCCGCTGGGGTCACTGGCTGTTAATCCTGGCGCAATGATGGCGTCGCTGGATTCATTCGAAATTACCCTGCACGGTAAAAGCTGCCATGCGGCGATGCCAGAAAGTGGCGCCGATCCGATGGTGGTAGCGGCCGAGCTGATTCTGGCGCTGCAGACGATTCCCTCGCGTCGGCTCTCGCCCCTCGCCTCTGCGGTGGTCAGTGTGACGCAGATCCACGGGGGTGAAGCGATCAACGTGATTCCGGAACAGATTGTGCTGCGCGGCACAGTGCGCTGCCTGCAGACCAGCGTGCGCGAAAAAGTACGCGGACTGATTGATGAGTTTGTGACGACTCTGCCACGTCCGTTTGGCGTCAGCGGCGAGATTAACTGGCTGCCGGGCTATCCGGTCACGGCTAACCATGCGGCCCCGGCTGAGCAGGTGCGCGACGTGGCGCTGGCAACGCTGGGCGCAGAACAGGTTCACTGGCAGGTCAATCCGTCGATGGCATCAGAAGATTTTGCCTGCATGATGGAAGCCTGTCCCGGCGCTTACTTCTGGCTGGGCGCGGATGGCGAGACGCCCTCCGCGCCGCTACATAACGCTCGCTATGATTTCAACGACACACTGCTGCCGATTGGCATCCGTTTCTGGCAGAACCTGGTTGAACAGGCGCTGCCAGCCGCCTGACTCAGTATCCGGCAGCGGCAATCTGCTGCCCGGCCGCCGCCAGCGAGTCGCACTGGCCGCTGGCGCGCAGGCAGCAGGCGAGCTGCAATCGCAGTGACGCAGGCACCGGGCGCTGCTGATTCAGCACCTCATCAATCCAGCGCGCCGTCACCTCTGCCGTCTTGTCCGCCGGCAGTTCAACCGCCACTTCAGGCTGACGCTCGACCCACACTTCCGCTTCCACGCCTGCGCCCTGAATCATACTGATCGCCGGGCAGCGCTGCGGATTCGCATAGACTTCCCCTTCGGTGCCATTGAGCAGTATCGCTGGCGCATCAATGTCACTGAAGAATTTCGCCACGCGCGGCACATACTCCGGATGCGACACGCTCGACAGCCGCAGCGCCGCACGCTCTGCAAACGGGGTTGCCAGTTTTGCCAGCGTATGTGCGCTGTTACGGACGCCCATCCGCCAGCGCAGTGAGAGCTGTTTCGCCATTGGCGGGCAGAGGTGATCGATAGTGATAAAAACGAGTTCGCCCTGGTCGAGTTTCGCCTGCGCCAACTCTGCGGTGGTGACAGGTGTTACACCCAGTGCGGCAAACACCGCCTCACTGGTGATACGCGTCGCGTCGTCGCTGACGCCATGTACCACCACAGGGAAGCCGAGTTTCACCAGCAGCAACGCCAGCAACGGCGTCAGATTGCCCTGGCGGCGCGCGCCGTTGTAGCTGGGGATGACGATCGGCATCGGCCGGTTTTCTGGCGCTCGCAGCTGCATCATCTGTGCCTGCATCGCCTGATAAAAGCCGCGCATCTCGTCTTCGCCTTCGCCCTTGATACGCAGCGCAATCAGGATGCCGCCCAGTTCCAGGTCCGGCACCTCGCCCGCCAGCATTGCGCCATACAGCGCCACTGCAGTATCAAAATCGATGTCGCGGGCATGATTTTTACCGCGACCAATCTCTTTAATGATTTTATTCAGTTCCATCACTCGCTTCCGGTTAAGTGCGCGGCTTAGCGCCGCGTGGGACGTCGTTTTCGCACCGTGTTTTTTGGCGCCACGGTGGCCGGTATCGCTTCCGGCTCTGGCGTTTCCGGCTGCGCAATCGGGAAGATCGGCAACGCGGCTAATAACCGGCTGCCGTAGGATTTGCTCAGCAGACGACGGTCGTAAATAACGATTTCGCCATAACATTGATGGCTGCGAATCAGGCGCCCGACCTGTTGAATCAGGGTGAATGAGGCGCTGGGTAAGCTCTGCACCTCAAACGGATAACGCTTCAGGCTTTTAAGCCACTCGCCTTCGGTCAAAATTACCGGACTGTCCACCGGGGGAAAAGCGATTTTGTGAATATGCACCTGACTCAGCAGATCGCCCTTCAGATCAAGCCCTTCGGCAAAGGACTGCAGGCCAATCAGAATACTGGTTTCCCCTTTGGTGACGCGCTGGCGATGCAAATCGACCAGCCGGCTGCGCGGCTGATCGCCCTGCACCAGCATCGAGAGCCGCAGGTCAGGCAGACAGGCGACAAACTGCTGCATGGCCCGGTTGCTGGCAAACAGCACCAGCACGCCTTTGTGCTTTTTCTCCGCCATCTGCTGACGGAAGAAACCGGCCATCTCCGCAATGTGCTCCGCTTCGTGCGTCATCAGCGGCTCGAAGCGCATCTGCGGGATCACCAGCCTGCCCTGCTCTACATGGTTAAACGGCGAGTCCAGCGCCACAAAACGATCGCCTGCTTTTTCGCTGAGTCCCGACATCTCCTGCAGGCGGTTGAAACTGTTGAGCGATCGCAGTGTGGCAGAGGTGACCACCACATGTGGGATTTTGCGCCACAGCAGCTTTTCCAGCTGATCGCTGACGCGAATACCGGCGCAGTGAAACAGCAGATGCGCCTGACCTTCGCGCAGCTCGCGGGTGATCCATTTCGATACCGGTGCGCCAGACGCTTTTTCCATCGCCGCCAGCCGCCACAATTTGCTCACCGACTCGAACCAGCCAAACTGACGATTGAGCTGCAGCAGATTGCGATGCAATCGCACCACGTCCACCTTGCCAGTCTGCTCACTGAGTGCATTGATCAGGCCTTCGCTCAAACCGCGCAGCGCGTCGCTGAGTTTGAACAGCCGGGCACAGAGATCCAGCAGCTCCTGCGGAAGCGCACCCAGCACAAAGCGAAATTCGCCCGGCTGGTTATGCGGTGGCAGCAGCGGATTCAGCGCCTGCGCGGTCACGGTCAGCAGTTCGCGCAGCTCATCACAGTGTGCTTTCAGCCGCTCAGGGTTAGCCAGCGGCGGCGGCGATTTTGGCCGCATCTGCGTCATGATGCTGTCAACCAGCTTGATAAACAGGTCAAGTTGCAGGCTGCTCCAGCCCGGCGTAATGTCGGCACTCATCTCCAGCGCATCGCGGGCTACGTCGGGCAAATGGTGCCCTTCATCCAGCACCAGCATCAGGTTTTTAGCCGGTGGCAGCACCGACTCATTCTCCATCGCCGCCATCACCAGCGCATGATTCGCCACCACCACATCCACCTGCTCGATTTCGCGTCGCGCCACAAAGAACGGGCATTCACGATACCAGTGGCAGTGCGCGCCCAGGCAGCTTGCTTTATCGGTAGAAAGGCGCTGCCACAGGCTGTCGCTGACGTTCTCTTCGCTGTGATCGCGCAGGCCATCCCACTGATAGCGATCCAGGGATTTTTGTAAGCGGCCACACTGCGTCTGTTCCTCTTTGGTGCTGCTGACCGCATCATCGTCCAGATAGAGCAGCAGATCGCCCTGCTGATCGGCGTCGGCTGCCATCGCCGCCAGATTGCGCGGACAGACATAGCGCCCGCGGCCAAAAGCAGCGGTAAAGGTGAGGTCGGGGATGATTTTCTTCAACAGCGGCAGATCTTTGGTGAAGATCTGATCCTGCAACGCCACATTGGCGGTGCTGATGACCAGCTGCTTTTCCTGGGCGCGGCTGGCCGCAATGCCTGGGATCAGATAAGAAAGAGTTTTACCCACGCCGGTCGGCGCTTCAACCGCCAGATGGCGCGAATCGTCACCGGCCAGGCATTTTGCCACTTCGGCAATCATCTGGCGCTGCGGCGCTCGCGGGATGAAATCAGGCACCTGCTCCTGAAGCGCTTTATACCATTGCGCTATCTGGCTTTTTACTGCGGCTGTCAGGGCCATGATTTGCGTTACCACACTGAAAATATGGCCTGTATTTTTACACAGTATCCCGGCGGCGTCAGCTTTCACGCCGAATTTTTCGTGCGCTGTCGTAAATTTCAGTGCGTGCCCGGCGGCGGTGATTTACGCCAGCACTTTGTACATTACGGTGGTGGCGTCCAGCACGCCTGCGGTGGATTCCGCATAAAACGGGATCGATCCCGCTACCTGCCAGCCCAGCGAGCGATAGAGATCGCTGGCGACATCGCCGCTGCGCGTATCCAGCACCAGCAGGGTTTTGACGCGCTCGCGCGCCCGCTGCTCGGCGCGCTGCATCAGTTCACGGGCGATGCCCTGTCGGCGTGCCTGCGGATGCACCAGCAGTTTGCTGATCTCCGCCCGGTGGCGGCCGTTTGGCATGCCGCTGCTATTGATCATCACCGTCGCCACAATGCGACCCTGTTGACGCGCCACGATTAACTCGCTGTCGCCGCCTGTGATGCTGATGATTCGCTGCTGCCAGAATCGCGTCATCACCTCACTGTCTTCAGCATCAATAAACCCGACGCTGGCCCCATCTGCCACACAGCCCTGTAAAACATGGGTCAGTTCGGCCAGATTCTGTTGCGCCTGGGTGGCGCTGAGGGTTACGTACTCAATCATGGTTTCGCCACCACCAGTAAATAGCGCGCGCCGTCGGTCAGGTGCGCCTCAAAAGCCGATTTTCCTGTCAGATGAAAACGTAAACAGTCACCTGGCTGCAACGTCCACGCCTGAGATCCCATCGTGACGGTGAGACCGCCCTCGCGCAGCCAGATATGCTGCTCCAGTCCCTGGATGGGTGGTGAATCGTAATCGATACGCGCACCAGGCCGTAACCTGCCCTCAACCAGTTCGCATCTGAAATGAAGTGCAGGAGGGGATATATTGCGGCGAATAAATCCGCTGGCCTCATCCTGCCACACCGGCTGATGCTGGCTGGTGACCAGCAAACTGGACTCCTCCTCCACCTCACTCAGCAGGCGTGACATCGTTAATCCGTAGGCGACACACAGACGGTTAAGCAGTGCAGCAGTAGGGCTGGTCTCGCCTCGCTCAATGCGCGATAATGTCGCACGACTGATGCCCGTGGCCACCGCAAGTTCATCCAGCGACCAGCCGCGTTGCAGGCGTAACTCTGACAGCCTCACAGCCAGTCGTTGCTCAGTATTCAGCTCAGACATTACTTTTCTCACTTATGGGAAATATTCTCTCAAATGAGATATAGCTGAAAAGGGCCGTATCAGTCAAGTTGTACATTGAGAAATGTATTGTACAACTTAGTTTGCTTCGTTATGGTAATTACACTCAGACCAATCGAAAGAGGAATTTATGACCTTATACAGTATCGGTGACGTCGCCGAGCGCTGTGGCATAAACCCAGTTACCCTGCGCGCCTGGCAGCGTCGTTATGGCTTACTGAAGCCGCAACGTACCGAAGGCGGACATCGTCAGTTTGATGAAGAGGATGTGCAGCGTATTGAAGAGATCATGCGCTGGATTGAAAGCGGCGTGCCGGTCGGTAAAGTAAAGGCATTGCTGGAAGGTGGCGATGTTGATGCACACGATGGCTGGACCACACTGCAGGATGAGCTAATCAGCGTATTACGTCATGTCAGACCCGCTAAACTGCGTAACAAAATTGCTGCGATTGGTCGCGAACATCCGATTGATGCGCTAATTGATCACGTTTTCATGCCTGTACGCCAGAAACTGAGTCTGGACCAGAATACTGCCCGAACCATGTGCAGCCTGCTGGATGGTTTGCTGATCGACTATGTCGCTTTCTGTCTGACCGGCAGCCGCAAAAAATCGGGAAAAGATGCGCTGATCATTGGCTGGGGTACCGACGATCGTACCCGTATCTGGCTGGAAGGCTGGCGTCTTTCACAGCATGGCTGGCGGATTGATGTGCTGGCTGAACCGCTTGATGTCCCGCGTCCTGAACTTTTTCCTGGCATGAATATGTTTGTATTTACCGGTAAAAAATTAACCCGTCGCCAGCAGGAACAGCTGTCACACTGGCAGGAACAGGGCTATGCCGTGCGGTTACATGAACCCGGCTGATAACAAAAAACGCACGCCGGGCGCTTTGCCTGCTGCCTTGCGCGCGCTATTATCCCCGCCTCACTGTTAACAAGTTCAGGTTTCCGTCATGAATGTCAAAAAAGCCTTTTTCGCCACGTTGTTTTTTATTATGGCGGTTGGCGGCACCAGCGGTCTCATGCTGGTGGGATACTCTCTCATCGTTCACTCACGCTAAGCCGACGTTGCAGGCGCTCAAAGAGGCGGTCGCTCACTATCGCCAGCAGCGCCACCAGTAGCGCTCCCTGAATCACGTAGGCGGTATTAAAGCCGCTTAGGCCGATAATCACTGGCGACCCGAGACTCTTTGCCCCGACCGTTGAGGCGATGGCCGCGGTACCGATGTTGATGATCACCGAGGTGCGTATCCCGGCAATGATCACCGGCGCAGCCAGCGCCAGCTCAATCTGCCACAGCCGCTGCCAGTTGCTCATGCCTACGCCAATAGCGATCTCCCGGCTGCTGGACGGTACGCTATCAATGCCCGCCAGGGTTCCCTGTAAAATCGGCAGTAAACCGTAGAGCAGCAGTGCCACCACGGCAGGCCAGGCACCAAAGCCCATCACCGGCACCGCAATGGCCAGCACGGCTACCGGCGGAATAGTCTGGCCCGCTGCCACGATAGTTTCTATCAGCGGCCGGAACGCACGCCCTGCCCGCCGGGTTACCAGCACGCCACTGCCAATGCCGATGACGATCGCCAGCAGGCTGGCGGTGATCACCAGAAACAGATGCGCCAGCGTCAACTGCCAGAAACTCTCCTGTTGATAGAGTGGCCGGGCCAGCTCCGGAAACCAGAGATGGAACAGCGGCCCACTCAAAGGCATTAGCGTCAGCAGCGCGCCATAGAGCAGTACCAGCCACAACAGCGGATCCCTTAGCCTGCGCATGTTAATGCCTCGCGCTGTCGCAGAAGGTCGCCAAAGTAGAGCACGCCCAGCGGCTGCTCCTGATCGTCAATGACCGGGAGTCTGTCTGTGCCCCGCGCAATAAACTGCGACAGGGCGTCGCGCAGCGTCAGCCCTGCAGCAATCGGTTCACCCGCCAGCCACTCGCCGCGTCGCACGGCATTACCCACCTGCTCCAGCGACAAGAGCCGTACGCCCATTTCGCTGCGGCCAAAGAAGTCGCGCACAAAATCATTTTTCGGCTGGGTCAGCAACTCAACCGGCCTGCCCTGCTGAACAATCTCACCGTTATCCATTAGCACGATGCGGTCCGCCAGCGTCAGTGCTTCGTCGATATCATGCGTCACCAGCACGATGGTTCGCCCCGACAGGCGATGAATACGCAGCATCTCCTGTTGCAGCACGCCGCGCGTCACCGGATCAAGCGCACCAAACGGCTCATCCATCAGCAGGACCTCCGGATCAGCCGCCAGCGCACGCGCCACGCCGACACGTTGCTGCTGACCGCCTGAGAGCTGATGCGGATAACGATTCAGCAGGTGCTCGTCGAGATTGAGCAGCGCCAGCAGCGTCGTGATGCGTTCGTTGATCTTTGCTCTGGACCAGCCCAGCAGCACCGGCACCGTGGCAATATTCTTTCGCACCGTCCAGTGTGGAAACAGCCCTATCGACTGAATGGCATAGCCCATGCGTTGCCTGAGCGAGCGGGCATCGAGCTGGCGAATCGACTCACCGGCAAAGCGGATTTCACCACTGTCATACTCCACCAGCCGGTTAATCATCTTCAGGGTGGTCGATTTGCCGGAGCCGGAAGTGCCGAGCAGTACACAGAACTCCCCTTTTGCCACCTGCAGCGACAGATCTTTCACCGCCGCCTTGCCGTTAAACGCGCGGCAAACGCTATCAAACTCAATCATCTTCTCTCTCCAGCAGTGAGATCAGCAGGCGAAACAGCGCATCGATGACGACCGCCAGCGCAATCACCGGGATCACCCCGAGCAATACCAAATCAAGCGCGCTGCTTAACAGCCCCTGGAAAATAATCGCGCCAAAGCCGCCCGCGCCAATTAATGCCGCCACCACCGCCATGCCCAGCGTCTGTACCACGACGACCCGCAGGCCCGCCAGCCAGACCGGTAGCGCCAGCGGTACATCCACCGCGACAAACTGCTGCCAGCCACTCATGCCCGTGCCGCGCGCGCTTTCGCGCACCTCCTGCGGCACCTGTTGCAAGCCCACCACCACGCTGCGCACCAGCGGCAACAGGGCGTAGAGCACCAGCGCGATCAAGGCTGGAGCCATGCCGATGCCGCTAATGCCCCAGTCACTGAGCCACGGAAAATGCTGCGCCAGCCCGGCCAGTGGCGCAATCAGCAGACCAAACAGCGCCACTGACGGCACTGTCTGAATAACATTAAGGACGCCAAACACACTGCCTTGCCAGTCAGGCCGCCGGAAAAGCGTGACGCCCAGCGGCAGTGCAAACATTAAGGCTGGCAGTACTGTACCCACCAGAAGAGTGAGATGACGGCTCAGTGCCGCATCAAACACCGCGTGACGGTTGGCATACTCTTTCAGCAGGGAGAGATCGCTGAGCTGGCCGCTGAACAGCAGCAACAGCGGCAACAGCCAGACCTGCAGATTGAGCAGCAGCTGAGCCAGCCGATGGGAAGTGAGTTGACGCACCTGATCGGTAATCAGCAGCAGAATGAGTGCACCACTGCACCATAAGCCACTGGCAAAGCTGGTTCGTGCCAGACGGCTGCCCTGCTGACTGAGTAGTGTCGCCTGATGACCGCTGAGCCAGAGCATGGCGGCCAGCAGCAGCTCTGCCGCCAGCAGGGCCAGTATCAGCGTAGTACGCCCAGGCTGACGCCACAGCAGCAACCACAGCATCATCAGCGGCAGCAGTAACAGCCCGGCGCTGCTGACCTGCCAGCTCATCAGCGGTTCGCCCGCCACCAGCCGGTTAGGAGCGAAGTTAAGAAACGGCAAGGTCACCAGCGCCAGACTCAACAGCGTCAGCAGCAACAATGCTACCGGCTGCTGAGCCGGGCGGCGTATCGCGTCCCGCGCTATCGGCATCGGTTACAGCAGCTTTTTTTGCTGCAGCCACTCGGTCGCTACGCTGCTCGCATCCTGACCGTCGACCGCGATTTTCGCATTGAGCTGTTGCAGCGTCTTCTCATCAAGCGCGCTGAAGACCGGCTTCAGCCAGTCGGCAATCTGTGGGTAGGCTTTCAGCACCGATTCGCGGATCACTGGCGTCGGCGCATAGATCGGCTGTACGCCTTTAGGATCGCTGAGCGTCTGCAGGCCCAGTGCCGCCACCGGACCGTCGGTGCCATAGGCCATCGCCGCGTTCACGCCCGACGTCTGCTGTGCTGCCGCGCTGATGGTGACAGCGGTATCGCCACCCGCCAGAGACAACAGCTGATCCTGCTTAAGGTCGAAGCCATAGGCTTTTTCAAAGGCCGGTAAGGCATCGCTGCGTTCGATAAATTCGGCTGAGGCCGCCAGTTTGAAGGTACCTCCTTTCTTCAGGAAAGCGCTGAGATCGGCCAGCGAGGTAAGCTGGTTCTTCTCCGCCAGGTCCTTACGCACGGCGATGGTCCAGGTGTTGTTGGCCGGAGCCGGTGTCAGCCACACCAGATGGTTTTTCTCCGCATCCAGTTTCTTCACCTTTTCGTAGCCTGCGCCGGCATTTTTCCAGGCACTGTCTTTTTCATCGTTAAAGAAGAATGCGCCGTTGCCGGTGTATTCCGGGTAGATGTCGAGTTCGCCCGCCGTAATGGCGCCACGGACGACCTGGGTCGTGCCGAGCTGGATTTTATTGACAGTTTTTACCCCATGCTTTTCCAGCACCTGAAGAATCACATTGCCCAGCAGCGATCCTTCGGTATCAATTTTTGAGCCGACCCGCACAGGATCGGCCGCGTGTGCCATCCCCATGCTAAGCAGCAACGCGCTGACGCCCATCCAACCCCGAACTCTGACCATGGCCTTTTCCTTATCGCATTTTCGCGTGTTGTTTTTGTGTTTCATGAGTGCGTGATGACTTACAAGGCGTCATGCGCCTGAGGGTGCAGGCTGCTCTCCTGCCGCTGAGAGTGTTGCTGGCAAGGCGTGCAGCGATAAATTATCTGCTTTAAAAGCGTAGCCTGGCATAGCGGTGATGCAGCTGACTTTATCGAAAATTAATAACGATTTAGGATTATAATATTATTTTATATAACTGAAATGAATTTACGTCTGGGCGTCTAAACGGCTATTCTCGGTAATCTGTTTAAAATAAAAGATACATAACATCATGTCCGATCTGACTTCTTCCGCCCATGTGGCAACAGCAGGGAGTTCGCCCGGTGGCGAAACACAGTGGATTCGTAGCGCAGCTGACGTCTCCCGATTAGTCAACAGCGGCGACAGCGCCCGAAATAATGCCCGCATTGTGGTAGCCATAGCACTGGGAGGCGTTTTTCTCGACGCCTACGACCTGGGTGCGCTGGCCTTTGGCATCAAAGACATCACACGCGAGTTTAATCTCACCCCAGCCGGCACCGGCATGGTCGCCTCGGCCATTACCTTCGGGGCGATTATCGGCGCGCTGATTGGCGGCTATCTCACCGACAAAATTGGCCGTTATCGGGTCTTCATGGCCGATATGTTCTTTTTCGTGGTGGCGGCTATCGCCTGTGCATTTGCGCCCAATGAATATGTGCTGGCTGGCGCGCGCTTCGTAATGGGGCTGGGCGTCGGGATCGATCTGCCGGTGGCGATGGCCTTTCTGGCGGAGTTTTCAAAGCTGCGCGGTAAGGGGAATAAAGCGGCCAGCGTGGCGATGTGGTGTCCGACCTGGTACGCAGCAATCAGCATCTCTTATCTGCTGGTGCTGCTGCTCTATGCGGTGTTGCCCGAAAGTCACACCGACTGGCTCTGGCGGCTGATCCTCGGTTTTGGCGCCGTTCCGGCGATTGTCATCATCGCTATCCGCAGCCGTTACATGAGCGAATCCCCGGTGTGGACAGCTAATCAGGGCGACCTGAAAGGGGCCGCGGCGATTTTACGCAGTGCGTGGAATATCAACGCTCAGGTCGCGTCCGACGCCGCACTGACCGCTGCCACGCCGGTGCGTAAGGCAAGCTGGCGTAACTATGGTGCGCTGCTGCAGGGTGTCTATCGCCGCCGTACGCTGCTGGCGACCATTACCTCTATCGCCTCGTCGTTTGCCTATAACGCGGTGGCGTTTGGACTGCCGGTGATTATCTCCAGCTTCTTTGCTCAGTCGATGCTCACCACCATTCTGGTGTCGCTGGCACTGAATCTGCTGTTTGCCTTTGTTGGCGGGATTCTGGCGGTGCGACTGGTGCCGCGTCTGGGTGCGTGGAAGATGTCAGTGGCGGGATATGGTTGTCAGTGTGTGGCGCTGCTTGGGCTGGCGCTGATTGGTCGCCCGGAAGGCGGTCAGGAGGCAGCAATGGCTATCGCAATGCTGGCGTTGTTCCTGTTTGGTCAGGGATTCGGGCCTGGCTCGCACACCATGACGTTTGCCTCACTCAGCTATCCCACTTCACTGCGCGGCGTGGGCGTGGGCTTCAACCAGACACTGATGCGCGGCAGTTCAACCGTTTCGCTGTTTCTGTTTCCGGTGCTGGTCGCGGCGCTGGGCACGGGCGTGTTCTGGGTGATCTTTCTGGCGCCGCTGGCCGGTCTTCTGGCGCTGCTGGCGATCCGCTGGGAGCCGTCGGGCTATGATGTGGATGCGGAGGATTTTGAGCTGCCGCGTTAAACAACATTCCAGGCGTGGAGCGCACGCAGGCTCAGGGAACAAACGTCCTCTGCAAAGATGCAAAAGACGCCATCCCTGGCCCGCGATGCTTTGCGATGGACGTTTGCGCCCATCGCTGTGAATTTCAAACCGTCTGACCGCACCTTAGTGCGGTTTTTTATGCCGTGACGGCCGGAAAAGGAAACTGCTCCAGATAATCCGGGATACGCGGGAAGGTATGCAAAAACCACGGCGTGAACTGCTGTGGCTGCTGCTGCATCTGCTGCTCGATCATCGCCATCGGACGATAATCAAAGGCATCTGCTTCCTGAGGATTAAGCTGCGGCAGGCTGTCACAGATCGCAAAAAAGACATGACCATATTCATGCTCTGTCAGGCCATTGCTCAGCTTCAGGTTGTAGCTCAGTTCAAACACCGGCGTCAGTGCCACTGTCATCCCCATCTCTTCACGCAGACGGCGCTCGGCGGCGTCGCGGGTCGATTCATGGGGATAAGGATGGCCACAACAGGTGTTACTCCATAAACCACCACAATGATACTTATCACTGGCGCGCCGCTGCAATAACAGCTCCTGCCGGGAATTGAAGACGTAGACCGTCACCGCGCGGTGCAGCAATCCTTTTTCATGCACTTCCAGCTTTTCCATTTTGCCGGTGGGACGATCGAGGTGGTCAACGAGGATAACTTCAATAGCAGACATGGCGTTTCCTTGAGATTATTCCCAACTATTCTGGCACAGAATACGCAGTTTGGGCGGATCATCGCGGATTTTTTACCCAGGTCCGTCAGAGATAAGCGGATGAAGCAGAGGGGAAATCAGGCCAGCAAGGCTGGCCTGGAGGAGAATTACAGTCGGAAGCTCTGAACAACCCGCTCAAGCTGGGTACTCTGTGATTCCATCGCCTGCGCGGCAGCGGAAACCTGCTCCACCAGCACGGCGTTCTGCTGTGTGGTGCCATCCAGCTGGGTAATTGCCACGTTGACCTGTTCGATACCCATGCTCTGCTCACGGCTGGCTGACATGATTTCGCTCATCAGGGTGGTCACACTGCTCACGCCCTGCATGAGCTCATCCATGGTCTGACCCGCCTGTTCAACCAGCGCGCTGCCGGTATCAATGTTCGCCACTGACTCTTCGATTAACTTTTTAATCTCTCGTGCCGAGTTAGCTGAACGCTGTGCCAGGTTACGCACTTCCGATGCCACCACCGCAAACCCACGACCCTGTTCACCGGCACGTGCAGCTTCGACTGCGGCGTTCAGGGCCAGGATATTGGTCTGGAATGCGATGCTGTCGATTACGCTGATGATATCGACCACTTTACGGGACGAGTGATGAATCTCACCCATGGTGGTGACCACCTGACGGACCACTTCGGTGCCACGCGCAGCCACCTGGGAGGCATCGCCTGCCAGCTGGTTAGCATGCGTCGCGTTGTCGGCATTCTGACGGACGGTGCCGGTCAGCTGTTCCATCGACGCAGCCGTTTCGACAATCGAGCTGGCCTGATCTTCAGTACGGGACGAGAGATTGGCGTTGCCGCTGGCAATTTCCCGCGACGCGGCGGTGATCGCCAGCGCGCTGTCACCCACCTGCTGGAGCAGGCCCTGCAGATAGCTGATGAACTGGTTAAAGCTCTGCGCAACGGCGTTGAACTCCGGGCTGTTGCTGGCTGGCAGACGCTGGGTCAGATCGGCGCCACCCGTCGAGAGCGCTTCAATGTTGCTGTTCAGCGCGTTAAGACGTTTCATCATGGCGCGGACAAATCCCAGCGACACCAGCAGCAGGATTACCGCCAGAGGAATCTGCACCAGGCCCAGTCGGGTCAGCATGTTATGCGACTGCGCTTTCAGCAGGCTGGTCGGCAGACTACTGGCGAGATACCACGGGCTGCCAGGAATCGCCTGAACGAACAGGGTCTGCTCGCCTTCGCTGCTGTCATAGGTGGTTTCCAGCGGCTGGCTGCCAACACCGTTCAGCAGCGCTTTAAGCGGTGCTGCCATCGGCATCTGCACGTCAGCCAGGTTCTCCAGCTTCGGTGCGGCATTGACCAGTGCGCCATTACCCACGACTTTGCCGTCGGCTTCAACAATCAGCACGTTGCCATGAATGGTTTCACCCATCTGCTTCGCCAGCTGATTAAAGAACCCCAGCGTGACGTCGATAGTGGCAACACCCCAGGCCGTGCCATTTTTGTAGATGGCCATAGCACAGTTAGTACGCGGCTGCGGACTGGCGGCATCCTGATAGGCTTTAGCCCAGGCACACTGCCCTTTTGCAGCAGCCATGCCATCTTTATACCAGGGTTGCTCCCAGTATTTGTCGGCGGCGTCGGAGTTCCAGTAGGTATTGACCTGCAGTTCATTGCTGGCATTACGGGCAAAGAAGCTGCTGTCTTTCTCTTTGGCCGGATCACGACGGTTTGGCAGTGGCCAGATACCGCCCCCAAACACATTGCTGTCCTGATACTGGTTTACCAGCGTCGGTAACAGGGTGTCGATAGTCGCGCTGTCCATAACGGAGGCCGCTTCGGTAATCGCACGCTGCTGAGCCTGCACGCGGTTCATCTGTTCAACGATGCCAGAGGCCAGTGAATCAACCTGATAGCGAACCAGACGGCTTTCGCTGTCGACGAGCTGTGGTGCGACGAACTGATTAATCACCCAGACTGTAACGAGTAAAAGCGCAACAAAGAATGCGATCATTGTTGCGGTAAAGCGGGATTGTGTTGTTTTGAACATCTTCATGCCCCTGCCCCTGGTACGGCGCGATTGCCTTATTCGGGTTAACGGCTCGCTTAAGGGGAACTTGAGATGGGCGGGATCACATATTTAAGAAATGTATGATTTATGTGAAATTTAATTTCACTCCGGGACTATCACCTCCCCAACAGCCGCCGGGGAAAGTGTCTACAGGCGCGTCATTGCTGAGCTACTCTGGCGAATCGACCACCTGCTGGCGTGGACGGAAAACGTGATCGTTACCGTCTGCTGTTAACAACTCCCGTAACTTCTGGCCGCCGTGTTCATCGGCCTGCGCGAACTGCCGCTCCGCTTCAGTAATCGGCGTTGTCCAGAGCAGCGTCGGGCGATCGCCATCACGCTTGGGCAGCGTGAACTGCCCTTTTTCGGTTGCCAGTTCATTCGCCAACAGGAAGCTTTCAAAGCCGACCGGTGCCACTTCTGACGCCAGCGTATGGCCCTCGCCCAGCCAGGTGAGACGCGCCCAGGGCAGATGTACAAATTCCGCCAATGCGCTGGCCATCTGCACCGCATTGCCTTCCGTCATGATTTCACCGTCAACCGCCATACCCAGTTCGATACGTCGATACTGCGGTGCCAGCTCATCAAACAGATAATCGACCTGCGGCATGGGCCGGATACTCATGCCAAGCGTCAGGAAATACCAGACGCCCTGATGCCAGTGCTGCGAGATTGCCATTGGCGGCCAGCTACCCTGATCAATCGCGTAATATTTCACCGACTCACCGAAACGAGCCTGATAGCAGGCCATGAGATCCTGCTGGACCTTATCCCACTCGCTGCCGTCGTGCCATTCTCGCCAGAACTGACGCTGATGCTCTGCACGGGCATAGTAGTCATTGGTTGATGCTGACCCCAGTGGGGCCGTCAGCCGGTTCTTTTTGATGCAGCCTGCGGAGAAACTCACCTGTTTCTCCTGATAGAGGCTCCAGCCAGGGATGACAGCCAGCAGCTGGCCGTAATACCACAGTGCTGCACCATCATCAGAAGGCTCCCACAGGATCTGCAGACCGGCCGGGTCCAGTGCGGGTTCCGCTTCCAGATTACGGCAATACTCTGCGCTGAGCAGCGGCGCTATGCCTTGCTCCATCGCCTCGCGGTCTTCCTGCGCCGGCGCAGGCAGCAGGTTTCGCAGCCAGCAGCCGCGCACAGCATACTGACTGCGGAACAGGTCGGTGGGCCAGATGTAAAAATAGGCGGTGCGCTCATCCTGTTCGACAATTGCGGTCAGTGTGCGCTGCTGATTGTGGACTTCAGCAATCAGGGATTTGTACGTCATAGTGCCTCGACAAAGCCTGGAGGAATCCATTTTCCCCGAGAATAGAGCAGGATCCTGGCTACGGCGATATGAGACAAGGGTAATAGTCTCAAAGTGCATCTCAGGATGATGTAGAGCGAGGAGCTGATGAAGGATTCTTGTACCAAAAACACTTTTACACGACCCGGATAAACAGTGTGAAATTCTAGAGCGATGCGATTTAAAAAAAGACTAAGGTTTTAACACAGGATGAGACGATCATCGCCTCATGCTAATCATAAAACCATACAGGGCTTTCTAAAAGAATAGCGTCTGTTTGCATCGATAATGACCGGCCCTATGCGTAAATCCGACTGCCTGATGTTCCTATGCAGAAACTGAGCAAATATCAATCATAAAAAATCAGCTGTGGCTAACTGCATCCTTTTTTCAAATAGCTCGGAAATCCTCAAAGAAATGATATTACCCTTGAGATGAATTCAGATCATGTAAAGCATGATATATATCATTTGAAGCTTAAGGCAAAAAAAAGTTAAATATCCCTATCGAACTAAATCCATGTAACCAAAGCGGAAGGTTGAATCCGGCACATCTGATTATAGTAGTTTTGCAATCCCCGACCTGTATTGCAGAATGTCATTCTGCGCATCCTGAACGCTAATATTTTCAATAATAATACCATTAACAATTACCCTATTCCCCCGTAACACTGCAGGAAAAATGAAATAACACGAAAGCGGACAAAGAAACGCGAATATCCATACCGGAAAGATGTTAAAAATATAACGCACCATCCTGAATCAGCGCTAAAAATAAAAAACTCACAATTTTTCGTTCATACAAACGAATTATGATATCCGGACACGCCTGATATCGCCTATAGCCTGGAGTTAAAGAAAATATTATGCGTTTACCTTTAAACAGCAAAGCGATCATGATCATGACGCTCATCTGCTTTGTATGGGGACTACAGCAGGTTGCAATCAAGGCTGCCGAAAAAGAGGTTTCACTCACTCTGCAGATTGCTATGCGATCCGGTCTCGCGGCATTAGTAATATACGTTTATGCAAAGATTAAAGGAGAAAAATTTTCAATGGAGAAAATAACACTCTTCGCAGGCGTTTGTGCAGGAGTCCTCTTTGCGCTGGAATTTTTTTTTCTTTCTGAAGGACTACGCTACTCCAGCGCATCGCATATGGCGGTACTTCTTTATACTGCTCCACTCTATTCGGCTGTAGGCTTGCATATTTTTTCTGCCGAAGAAAAACTTACTGCCCGACAGTGGTTTGGTGTGATGATTGCATTTTTTGGGCTGGTGGTAAGCATGATCAATACAGTCGCTCATGCTGGCTTTGACAGCATTAATTATGGCGATTTGTGCGGACTACTTGCTGGCCTGGCCTGGGGATGCACTACCGTAGTTATACGTACAACGCCACTTTCTGTGTGCTCAGCCAAACAGACCCTGCTGTATCAGCTTTCAGGTGCATTTATCATTCTAATGACCATATCGCTCTTTAATGATGGTTATCATTTCAAGCCAGGTACAGTGGCATATGGAAGCCTGATATTCCAGACATTAATTGTTTCAGTAATCAGTTATCTTGTGTGGTTCAGCCTGCTGCGAAATTATCAGGTAGCCTCACTTTCAATGTTGACATTTATGACACCTTTTTTCGGAATACTTTCGGGCATAATAATATTGCATGAAAAAGTTCAGGCCAACTTTATTGCTGGCACAGTGCTGCTTATTATTGGCCTGCTTTTTATTACAGTAAAAACGCATCAACAGCATTCAAAAAATAAGTCAGTAGAATGAATTACGATATTTTAAGTTATAATATAAACTGCACTGGAGGTAATAACATTATGATTCAGGTAACAAATTACTCTCACGGTGCGCCTCTCATCACATTGAGTGACAATGCCAGCTTTGAAATCATGAGAAATAGAAAATGGTTTAGTCTTGCAAAAAATCAACGTATTGAGATACTTCGATTTGGCGACGATACAGCAATAGCATGGAACGAAACCAGGTCACATATCGATTATTTTAAACATGGAAAAATCTTCAGGTGCAATCTTATTTCCTGGTATAGCCCCGACACCTGGGCTAAAAAAAAATATTAATATACATCAGGCAGACAACTCAGGAATCGCTTAAAAGCCATGATTTTTGGCCACTGCCTGTCGGATATTATGCAGTTGAAGTAACAGTGCTCTACGGGCATCAGCATGCCCGGGAAAGGAAAAATTAATTCTCCTCTTTCCGTCCATTCCTGGACAAGATTAATTCTTCCCATCGCAATACCAAGATGCCGGGAAGCTGCAATCAGAGCCAAATCAGAACGGTCAAAGGATATTCCTTTTAGATCAGTATCAATATCCAGCTGAAAAAAACTTGACCAATTTGCCCATTCATTTTCACCTGAGTTAAAACGATCGTGCAGAAAGATACAATCTGACAGTTTTTCGGGATTGTTATAAAGACCATGATTTCTGGCATACCGCGGAGTACAGACCGGCGTTATGGCTTCTTTCATGAAGATCTCTTCTGTATAGCTTTCAGAAAACGAAGGTTTTCCGAAGTATATTGCCAGGTCTACTCCCCGATTAGCCAGATTAATGGCTTCAAGTCCGGTCAGAATCTTCAGCTGAACGGCAGGATTCTGTTCTATAAACTTATTAAGATGAGGAAGAAGAAGGCACTGAACGATAGACGGATGTGAATAAACAGTCAGATCACCTGTAAGCCCGCTATTCCTTATGTAATTAACCTCTTGATTTAAAAGATTAAAAGAATTTTTTAGTGCCCATTGCATCCGTTCTCCTTCAGGCGTGAGAGCTATTTTACGATGGAGCCTGTAAAACAAGCTGAAACCCAGTTCTTTTTCAAGCTGGCTGATACGATGGCTCACCGCGCTTGGGCTAACGAATAACTACTCGGCAGCAAGCGCAAATGATAATCGCCGTGCAACACACTCAAAAGTATGCAAGCGGGAGAGCTGATAGCCGGTCAGAGAATTAAGTATCGGAATGTTCTTGCTGTCAGAAAACACTTTTCCCCCAGAGTCGTTAGTCAAAAGAAAATACTTATTATAACCGCTCACGGATATGCCCAACTTATCCTTTGCTGGAAACCAGGCCTGGAGAAACAGCCATAATCTGTCTCAGCCTGTAAGCTTTATGGCTGGCCCGGAACGATCAATTGTTGAAACTGCTGTACAAAAGATTATCAGTGTAAGACATGCAGAAGCCTGAACAGACTATAAACGTCAGAGCATAACCTGCTTTTTCGTGGTCATAGCTTCAGGAAACGCTGCTTGCTCTCGCGTGACATTTTCGGTTCTGCGGGAAGCCATAAAAGCGCCTGTAGGGTTACTTTTAAAGCACTGAACCCGCGTCGTTATGCTGATAAAACTTAACCATCTGACTTACTTAAAAAACGAGTAAAAAAGATACCAGTCACCTCAGTGCGGATCTCTCCCCATCCTTACCATCGCCCGATACCACGCTCCGCGCTGAATCGACCATCTCAACCCCAACGCGATGACATTAATCTTCTGGTCAATGATCGCCTGCTCAAAGCGGCCGATTTCTCTACCGGACATCGCCTGCGCCCAGGCTGGCATTAGCCCGAAGCCTGATTTCAGCATGATCTTCATCACTGGTTTCGCCTGCCAGCTCGGTGCAGGGGCGTTCATCAGCAATCGCGTCACTTCGGCGGTACGCTCATCAAAGCGCAGCTCTGCTCGCATCTGTTGCAGGTAATCCGCCACATCAACAACGCTTTTCGGCACCTTCTCCGCGCCCAGCGCCTCGGCAATCTGCGCCGCTTCCTGATAGTACTGATCCTGTTCGGCGCGGCTGAGCTGCGGATTTTTATAGCGCAGATGGGCCGCCAGAAAACGGCTGGTCTCCGCCACATGCACCCAGGTCAGCAGATGTGGATCGCTGGCGGCATAAGGTTTGCCTTCGCTGTCGACGCCGCTGACTTTCAGATGAATGCGTTTCACCCGCTCAATCAGCGTCCGGGCATCCTGCGAATTCCCGTAGGTGGTCACGGCGATAAACTGACTGGTGCGCCGCAGGCGGCCCATCATATCTTCGCGGAAATTGGAGTGATCCCAGACGCCCGCCAGCGCCGCTGGATGCAGCATCTGCAACAGCAGCGCGCTGATCCCGCCGCACATCATGGAGGTGAAATCACCGTGGACGCGCCAGATCACGCTGTCCGGGCCATACAGGCCGGGATCGCCTGGCGGTTGAGAGAGGTCAAATTCATTCATCGACAGACCATTAAGGCGGAAGACCTGCTGCTGAATGCGGTCACGCAGATTAATCATAGCGGCTCTGATAGTGGATATGATGCGACGCGCGATAGCAGGACGCTAACGACGCGCCGCATCACCTTCCCCTGCATTCAGGGGAAAGGCTGACGGTTATTGGTAGTTGAACTGCGCATCCTGAGTACGCACGGAGTCGAGTCCAATCATCACGTTGAATTTGCCTGGCTCGGCAACATGCTGCATCTGCTGGTTCCAGAATTTCAGCGCATCGACGTCGATCTTAAAGGTCACGGTTTGCGACTCGCCTGCTTTCAGCATGATGCGTTTGAAACCACGCAGCTCCTGCACCGGACGGCTGATAGAGGCGACCGGATCGTTCAGATACATCTGGACCACCGTCGCACCATCACGCTTACCGCTGTTAGTTACCGTTACGCTGGCCTCAATGCTGCCATTACGCGGCATGGTCGGTGAAGACATTTTTACCGGCGACACGGTGAACGTGGTATAGCTCAGGCCGTAACCAAACGGATAGAGCGGGCCGTTAACCGCATCATAGTAGTGCGAGGTGTACTTGTTCGGCTTCGCAAAGTTGTAAGGCCGGCCAGTTGGCAGATGGTTGTAGTAAATCGGAATCTGACCCACTGAACGCGGGAAGGAGACCGGCAGTTTGCCCGATGGGTTATAGTCACCGAACAGCACATCGACGATGGCGTTGCCACCTTCGGTGCCACTGAACCAGGTTTCCAGCACGGCATCAGCCATGCGATCTTCGTTCACTATCGACAGCGGGCGGCCGTTCATCAGTACAATCACCAGCGGCTTACCGGTAGCTTTGAGCGCGGCTAACAGCTTCTGCTGGCTCGGCGGGATCACCAGATCGCTGCGGCTGGAGGCTTCGTGCGCCATACCCTGCGCTTCACCCACGGCGGCGACCACCACATCGGCCTGCTTCGCTTTAGCGACCGCGTCATCAATCATCTGTTGCGGTGAACGCGTATCAACAGAAACAGCCTGCTCATAGAGGTTCAGGAAGTCCTGAATCCCTTTGTTGTCGGTGACGTTCGCGCCCTTCTCATACAGCAGCGTCGCTTTGCCTTCGGTGGCATTGCGCATGCCCTGCAGCAGCGAAACGGATTGCTTCGCCACGCCCGCCGCAGACCAGCTGCCCATAATGTCGCGCTGACTGTCTGCCAGCGGACCAATCAGGGCAATGGTGCCCGATTTTTTCAGCGGCAGCGTTTCCAGACGGTTTTTCAGCAACACGATGCTTTTACGCGCGACGTCGCGCGCTTCAGCCCGATGCAGACGGCTTTCCGCATTGGTATCCTGCGGGTCACTCTCTTTCGGACCTAAATGGCTGTAGGGATCGTTAAACAGGCCCATGTCATATTTGACGTTAAGCACATGCCGTGCCGCATCATCAATTTCAGCCATGGTAACGTCGCCGCTCTTCACCAGCGCAGGCAGATACTTGCTGTAATATTCGTCGCTCATGCTCATATCGACGCCCGACTTCAGAGCGATGCGCACCGCTTCCTGCGGATCGCTGGCGACGCCATGTTTGATCAGCTCTTTAATCGCACCGTGATCGCTGATGGTGATGCCTTTGAATTTCCACTTATCACGCAGCAGATCTTTCAGCAGCCAGCTGTCTGCCGTGGCCGGTACGCCATTGATGGAGTTGAGCGCCACCATCACGCCGCCGCTGCCCGCATCCAGTGAGGCTTTGTAGGGCGGCAGATAGTCCTGGAACATACGCTGCGGACTCATGTCCACGGTGTTGTAGTCGCGTCCCCCTTCCACTGCGCCATAGAGTGCGAAATGCTTCACGCTGGTCATTACGCTGTAGCGATCGGCCGCGCTTTTTCCCTGCATCGACTGCACCATGCTGCGACCCATTTCGCTGGTGAGATACGTATCCTCACCGAAACCTTCGGAACCACGACCCCAGCGCGGTTCGCGGCTGACATCCACCATCGGTGCCCATGTCATATTCAGCCCATCGTCGGCCGCTTCATAGGCGGAGACGCGCCCCACCTCTTTCACCGCATCCAGATCCCAGCTCGACGCCAGGGCTAAAGGAATAGGAAAAATGGTGCGCTGGCCATGAATAACGTCGTAGGCGAAAAACAGCGGGATTTTCAGGCGGCTGAGCTGCATCGCCTGATCCTGCATCGCGCGGATATCCTGACGGGTCACAGTATTAAAGATCGCGCCAACCTGACTCTTCTGAATCATGTCGCGAATCACTTCTTTCGGATTATCAGGTCCGACGCTGATTAAACGCAGCTGGCCGATTTTCTCGTCCAGCGTCATTTTTTTAAGCAGTTGGTTAACGAAGGCATCCCGCGCCTGTTCGGTCATCGGGTGGTTACCTTGCACTGTCTCAGCTAAAGCGGGTTGCATCGCGAGGGAGACAGCGAGACTAACAGAGCAAATCCATTTCATCAGGTTGGGTTCTCTTAAGTAACTGCGCAATATCGAATTAACAGGCGGCAGTGTGCCACAAGATGAGAATAGCAGGTAGCGGTCAGGGTCACACTGCGTTGTGGTCAGTTGACGTGCTACAGTTAGGACGCACTGATAAGACAAGGGAATTGCTCATGACACAAACCTCTGCCCTGCTTTCTGACCTGCGCCGCCTGGTCGGCCCCTCTCATCTGCTGACAGAACCTGAACAGACCGCCCGCTATCGCAAAGGCTTTCGCTCCGGCGAAGGTGACGCGCTGGCCGTGGCGTTTCCTGGTACGCTGCTGGAGCTCTGGCGGGTACTGCAAACGCTGGTGAATGCGGATGTCATCATCCTGATGCAGGCGGCCAATACCGGCCTGACCGAAGGGTCAACGCCGCATGGCGACGATTACGATCGCCCGCTGGTGATCGTCAGTACCCTGCGACTCGATAAGCTTCAGCTGATTGACAGTGGCCAGCAGGTGCTGGCGTTCCCCGGCAGTACACTCTATCAGCTGGAAAAAGCGCTGAAGCCGCTGGGGCGCGAGCCTCACTCGGTGATTGGCTCCTCCTGTATTGGTGCCTCGGTGCTGGGCGGCATCTGCAATAATTCCGGCGGATCGCTGATTAAGCGCGGCCCGGCCTACAGCGAAATGGCCCTGTTTGCTCAGATTGATGCACAGGGAAGACTGAAGCTGGTTAACCATCTCGGCATCGATCTGGGAACGTCGCCGGAAGAGATTCTGGGGCGACTGGATGACGATCGCTGGCAGCCTAAAGATGTGCAGCACGATGGCCGTCACGCTTCCGATCATGAATATGCAGACCGGGTGCGTGAAGTTGATGCCGATACGCCAGCGCGTTACAACGCTGATGCGCGTCGTCTGTTCGAAGCATCCGGCTGTGCCGGGAAACTGGCGGTCTTCGCGGTGCGACTTGATACCTTCCCCACTGAACCGCAGCAGCAGGTGTTTTACATCGGCACTAACGAACCCGCTGTGCTCAACGATATCCGCCGTCACATGCTGGCGCATTTTACTCATTTGCCGGTGGCGGGCGAATATATGCACCGCGACATCTATGACATTGCGGAAGTCTATGGCAAAGACACCTTCCTGATGATCGACAAGCTGGGCACCGATAAGATGCCGCTGTTTTTCACGCTGAAGGGGCGGATTGATGCCTGGCTGAACAAGCTCTCCTTCGTTAAACCGCACTTCAGCGATCGCCTGCTGCAGCGCCTGAGTAAACTGTTTCCGGCGCATCTGCCCAAACGCATGAAGCAGTATCGCGATAAATATGAACATCATCTGATGCTGAAGATGTCGGGCGACGGCGTGGCAGAAGCGCGTCAGTTCCTGCGTGACTACTTCCGCGAAGGCGGCGGCGAGTTCTTTGAGTGTGAAGGCAAAGAAGGTGCGCACGCCTTTCTGCATCGCTTCGCGGCGGCAGGTGCGGCCGTGCGCTACCACGCGGTGCATGCCGATGAGGTCGAGGATATTCTGGCGCTGGATATCGCCCTGCGTCGCAACGATGCGGACTGGTTTGAAACTCTGCCCGATGAGATTCGCGCATCTTTAAGCCATCGCCTCTACTATGGTCACTTCTTCTGTCATGTCTTCCATCAGGATTACATCGTCAGAAAAGGGGTCGATGTGCACGCGCTGAAAGCGCAGATGCTGGAGATCCTTCAGGCGCGCGGCGCGGAATATCCCGCTGAACATAACGTTGGGCATCTCTATCAGGCGAAACCGCAACTGGCGGCGTTCTATCGCCGGCTCGATCCGACTAACAGCTTCAATCCCGGCATTGGCAAAACCAGCAAGCAAAAAGGCTGGGCGGTGAAACAGGTTTAACTCGCTGTTATCTGTCAGCCTGCCCTTCTCTGCAGGCTGACGTTCAAAACAGCCGAACCAGCAGACCCCATAAAACCTGCAGACTATTTGGTTATTCAGTTAATGAAATAGTCATCACTTAATCCAGCCTGACTGCTTTCCCTGATTACCGATTGCCCTTACCTTGTCTGCTAATAATATTTTAATAAAAAATTAACCCATCCTCCCATATTGAACCCACATTATTTTATGTCTCTGGGTTATGCGCAACGCCTCACAAAAAATCACCCTGACAATTGATAATTCGCGTCGCGAAAAATATATTCACGACACAAAAATAAAAAACCACAAATATTAATTTACCTCAGGGCAGGATCTTCCATGTCTAAAAAAAACTACACATTAGCATTGATGGAAATAATAGCGCTGTCAGCAGGCGTAACGGCAATGTCATCAACGCCAGCCTATGCTGCCGGATTTGTTGACGACTCAACGCTGACAGGAAATGTTTTTTACTGGCAGCGACAGCGAGACCGAAAAGAGAGCGATCCCGCCAGTCAGCATCAGGGAGAGTACCAGGCTAATTTACACCATACTTCACTCAACAGTAACCTCGACTATCAGTCCGGCTATGCCGGGGACTGGATTGGCATGGACCTCGCCGTGTTTGGCGCCGTTGAACTTTCCAATAGCGGTCCCGCCGCACCCAATGAAATTGGCTTCAGTAAATCGCATTCCCGCTGGAATGAAAAATGGAATGGCGACAGCAGTGGCGCATCGGTTTATAAAGCCGCACTGAAATTAAAACATAACGACTACTGGTTACGCGCGGGTTATATCCAGCCAACCGGACAGACACTGATTGCGCCTCACTGGAGTTTCCTGCCCGGCACCTATCGCGGATTTGAAACGGGTGCACTTTATGATTTCCAGCAAGCAGGCGCATTATCACTCTCCTGGATGTGGACCGATAAATATAAAGCCCCCTGGTATCGTGATTTATATGATTTCCGGCAGGCTGATAATAAAACGCCTGTCAGCTACCTGCATTCGTTCGGCATGAAATATGACTTCAAAAATAATCTGGTGCTTGAAGGTGCATTTGGTCAGGCCGCACATTATATGGATCAATATTTTGCCAAAGCATCCTGGTCTGCCAGCCCAGGTGGTAACGAACTGCGCACCAGCTATCAGTTTTATGGCGCACGCGACAAAGTCTCGGGGGGCGCCGCAAACCCGCGTGATGTCTATGATGGCCTGGCCTGGTTACAGGCGATCACCGTCGGTTATACCGTCGGCCCGGTGGATCTCCGACTTGAAGGCAGCTGGGTTAAAGCTGAAGGGAATCAGGGCTTTTTCCTGCAGCGCATGACGCCGGGCTACGCCACCTCCAACGGACGAATGGATATCTGGTGGGATTCGCGTTCTGACTGGAACGCCAATGGTGAAAAAGCGATCTTTGCGGGCGCGATGCTCGATTTATCGCCGTGGCAGCTGACGGGCTGGAAAGCCGGCGCATCTTACGTCTGGGGCTGGGATGCAAAACCCGCCACGCTCCCCACCGTTAACCAGAGTCAGCGACTGAGAGAGTCGGCCTGGAACCTTGATCTGATCTATCAAATCCAGCAGGGCCGGGCCAAAGATACCCAGTTCCATCTTCACTATACCCGCTACAAAAATCACAGCGACCTGCCCAGCTTCAGCAACGGATACAACAACATTTTCCAGGACGAGAAGGACATCAAATTTATTGTTATTGCGCCGTTTACGCTGTTCTGACGCCCTGCGGACTTTCGGAACTATTTTCACCATTAAGGATGAATCAACATGTTCAAGTTAAGCCTTATCGCGCTCACTCTGCTGAGCGTTACCGCCACAGGCCACGCCAGCTCGTCAGAGCAGAAGGTGGTTGATCAAATCAGCCAGTTTGGCGTGACCTATCAGGTAACAGACAACCAGGCGGGACTGCACGGTACAGATTGCGCCGCGTTAGGCGCCGACTTTGCCTCCTGTAACCGCGCCATTATCACGCTGACCAATAACGGCCCTGCACTGACCGACAAAAACTGGGCCATCTACATGAGCAACATCCGCCAGACGCTGCGGGTCGATAACGATCAGTTTAGATTGACGCATCTGGTCGGAGACTTAACCCGACTGGAGCCAACAGAGAAATTCACGGGTATTGGCGCGGGCGAATCAGTGCAGATCCCCATCGTTAACGAATACTGGCAACTGTTCGTGACTGATGTGATGCCGCGCTGGTATGTCACCTCCGGTGAGGCGACGCCAAAAATTATTGCCAGCACAGACTACGAAGATCCCAGCCAGTTTGTATTGCCGCTGGATAACCACTGGCGACGCAGTGCCGATGACAATAACGTCCTGATGCAGCCTGTCAGCCGGTTTGAGAAAAACAGCGATGTCGCCACCCTGCCAGCCTCAGCATTGCGGGGGCAAATCACACCCACGCCGCTGGACGTTAAACTTCGTTCGCAGGATGCCGATCTCAGCCTTGGCGTCACCTTGTCACTGACTGGACTGAGCCGTGAAACCGCTGAGGCAGTGAGACAGCGTATGGCACTGCTTGGCCTCAAAGAATCGCCTGATGGATTCGCTATTAACACGCAGGTCAAACCGGGTCACTTTAGCGGCAAAAAAGCGATATCGGGCGCATACGACCTCGATATTACTTCCCGCCGTGCGAGCATAGTCGGCTACGACGCTGCCGGTGCGTTCTACGGTCTGATGTCGATTCTGTCACTGGTCCCCTCAGAGGGCGCGCCACGGATTGCCACGCTGGAAGCCCATGATGCGCCGCGCTTTGCTTATCGCGGTGCCTTCCTTGACGTTGCCCGTAACTTCCACAGTAAACAGGCGGTGATGCGACAGCTTGATCAGATGGCATCGTGGAAGATGAACCGTTTCCATTTCCACCTCAGTGATGATGAAGGCTGGCGGATTGAGATTCCCGGCTTACCGGAACTCACGGAAGTGGGTGCGAAACGCTGTCATGATCTTTCCGAACAAAAGTGTCTGCTGCCGCAACTGGGTTCCGGCCCCTTCAGTGATAACAATGGCAGCGGCTATTTCAGTCGCGCTGACTATATAGAGATTGTTAAATATGCGCAGGCGCGCCACATTCAGGTCATCCCGGAAATTGACATGCCCGCCCATGCCCGGGCGGCGGTCATCTCAATGGAAGCGCGCTATCAGCGGCTGATGAAGGAGGGGAAACCTGACGAGGCTAACGCCTGGCGCCTGATCGATCCGACCGATAACTCCAAAACCACCTCAGTGCAGTTTTACGACCGTACCAGCTATCTCAACCCCTGCATTGAAAGTTCACAACGCTTCGTGGACAAAGTGATTGGTGAAATCAAGGCGATGCACCAGGAGGCAGGCCAGCCACTCAGCGTCTGGCATTTTGGCGGTGATGAAGCGAAGAATATCCGGCTGGGCGCAGGCTACTCTGACAAAAACAGTCCAAAACCGGGTACCGGTCTGCAAGACCTGAGCCGCGAAGATTTGCCATGGGCAAAATCACAGGCCTGTCAGGCACTGGTGAAAAGCGGCAAAGTGGAAGATCTGGCCCATCTGCCGAGCTATTTTGCCCTGACCGTGAACGAAATCGTGAACCGGCACGGTATTGGCAAAATGCAGGCCTGGCAGGATGGCCTGAAAGATGTCAAACATGCCGGAGAGTTCGCGACGCCGCGTGTCGCAGTCAACTTCTGGGATACCCTCTACTGGGGCGGTTTTGACAGCGCCGGTGACTGGTCACAGAAAGGGTACGACGTAGTCATCTCCAGCCCTGACTACCTCTATCTGGACTTCCCGTATGAAGTTAACCCACTGGAGCGCGGCTATTACTGGGGCACTCGCTTCAACGATGAGCGAAAAATTTTTGGCTTCGCACCGGACAACCTGCCGCAGAATGCTGAAACTTCGGTAGATCGCGACGGTAACGTTTTCAGCGCCAAATCCGCGAAACCCTGGAAAGGGGCTTATGGTATTTCGGCCCAGCTGTGGAGCGAGACCGTGCGCACTGACGATCAAATGGAGTACATGAACTATCCTCGCCTCCTTTCAGTCGCAGAACGCAGCTGGCACCGCGCCAGCTGGGAGCGGGACTATCAGCCGGGTGAGGAGTATACCGGTGGCAAAACACAACTTGTTGATCAGAAGGCGCTTCTGAACGACTGGCAGCGATTTGCCAACCTGCTGGGACAACGGGAACTGGCAAAACTGGATAAAGCGGGTATTGATTATCGCCTGCCCGTACCGGGAGCAAAAATTGCTGATGGTATTCTGTTGATGAACGTGGCATTGCCTGGCATTACGCTGGAATACAGCCTGGACAAGGGTGAGAACTGGCAGCGCTACGACGCCAACAGACCGCCGCAGGTCAACGGTACTGTCGCCATTCGGTCGGTGAGCAGCGATGGCCAGCGCACCAGCCGTGAGGAAACGTTGTAGTCAGCGGGAGTGAGAAAACAGGCTTAAAAGCCCGTGTTTTGGACATAAAAAAGGCCGACAGACGTCGGCCCTTTCACCTCTGAAACGGGTTCTTTTAAACCAGCTTCTCTTCGGGTACCGGCTCCACATCTGCTATCTGCTGACGGCGCTCAATAATCATGGTCTGCGGAGTGGAGAGCAGAATGCCCTCTTTACGCAGACGCGTCAGAATATCGAACAGCAGATCGCTCTTCGCTCCTGCTATCTGCCGCTGACCGGCAACATTACCGGTGACGCTCAGGACAATCCCTTGCTGGGTCAGATCTTTAAACGAAACCGATGGCTCAGGTGTTTCCAGAATACGTTCGTTTTCGTTATAAACTTCCAGCAGAATATCGCGCACCTTTACCGGATCGATATTTAGCGGGAAGGTCAGCGTAATGGTGACCACACCCTGCGCATTACCCATTGTCGCGTTGCGCACATTCTGCGAGATAAACTGCGAGTTCGGCACAATCACGGTGGATTTGTCGCCCAGCTGAATCTCCGTGGCACGCACATTAATCCGGCGAATATCCCCTTCAATGCCGCTGATGCTCACCAGATCGCCGACTTTCACTGGCCGCTCGGTCAACAGAATCAGACCGGAGATAAAGTTCTTCACGATCTCCTGTAAGCCAAAACCGATACCAACCGACAACGCACTGACGATCCAGGCCAGCTTGTTCCACTGCAGCCCCATAATCGACAGGGTCAGCAGAATAATCAGCACATAACCGATGTTGCTGAACAGCGTCACCAGCGACACCCGCATCCCCACATCCATGGTGGTTTTTGGCAGGAAATCGGTATCAAGCCAGCGACGCACCGAACGCAGCACATAGATGCCGACAATCAGGCAAATTATCGCATTCACCATATGCGCTGGCACAATGTTCAGGGATTCGAGGCCTTTACCGCCCCAGAACTCAATGACTTTTTGCAGCAGCTCAATCGGCGTTGAAGAGGCAAAGGTGCCGTTGACCAGCGCCAGCGCCACCACCAGCACCAGGAAGGTTTTACCGATGGCCGTCAGCAGCGTAGCCGTTTGCTGCAAATGACGCTCATTGATGTTAAGTGAACTCTGAATGCGTCGACCGGTGGCATTACTGGTCGAAAAGAGACTCTCACAACCATCCTTGAGCAGGTGACTCAGGAAGTAGAACGAACCAAACAGCAGACCGCACCAGATCACTTCATAACTCAGGAAGCGCGCCAGCGTAACGTAACCGATCAGCAGCGACACGAGGATGGCAACCGCGGTCAGCGTCAGGCCCATCTGAATCAGCCCGACCAGCGTTGAGCGTGCTTCCGGCGGTGTGCCCGCCTGGGTCAGGCGACGGCGTACGCGGTTGGTGCGCATGCTGATCGCCAGTGCAGTACTGCCAATCAACAGTGCCGTCAGGCCATTGGCAAAAATGGTGGTATTCAGACTGGTGCCGACGCTGTAGTTAAACGCCTCGACCGTCTGGAAGATAAACACCAGCACAGCGGTGATGGGTGGAAACGGCTTTAATGCCATCGCCACTTCATTGGAGATAGCCGGTAAGCGCCAGCTGGGCCTGCGGGTAGAGAGGAATGCGCGCCCCAGTCCGGCAATCAGGCCACAAAAGACGCTTAGCTGCACCAGACGATCAACAAAGTCCTGAACGTTTTCAGAGACCTCATCCCGGCGGGTAAAGGCCAGAGAGAGAAAGTTAAAGGTGAGGACAACAGCCGCCAGCGTAGTCAGCGCTACCGCTGCCGCCAGGAAACTGCGGCGCAGTTTTCCTTCCGGCAGTTTATTAATGCTGACCCAGGCCAGAAACTCTTCACTGTAGCGACGACCGACCGTCATCACCAGCAATGCCGCCAGCAGCCAGAAGACACTGCCCACGCGCCAGCCCGGCTCCCATGAGAGTGCCGCGGTATCCTGCAACTCCTGCAGGAACTCACCAATCTTCTCACCATCCAGATCCTGGCTATTGAGCAACGGTGACCAGAAGCGTGCACCAAGGATGCTGCCGGAGTTCAACGCCAGCTGGCTTTTCAGCTGATCACGACGCAGGTTAACAATCTGCGAGGAGAGCATCAGCGCGCCATTTTTAATCCCTTCTGCCTGTTTGATTTGGTCGTCGAGTTTGCCTTTCTGGCTCTCAAGCGCGTTACGCTTGCGTGTCACTTCCGGGGTTTCTTTCACCCCACTGTCGGCTTTCGGGGCCGGGCCAAGTACACCCAGCTGTGCATCGACCTGCTGGCGATCGGGTACCAGCGCCTGCCCGAGCGTATCGGCACTGCCAGAGAGTTCCAGCGCCATTTCATTCAGCTGTGTCAGCTTGTTTTCGCCGGCATCGACGGAGACCTGACTTTTAATTTTATCGAGGATCTTCTGCATTTTCGGCAGTTCCACCGCAGCATTCAGCTTCGGTGGCGCATCCTGTTCCTGAGCAGGCGTGGCCGTATTATCCGCGGCCAGCGCCAGCGCCGGGGCAAACCCCACCAGCGCCAGCATTAACAATGCAAAAAAGGATCGTATAAACATATGAGTAAGATTCCGGCAGCTTAAATCAGGCGATCTTCCCTCGCCAGTCGCGCGTAGTGTAGGGCTTTGCAAGGGAGGGCAATATAGGAATAACGGGCATTTTTTGGGGCTGATTCCGGGCGGTCAGAGGCAAAAAAGGGCCTGAAGCCTCTGACCACATTCTATTCTGGCATCCTGCTCAGCCTGCAGGCAATGCCTGTCGCGCAATACAACATGTCGGCTATTTTTACTCGACGCCGGCACTGCTGGCACCATTGCTGGCGACCTGGCCCGACTTCTGTTTTTTATAAGCCAGTGCGGCCGCAGGGACCGGTGCCGCTTTACCGGTCTCGATCCAGCTACGCAGACGGTTAGCGTCGGCGAAGTGGGTATATTTGCCAAAGGCATCCAGTACCACCAGCGCCACCGGACGATTATTAATCATGGTACGCATCACCAGGCAGTGGCCTGCCTCATCCGTGTAACCGGTTTTGGTCAGCTGAATATGCCAGTCATTTTTATAGACCAGATGGTTGGTGTTGCGGAACGGCAGCGCATAGCTCGGATGAGCAAAAACCGCCGTCTCTTCTTTCGTGGTGCTAAGCGCGCCCAGCTCCGGATATTCCCGTGTGGCTTTGAGCAACTTAACCAGGTCCTGTGCACTTGAGACGTTTTGCGTCGACAAACCGGTCGGCTCGACATAGCGGGTCTGTTTCATGCCCAGCGATCGCGCTTTCGCGTTCATTGCCCGGATAAAGGCGTTATAACCGCCCGGATAGGCGTGCGCGAGACTGGCAGCAGCACGGTTTTCCGAGGACATCAGTGCCAGCAGCATCATATTACGGCGGCTGATCTGACTGTTGAGCTTCACGCGTGAGAAGACACCACGCATTTCCGGCGTCTGGCTGATATCGACAGGTATCATCTCGTTCATCGGCTGATGCGCATCCAGCACGACCATCGCCGTCATCAGCTTGGTGATCGACGCGATAGGCCTGACCCGATCGGGATGGCTGGAAAAGAGCACTTTATTGGTGGTGAGGTCGACAATCATCGCACTGCCAGAGGCGATCTGCGGCTGAGCGATAGGCGCAAGTTGCGACAGTGTGGTAGTCGCCTGCGCCGGAAGTGAAACAATCTGCCCTGAAACGAGCAGCGCCAGCGAAAGCAGAGTAAAACGAATTTTTGCAGGCATCGTAGAAAAAAACCCGGTTATGAAGATGTACTGTGTCAGACCGACACAGGCCGCCCGCCTCAGTAAACTCGCAGCGCGGGCTGGCAGCGGTATCATACCCGTAAGGTTAAGAAATTTCCTGGTGAGATTGTTTCCGGGCGTAAAAAGAGAACTGCCGCCAGAGCGGCGGCAGAGGTCTATCAGAAAAGATGCGGTCCATATCCCCACAGCACGACAGTTAATGCCAGTAACACTTCAAATACCAGCACGCCGATGGCCAGCGTTGAGCCGGAAAAGCGCAGACTCTCTTCGCGGTCGATATTCAGAAACAGGGGGATGCCGATATAGAGCAGATAGCCGGTGTAAAGCAGCGCCAGCGCACCTGCCAGCACACAGAGCCAGACCAGCGGATAGAGTGCGACAAGTCCGCTCAGGAACAGCGGCGTAGCGACGTAACCGGCAAAGACCGTACAGCGCTGAACGCCGGGACGCTGAGGGTAATCCCGCGCCATCCAGTGAATCACGCGTCCCATTACCGCCACGCCACCCAGAATAATCAGATAGAACAGAATGCCCAACCCGATCCCTGTCGCCAGATTAAGTTGCACATATTGCCCGTCGC
This sequence comes from Pantoea hericii, assembly GCF_014155795.1. Lineage (NCBI taxonomy): Bacteria > Pseudomonadati > Pseudomonadota > Gammaproteobacteria > Enterobacterales > Erwiniaceae > Pantoea > Pantoea hericii. The sequence goes on from NZ_SCKV01000004.1 coordinate 77,844, forward strand.
CCAGATTCCAGCCCAGCTGAGTTGTTCCGATAAAGGCGCAGATCACCGGGATCGCCGCCATCAGCAGAACATGATGGGTGTAATGGTGCGATACGCTTTCATTCTCTTGCTTGATATGACGCATTTCCTGGTTCGGATGCGCCAGAAGTCCCCAGACATGGTTCATACAGTCACTCCTCTGATGCGATGGGCCGCCCGGTGATGCATGCGTCTTTGGGGGCAGCGTCTTCTCAAGTATAAACGGCAGTAAAACTTTCGTGGTGACCGGACAAAAAAACAGCGTAAATAACCCCCTCCATCGTGCACGGGCGGAAGGGAGGCCAAATCGCGTATAGACTGAAAGAAACCATCACCCAATGCACAGGGAGAGTCATTTTGCATCTGGATATCAACGCATTAATTACACAGTACGGCTATCTGGCACTTTTTATTGGCTGTATTGCCGAAGGGGAAACATTTACATTGCTGGGCGGCGTTGCCGCGCATGAGGGGCTGCTGCATTACGTCGGAGTGGTGCTGGCCGCGATGGGTGGCGGCATTGTCGGCGATCAGTTGCTCTACTGGGTAGGCCGCCGCTGGGGCACGCGAATCCTGCGCCGCTTTAAAAAGCATCAGGATAAAGTAGTCAAGGCGAACCGACTGATTAAACGCCGTCCCAGCCTGTTTGTGATTGGCGTGCGTTTTATGTATGGCTTCCGGCTGATTGGCCCGATTATTATCGGTGCCAGCCGCCTTAATCCAATGAAATTTTTCATTCTTAACGTTATCGGAGCGGCCATCTGGGCCGTGATTTTCGTGACCCTCGGCTATTTCGCGGGTGGCATCATCGCGCCGTGGCTGCACAAACTCGATCAGCATCTGAAACATCTGCTGTGGCTGGTGGGCGCGGTCATCTTTGCCTTTGTGCTGCGCTGGTTCATCCGCCGCTGGCATAACCGTCGGGCCGATCAGGAATAAATGAAATAAACAACGCCGTTGCCAGCAGGCGTCACTGGCAGTGAACGTCAGCAGGGTCGCCAGACACGCATCAGCGCCCGGGCACCCTGCTGACCACGTCGTCAGTTTCACCTTCCCTGTTCTACGCGCTTTCCCTTCCCTGCCTTATTCAACCTTACGTTAACCATCTGTGCCCAACCGAAGCCGCATCGAATAGCTCAGCTATAGTTAGCAGGGACACTGACAGGGAGATGAGAATGAGTAAGGTAAAACGTAAGATTGAAGACCACGGTGTCATTGGCGATTTGCGCACCTGTGCGCTGATCGCCAATGACGGCACCATTGATTATCTTTGCTGGCCTGAACTTGACAGCCCGTCGGTCTTTGCCGCCCTGCTCGATAGCGATGACGCCGGACTTTTCTCTCTGGCTCCTGACTGGCCCAATGCACGACGTCAGCAACTCTACCTGCCCGACACCAACATCCTGCAGACCCGCTGGCTGGATGATGAAGGCGTGGCAGAAATCACCGACTACATGCCGATTTGTGATGACAGGGATAAGATGCCGCGCCTGATCCGTCGGCTCAAAATGGTCCGCGGCAGTGCCACCTTTCAGATGCGCTGTTCGCCCCGCCACGACTATGCCCGGGCGCAGACCCGTGCAGAAGCGCATAATGGCTGTATCGACTTTCATGCTGAGGGCCAGCCGTCGCTGCGCCTTGCAGCCTCGGTGGTGATGACGCTGGAGGATGAGAGTGCGACAGCCCACTTCACGTTACAGCCCGGCGAATATGCGCAGTTCGAATTTGGCAGCGTGGATGATGCGCATATCGAAGCGCTGGCCACTGAACACTGCTTTGAAGAGACACTGAATTACTGGCGACACTGGAGCAGCCACAGCACCTATCAGGGACGCTGGCGTGAAATGGTGCAGCGTTCGGCGCTGGTCCTGAAGCTCCTGACTTCGTATCAGCACGGCTCCATTGCGGCGGCGGCAACGTTTGGTCTGCCTGAAGAACTGGGTGGCGAACGCAACTGGGACTATCGCGCCTCCTGGATCCGCGACGCGTCCTTCAGCATGTATGCGCTGATGCGGCTGGGTTATATCGATGAAGCTAAACACTTTACTCACTGGGTGGGTCGCTGCGTTGAAAACAGCCATCATGATGAGATGCGCCTGCAGGTGATGTACCGTCTCGACAGCGGCACTGAGTTGCATGAGATGGAATTACTGAATCTCTCCGGCTATGCCGACTCCCGACCGGTGCGCATCGGCAATGATGCCTGGCAGCAGACGCAACTCGATATCTATGGCGAACTGATGGATGCGGTCTATCTGGCCAACAAATATGGCGAGGCGATCTCTCAGCGCGGCTGGCAACATGTGGTCAAAATGATCGACTGGCTAAGCGATAACTGGGATCAGCCCGATGCCGGTATCTGGGAGATGCGCGGCGAACCGGAGCATTTCCTGCATTCACGTCTGATGTGCTGGGTAGCGATGGATCGTGCGCTGCGTCTCGGCATGAAGCGATCCCTGCCGATGCCTTACGAGCGCTGGGATCGGGCACGCCGTGAGATCCGCGAAGATATCTGGGCGAACTTCTGGAACAGCGAACGCGGTCACTTCTCTTCGACCCGGCATGGCGAATACCTTGACGCCTCCATGCTGCTGATGCCGCTGGTACGCTTTGTTGGTGCCACCGATCCGGACTGGATTGCCACACTGGATGCGATCAAAGCCAACCTGGTCAGTGATGGTATGGTGAGGCGTTACAATACGCATGAGACGCCCGCCGACGGTCTTAAAGGATCGGAAGGCTCGTTTGGCGCCTGCTCTTTCTGGTATGTCGAATGTCTGGCACGCGCAGGGCGGATTCAGGAGGCGCATTTTGAATTCGAGAAGTTGCTGAGCTACGCCAATCCGCTGGGCCTTTATGCCGAGGAGTTTGACAGTCACGGCCATGCGCTGGGGAATACACCGCAGGCGCTGACACATCTGGCGTTGATCAGTGCCGCCTTTTTCCTGAACCGCAAACTCAGTGGCGAACAGACGCAGTGGCAACCTTAATCGGTGGTAACCCCGGAAAGCCCCATTTTTACCCTCCTGATTCACGGAAATGCGCTAACATCCGCGCTGAAATTACGTAAAGTATTGCAGGGAGGTTAAAATCCCGATTCACAACGTCAGTTTAATGAACATATAATGCGCAGCAGGTCACATTGGCCAGCATGAATTCGACACACTGAACAGCCTGAAATATGGCGATAAAGAATTGTAAAATATGAAAATCATTCGCGCTTTCGCTTCAATCGCACTGGCTCTGGCGGCGTTCAGCCAGTCAGCCTTTGCTGTGGTTTACCCGTTGCCGCCGGCCAACAGCCGTCTGATCGGGGAAAATATCGAAATTACTGTTCCTGAAGACAGCAAACTGCCGCTGGAAGCTTTTGCGGCACAGTACCAGATGGGCCTCAGCAATATGCTGGAAGCCAATCCGGGCGTTGACGTTTATCTGCCAAAGGCTGGCAGCAAAATGATCATCCCACAGCAGCTGATCCTGCCTGACGCACCGCGTGAAGGCATTGTGATTAACAGCGCGGAGATGCGTCTTTACTACTACCCGAAGGGCAGCAAAACCGTCGTGGTTCTGCCAATTGGTATCGGTGAACTGGGTAAAGATACGCCGATCAGCTGGACTACCGCGGTAGAACGTAAGAAAGATGGCCCGACCTGGACGCCAACCAAAGGTATGCATGCGGACTACGCGGCTCGCGGCGAAACGCTGCCAGCGGTGTTCCCGGCAGGCCCGGATAACCCAATGGGCCTTTACGCGCTTTACATTGGTCGTCTCTATGCGATTCACGGCACCAACGCCAACTTCGGCATCGGCCTGCGCGTGAGCCATGGCTGTGTGCGTCTGCGTGCTGACGATATCAAATGGCTGTATCAGAATGTGCCGGTTGGCACACGCGTACAGTTCGTTGATCAGCCCGTGAAAGCGACTGTAGAGCCGGACGGTTCACGTTATGTGGAAGTGCATAACCCACTGTCGACCACTGAAGAGCAGTTCAACTCACGTGAGCTGGTGCCGATTACCCTGACTCAGGCCGTGAGCAAAATTGTGGTTGATGCCAGCGTGAATCAGGATCAGGTTAATGCCGCGATTCAGAGCCGTACCGGTATGCCAGTAAAAGTGAATGGTGTGGAAAACAATGTCCAGACTGCGCCTGTTCCGGTACCCGAAAATTCACAGGCTGCTCCTCAGGAAGAGCCAATGACGCCGGTAACGCCACAGGGTGCAAGCAGCGATGCTACTCAGCCGCAGCAGCCGCAGCAGCCAGCCACTGAGCCAGCTGCACCTGCCGCGCCGGTAACACCTGCAGCGCCAGCAGCAGCGGCAAATACCAGCTCGTAATTGTCACTCTGCCTTCTGAAGCCAGCGCCTGTCGCTGGCTTTTTTATTGCCTGCATAAAGGCAAATTGACGAATATTTCTCCTCTCCTTCCCCACGTGACCATCATTAATCTGTCATATAAAGCGCGTATCACACTCCGTTAACCCGATGCATATCAGCATCCGGCATCAGCCATATGAGGTACACCATGAGCGAAAACAGTCTCTCCTCCTCATCAGCCCAGGGACGGCCCGATTTCAACGGCAAGGGCAGTCGCTTCAGCAAGCCGCTATTTTTTATTCTGCTGGTCGCCGGACTGGCCTTCGCCGGACTCAACCTGGTCAATGACGTCGAACAGACCAATATGCCGGTCACCAGCTATCTGCCGTTCTTTCTGCTGGGACTGGCGTTGCTGATTGCGCTCGGCTTTGAGTTCGTCAACGGTTTCCACGATACCGCCAATGCAGTTGCTACAGTGATTTACACTCACTCGCTCACGCCCGGCGTCGCGGTGGTCTGGTCCGGTTTCTGTAACTTTATGGGCGTGCTGCTCTCCAGCGGCGTGGTTGCATTTGGCATTATCTCGCTGCTGCCGGTCGAGCTGATCCTGCAGGCCAGCAGCGGCAACGGCTTCGCCATGGTCTATGCGTTGCTTTTCTCCGCCATTATCTGGAATCTCGGCACCTGGTATTTCGGCCTGCCGTCGTCGTCGTCGCATACCCTGATTGGCTCGATTATTGGCGTCGGGGTTGCCAACGCCATGCTGCACGGGCGCAGCGGTGTGAGCGGCGTAGACTGGGATCAGGCGCTGAAGGTGGGCTACGCTCTGCTACTGTCACCGGTGGTCGGCTTTGTCTGCGCCGGGCTGTTGCTCTGGGTAATGAAGATCTTTATCCGCAATCGGCAGCTTTATCAGGCGCCAAAAAGCGATCAACCACCACCGGTCTGGATTCGTGGCCTGCTAATCCTGACCTGTACCGGCGTCTCATTTGCGCACGGCTCCAACGATGGGCAGAAAGGGATGGGGCTGATTATGCTGATCCTGGTCGGTACCATGCCGATCGCCTACGCCCTCAACCGATCGCTGCCTGCCGATCAGATCCCACGCGTAGCCGCGCTGACTGAAGTGACCGCGCATCAGCTGTTGCAGCTGCAACCGGCGACGGCGAACCCGCCGGCGGCCCGCGACGTGCTGACCGGCTTTGTCGGCAGTAACCAGATGAATGCCGATGTGTTGCCGGCGCTGGCGAGGACGCTGAACGAGGTAGGCGATCAGATTCGCCGTTACGGCTCCATGGACAATATTCCTGCTCAGGCGGTGACCAACACCCGCAACCAGATGTATCTGGCCTCAGAGTCGATTAAGCATCTGCAAAACACGAAAGTTGCAATGCCACAGGAGACGGAACGCAACCTTAAGGCGGTGAAAGCGGAACTCGACAGCGCCACCCGCTTTATCCCGATGTGGGTGAAAGTGGTGGTGGCGATTGCGCTGGGTCTTGGCACCATGGTGGGCTGGCGCAGAATTGTGGTGACAGTGGGAGAACGAATTGGGAAAACGCACCTGAGCTATGCGCAGGGTGCCAGCGCCGAACTGGTGGCGATGATGACGATAGGCGCAGCGGATGGCTTTGGCCTGCCGGTGTCGACTACACATGTGCTGTCGTCTGGCGTGGCAGGCACCATGGCGGCCAACCGCTCAGGTCTGCAGTTTTCAACCTTGCGTAATCTGGCTGTCGCCTGGATATTAACACTGCCGGTTTCTATTCTGCTTTCCGCCCTGCTCTACTGGCTGTTTACCCATTTCTGATGCATCTCTGGCTCACCACCAGTCAGGGGGTGAGCCAATGCTGACCATAATCAGGCGCTGAGCCGTTGTTGCCCATAGAGCCGCAGCGTAATCAGTAATGCGCCCAGCACCATCATCGCAGCAGCCAGATAAACCGACTGCATTCCCCAGTGTCCGATAAACAGTCCCGCCACCGGGCCGGTTAAACCCAGCCCAAGATCGAGGAAAGCGGAATAGGTTCCCAGCGCCGAGCCCTGATCCTGACGCTCAACCCTTTTTACCGCCTCAACACCCAGCGCCGGAAAGACCAGCGAAAAACCGCTGCCGGTCAGGAATGCGCCCACGCCCACCAGCCAGGCGCTATCCGCCTGCCAGATAATCAGCAGTCCCAGACACTCCAGCAGAAAAGAGAATAGCGACACACGCAATCCACCAAAGCGGGTAATAAAGCGACCAAACCCCAGCCGCACCAGCACAAAACCCAGGCTGAACAGCGTTAGCGCATAGGCTGCGCCCTGCCAGTCACGACTGGCAAAATAGAGGGTAATAAAGGTCGCGATGACGCCAAAACCGATCGTGCCGAAGCCCAGCGCCAGACCATAAAGCCAGACGCGGGAGAAGACGCGGTGAAACGGAATGCGCTCGCCGACGCTGACGGTGACCGACGGTTTGCGGCTGGCCATCAGATAACCGGCGACGCCCATCAGCGCAATCAGTCCGGCAAATCCACTCATGCCAAATTGATTGTTGAGCAGCACACCCAGCGGTGCACCCACAGCCATCGCCAGATACGTGGCGACACCGTTCCAGGAGATGACGCGCGCGGTCTGCAACGGCCCGACGATATTCATGCCCCACAGCGTAGAGCCCGTGCTGCTGAAGCTTTCGCCTACCCCGAGAAACAGTCGCCCGATAGCCAGCAGCGCCAGACTCAGCCACGGCCAGCTGCTCAGCATTGCGGCCACGATAGTCAGCACCCCGCTCATGCCGCAGCAGAGCAGTCCCAGCATCACCACCCGTTTTGGCCCCAGCCGATCGGCCAGACGGCCCGACTGCGGACGACTGAGCAGCGTCGCAAAATATTGAATGCTGATAATCAGTCCGGCAATAAAGGAGCTGAAGCCAAGATGATTTTTGACAAAGCCCGGCAGTACGGCCAGCGGCAGTCCGACGGAGAGATAACAGAAGAAAGTGAAGATAATAACGGAGAGGATTCGTTTGTTGAGCTGGCTGTTGCTCAGTACAGCGGTGTCAGACATAGCAGGCTAGTGGTATAGGAAATTTTGCCCACTATACCGTCAGGTCGCGAAGGGGTCGCCTGATTTTTTATCACAAACCGTGAACAATCGCGTGACGATCGATTGCCTGCGCAATATCGCCGGAGTTTTTTAACGCGCGGATTTCACTGAATAAGCCATCGGCTTCGCCATAGGCTTTGCGCAGATAACCCAGCCACTGTTTGATACGCGCCACGTGATAGAGGCCGGTATCGCCCTGCTTCTCCAGCCGGCTGTACTTCTGCAGTAACCGCACCACATCCGTCCAGGACATCGGTGGTTCGTTGTATTTCACCACCCGGCTCAGGTTGGGGATGTTCAGTGCACCACGGCCAATCATTACCGCACTGCAGCCCGTCACTGCCATACAATTTTGCGCGCTTTGCCAGTCCCAGATCTCGCCGTTGGCAATCACCGGAATGCGCAGCCGCAGACGAATCTCGCCAATTGCCTGCCAGTTGATCGCCTCTGCGCGATAGCCTTCTTCTTTGGTCCGCCCATGCACCGTCAGCTCGCTGGCTCCCGCCTGCTGAACCGCATCGGCAATCTCCAGACTGCGGGCACTGGAATCCCAGCCGAGCCGCACTTTTACCGTTACCGGTAAATCCGCAGGGACGGCTTCACGCATCGCTTTCGCGCCGCGATAAATCAGATCGGGATCTTTAAGAAGGGTCGCGCCGCCTCCGCTGCCGTTGACCAGTTTAGAGGGACACCCACAGTTGAGATCAACACCCCAGGAACCCAGCTCCACCGCGCGTGCGGCGTTCTCGGCTAACCATTCGGGATGCTGCCCCAGCAGCTGCATACGCACCCGCGTGCCTGAAGGCGTGCGGCTGGCGTTATGCAGTTCGGGGCAGAGACGGTAGAAAGATTTTACCGGCAGCAGTTGATCGACCACGCGCAAAAACTCAGTGATGCAGAGATCGTAGTCGTTCACTTCCGATAACAGCTGGCGCACCAGTGAATCCAGCACGCCCTCCATCGGCGCCAGTAAAACCCTCATACTCAGACGTTACCGGTACGCTTCGCGGCTGCCGGACGACGTGGACGCGACGCGGGCTTATCGCCCTGAGGCGCGGCCTGGCTCTGACGACGCGCCTGAGGACGCTTGTCGCCGGATGAAGATGAACGCGATGCGCCTGCACCCTGTCCGCCCTGACCACGACCCCGGCCGCCGCCACCTGCACCGCCGCGAGACTGCTGCTGACGACCATTAATGATCGGCTCCGCTTTGATGCTCGGATCGGGTTCATAACCTTCAACGGCCAGACGCGGGATTTCACGCTTCAGCAGACGCTCAATATCACGCAGCAGTTTATGCTCATCGACGCAGACCAGCGACAGTGCGACACCGGTCGCGGCTGCACGACCTGTACGGCCAATACGGTGAACATAATCTTCGGCGACGTTAGGCAGCTCGTAGTTCACGACGTGTGGCAGCTCTTCAATATCCAGGCCACGGGCCGCGATATCGGTCGCAACCAGCACGCGAATGCCGCCTGACTTAAAGTCGGCCAGCGCACGGGTACGTGCACCCTGGCTCTTGTTGCCATGAATGGCTGCAGCACTGATGCCATCTTTGCCCAGTTGCTCGGCAAGGTGGTTCGCGCCGTGTTTGGTACGGGTGAAGACCAGCACCTGCTGCCAGTTACCTTCGCCAATCAGCTGCGACAACAGTTCACGCTTGCGCTTCTTATCAACGAAAGCGACCTGCTGCGCAACCTGCTCAGAGGCGGTATTGCGGCGAGCCACTTCAATCATTTCCGGATTGGTCAGCAGTTTCTCAGCCAGACCTTTAATCTCATCAGAGAAGGTGGCAGAGAACAGCAGGTTCTGACGTTTCGCCGGCAGGCGCGCCAGCACACGACGGATATCATGGATAAAGCCCATATCCAGCATGCGGTCCGCTTCATCCAGCACCAGAACTTCGACCTGTGACAGGTCAACGGCATTCTGTTGCGCCAGATCCAGCAGGCGACCTGGTGTTGCGACCAGAATATCAACGCCGCCACGCAGCTTGACCATCTGGGGATTGATGCTGACACCACCAAACACCACCATCGAACGCAGCGAAAGATACTTGCTGTAGTCGCTGACGTTTTCACCGACCTGCGCCGCGAGTTCACGGGTTGGGGTCAGGATCAGGGCGCGCACCGGGCGACGACCGCGGATTGGCGTGGCAGTGGCTGAGAGTTTCTGTAACAGGGGTAAAGTAAAGCCGGCCGTTTTGCCGGTGCCGGTCTGGGCACTCGCCAGCAGATCGCGGCCAGCCAGCACCACAGGAATCGCCTGGCGCTGGATAGGTGTAGGTTCGCTGTAGCCTTGTTCGGCGACCGCGCGCAAAATATCGGCACTCAGGCCGAGAGAGTCAAAAGACATTACGTGATTTACTCCGGTCCGCTCTGGCCGTGATTCACGGTGTAGTTTTCAGAGGGATAATGACGCCAGCTGGGGCTGACGCGTGAAAAGGGCACAAACTACGATGCGTAAGCGAGCGAGTGTATCAGCTTTATAGACAGTGTGCGAGATAGCTCACATTTACTGACACAACTTAATAGCCTGAAAACAGGAAGGCCACCTTCCGGTGGCCTTCAACTTAACTACGTTTGTTTTCGATTCGCCGCGGCGGCTCTTTCGCCAGCAGCGAGACCAGCGCCGGACCCAGCAACATCACTACGCCGAGACAGGCCAGCAGCAGGTTGTTGTGGTAAATTCGCGACACCAGGAACAGTGTCATCATGGCAGCGCCAAAGTAGTAAGTGGTGGTCGCTTCTTCAAGATAATCGCCGAGAGTACGTAAACGTGGGATGCGCTGTGTTACCAGCATGGCAACAAAAACCAGTGCATACATCGCCACCAGCGTACTGCAGACATCAACCAGAGCCTTGTGCTTCCAGCCCCAGATCAGCGCAGCGATCACCAGTAAATGCATAGCAATATGCAATAACGTTTGACCCGTGATGATTTGAATACGATTAGACCATTTCATTCAGTTCTCCTGGCAGACCCAACAGGTCGCCCAAGTGCTACCGGCAGAAGCCGGAAACGATTTCCTCAATGTAAAACAATTTTCGGATAACGCCCTAATTATTGCCCTCTTTCACCACCCATTTGTGACAAAGACTACACTTTGATTCTGATGATGATGAAAAGGAGTGCGTCGCGAGTATGCCACAAAACACGCAAGGATTTTCAATAAAAGTCCTGACGATCAATACACACAAGGGTTTCGCCCCGTTTAATCGCCGATTCATCCTGCCCGAATTACGCGACGCCGTTCGCGCAACAGAGGCGGATGTGGTCTTTCTCCAAGAGGTAATGGGCACGCATGCTATCCACGCCCTTAATCATGAGGCGTGGCCCGATTCTCCGCATTATGAGTTTCTGGCCGACACCATATGGAACGATTTCGCCTATGGGCGAAATGCGGTCTATCCGGAGGGACATCATGGCAATGCGGTGCTGTCACGCTTCCCCATCACCGAATATGAAAACCGGGATATCTCGGTAGCAGGCAGTGAAAATCGCGGCATGCTGCATTGCCAGATTGCCCTGCCGGAACCGCACGGCACGCTGCATGTCATCTGCGTACATCTGGGCCTGAAAGAGGCGCATCGTCACGCGCAGATGAAGAAAATATGTGAAATGGTTAACTCGCTGCCGCCCGACGCACCGGTCGTCGTGGCGGGTGATTTTAACGACTGGCAGCGACGCGCTAACTCAATCTTAAAACAGGGTGCGGGTTTGAAAGAGGTATTCAGCATGAAAACCGGACGCCCGGCGCGGACCTTTCCGGCACGCTTCCCGATCCTGCGACTTGACCGCATCTATGTGCGCAACGCCACGGTCAGTCATCCGTGGGCGCTGCCACGTAAACCCTGGTCACATCTGTCGGACCATGCACCGCTGGCCGTGGAGATCCACCTATGAATTTTAGCTGGCAGGAAGGCAACCGGCTGCTGTTGCTGGAAAATGGCGAAGCGTTTTTCCCGCGCGTCTTTGGCGCGATTCAGCGGGCAGAACGCACGGTATTAATTGAAACCTTTATTCTGTTTGAGGATGAGGTAGGCAACGCTCTGCACCGTGAGCTGCTGGCTGCGGCACAGCGCGGCGTGCGGGTTGAAGTGATGGTCGATGGTTATGGCTCCGCTGAACTCTCAGATAAATTTGTGAACAGCCTGACCAGCGCGGGCGTACGTTTCATCTATTACGATCCCCGTCCGCTGGTGATGGGGATGCGCACCAACGTATTCCGCCGTCTGCACCGCAAAACCGTGGTGGTGGATGATGTCGTCGCCTTTGTGGGCGGCATCAACTTTTCGGCTGAACACAACACCGATTATGGCCCGGAGGCAAAACAGGATTACTCAGTGCAGGTCAAAGGCCCGGTTGTGGCCGATATTGCCCGCTATCTGCAACAGGCGATTGGCAGCGAGCAGCCTACCCGCCGCTGGTGGGGCTCGCGTTCTCATCGTCCGGCAGTGAACGCTACACCTGGCGATGCCCAGGTGCTCTATATCTATCGCGATAACGACGAGCATCGCGACGACATCGAAGTGCATTATCTTGAGATGCTGCGCGAGGCGAAGCGGGATGTCATTATTGCCAACGCCTACTTCTTTCCTGGCTACCGGCTGCTGCGTGAGATGCGTAATGCCGCACAGCGTGGCGTCCGGGTACGCCTGATCGTTCAGGGCGAGCCAGATATGCCGATAGTAAAAGTGGGTGCGGAGCTGCTCTATAACTATCTGGTCGATGGCGGCGTCGAAGTGTATGAATATATTCGTCGTCCGCTGCACGGCAAGATTGCTGTAAAAGACGATCACTGGGCCACCGTCGGCTCCAGCAATCTCGATCCGCTCAGCCTCTCTTTAAACCTGGAAGCCAACCTGATCATTCACGATCATCCCTTTAATCAGACGCTGCGTGACAACCTCGAAGCGCTGCTGGCCAACGATTGCAAGCGCGTCCAGGAGGAGCACCTGCCACCGCGAAACTGGTGGCAACTGAGTAAAAGCGTGGTGGTGTTTCACTTCCTGCGCCATTTCCCGGCCATCGCGGGCTGGCTTCCGGCGCATACGCCCTTGCTGGCTCAGGTGAGTCCGCCGGTACAACCTGAAATGGAAACGCAGGATCGCGTTGAAGCTGATAATCCGGGAGCAAAATCCTGATGGCAAAAAAACATCCACGCTGGCAACTGGCGAAAAAAATCCTCACCGTACTGTTTTTCATCGCGGTGGTGGTTTTGCTGGTGGTTTATGCCCGCAAAGTGAACTGGGAAGATGTTTATAACGTCATCGTTAATTACAACCGTTTTGTGGTGCTGACCGCCGCCGGACTGGTGGTGCTGAGTTACCTGGTGTATGGCTGCTATGACCTGATTGGCCGCGCCTACTGCGGCCACAAACTGGCGAAGCGTCAGGTGATGCTGGTGTCGTTTATCTGTTATGCCTTTAACCTGACGCTGAGCACCTGGGTCGGCGGTGTGGCGATGCGCTACCGGCTTTACTCCAGACTCGGTCTCGATAGCGGCACCATCACCCGCATCTTCTCCCTGAGCATCGCGACCAACTGGCTGGGCTATATTCTGCTGGCGGGCGTGGTGTTCAGTGCCGGCATGGTCTCGATCCCCAGCGGCTGGTTTATCGGCGAGACCACACTGCGGTTGATTGGCGGGGTTCTGCTGGTACTGGTGGCGGTTTATCTCTGGGCCTGCGCTTTCTCAAAGCAGCGGCGCTGGACGGTAAAAGGCCAGACGCTGCAGCTGCCTTCGCTGCGCATGGCGCTGCTGCAGTTCGCAGTGTCCTGCGCCAACTGGATGGTGATGGGCGCGATTATCTGGCTGCTGCTGGGACGTGACACAGGCTATCCGATGGTGCTGGGCGTGCTGCTGATCAGCAGTATCGCGGGCGTAATCGTGCATATTCCGGCGGGTATTGGCGTGCTGGAAGCGGTTTTCCTGGCGCTGCTCAGCGGTCAGCACGTCTCGCATGGCACCATTATTGCGGGCCTGCTGGCGTATCGCGTGCTCTACTTTATCCTGCCGCTGCTGTTAGCGCTGGTGCTCTATCTGGGGCTGGAGAGTCGGGCGAAGCATCTGCGTCAGAAGAACGAACAGAAATTGCAGAAGTCGTAAAAAAAGGGAGGCGCAGATAATGCGCCTCCCTGCTAATGACTCACTGACTTAACGGCGGTTGCCGAAAATCCGCAGCAGCATCAGGAACAGGTTGATGAAGTCGAGATAGAGCGTCAGTGCACCCATAATCGAGTAGCGACGCAGGTTCTCCGTGTCGCGGGCATCGATCTGCTCACCAATATTTTTCAGCTTCTGCGTGTCATACGCTGTTAACCCCACGAACACCACTACGCCGATATAGGTAATCGCCCACATCAGCGCCGGGCTTTTCAGCCAGAAGTTCACCAGCGACGCCAGTACAATGCCAATCAGCGCCATAAACAGCAGGCTGCCAAAACGGCTCAGATCGCGTTTGGTGGTGTAGCCGTAGAAGCTCATCGCACCAAACATCCCTGCCGTGACAAAGAAGGTGCTGGCGATGGAGGAGTAGGTGTAAACCAGGAAGATACTCGCCATGGTCAAGCCGGTGAGGGCCGAATAGAGCATAAACAGTCCGGTAGCCACTGCCCCACTCAGGCGATGCACCATACCTGACAGGAAAAAGACCAGTGCCAGCTGCACGATAATCAGCCCGAAGAAAGTGATGCGATTGGCAAACACCATCTCCATCACTGCAGGCGTGCGCGCAGCATACCAGGAGACAAACGCGGTCAGTAACAGACCACAGGTCATCCAGCCATAAACCTGCGCCATATAGGCTTGTAAACCGCGAGATGCGGATTGAACGATGGAATCATTTCTTGGATATCGGTCCATGATGCACCTCTTGTTAGACGGATGAACAGATGCGCTCCCAACCGGGAGACATGCCAGAGGCTAAGTGTGGCACAGCTCAGCTCAACTGCGCCACAACATGCCGCTTAACGGCGCGACAGGCACTGCTGATAGCGGCTGTCAACACGCTGCGCAAACCACGCCGTGGTCAGATTACGGGTGATTTTCGGGCTTTCCAGCTTGATGCCCGGCAGCATTTCACGCGGGAGTTTGCGACCCGCCATTTTGTCCGCCAGGGTAAAGACCTGTTTCCAGAGTTCACTGTCGCTGAACGACGCTTTTTCCCCTTTCTCCAGATCGCGGCGAATATCGCTGTTGCTCATGTCGATCTGCTTCGACAGTGTGCGCACCGCGAGTTCAGTCCCCCCTGCCGCATCCGATCCATAAAGAATCAGATCCCCATCCAGCGCCAGCTTCATGCCGGTGGCGCGTGACACCGCCGCCTGGAAGGCCGCATTGCGACTGGCGTACCAGCCCGCATTGTAATCGGCAAAGCGGTAGAGCGGCTGACTGTAGTCAGCCGGGTAGCCGAGCAGATGCATAGTGCCGAAGTAGATTCCGCCGTGACGGGTAAAGACTTCGCGGCGGATGGTGCCATCGATCGGCCACGGGTAGCCTTTGGCGTGTGCTTCGGCAAACGCAATGCTGACCTGCATCGGCCCGCCGGTGTGGATTGGGTTGAGATTACCGAACAGCGTCTGGCCCATCGGCACCATGTCGATCAGGTCATCAAAGATAGCGCTGAGATCTTTTTCACTGCGCACCTTGTCCAGACGGGCCGCGTAACTTTCCCCGGTCGGCGACTTGATCAGCAGTGCGGTGCGCACCAGGAAGGCCGGCACATGCACCTGCGCCGCACGGCGGTTGATCTCGCCCCAGGCAATTTTTGGCAGGCCCGGTACGGCGGCCTCCGCGCTGAAGTTGCTCTCCTGATCCGCTACGGCGATGACTGCGCAGAGATTACTGGCGCTGGGATCGATCTGCTGCGTGCGGAAGGTGGTGTAGATGTCGTCGCTCCATGCGGCTTTATTACTGACGTGAGACGGCAGCAGTCGCTGGATCTGCGCTTTGACATCTTCGGGCTGCCGCACGGGCGCCTCAGGGGTTTTCTTGCTGCTACAACCCACCAGCACCAGCGCGGCGACCAGTGTCAGACGTTGCAGAATCGGGGTGGATGACATGCCTGTCCTCAGAATGAACGAAAGCCCTAGTCTACCATTGCCAGCGTTTCGCAGGCAGGCGAGAACTGAACTAAGGTTACCTTTTTTAACGTTAAAGGAACTTACGATGTTTAAACTCTGGCCTGTTGCGGCCTTCAGCCTGTTATTAACCGGCTGCGGCGCCAATAATACGCCTGCCCAGGTGCAGTCACCGGGCGCGCCCACCTCCTCCTCGCTTAAGGTGCTGGAGACGGGTGCCAGCGTGATTCAGTCACGTCCGCCTATCGACGCCATTAACACCTATCTCGATGGCTTCCATTTTTATAACGGCGACAGGAACGGTCAGATGGAGGCGCACCACTATGTCACCGTACTGAACGACGATGTGATGCAGGCGGTGATTTACGACGGCAATACGCGCGACGCACGGCTGATGGGCGTGGAGTACATTATCAGCGAACGGCTGTTTAAGACCCTGCCGCCGGAAGAGAAGAAACTGTGGCACAGCCATCAGTATGAGGTGAAATCGGGCACGCTGATTGCGCCGGGCTTACCCGCCGCCGCCGACCATGCCCTGATGACACGCATCGCGAACACCTACGGAAAGACCTGGCACACCTGGCACACGGATCGTGATAAAACGCTGCCAATTGGCATTCCGGCCTTGATGATGGGCTTTACACAGGATGGTCAGATGGATTCGCGACTGCTGGCGGATCGCGATCGCCGCTTTGACGTCGACAGTAAACAGATCCGTGCCGAACGAGCGGATATCGTAGCGCATCCGGCGGCACCGGGCGCCAATGCCTGGGAAAAGGGTCAGGTTATTCAGCTGAAGCGCACCACTGGCGGTGGTGAACACAGCCACGGCCAGACCGGCTTTGGCCCGGCGGAGCAGCTAAAGCAGCCTTAAGCGACGTGATAAGCGTGTTTTCTGGCAGTGGCGTGTGGATACACAGAGGAGACTCAGCGGGCGAAAAGGGTCTGGCCCGCTGAGCCATTAACGCCGCCTTAGTCCCAGCGCTGAGCTGCCTGCTGATCGCTGTCGCGGGCGTCCACCCAGCGATCGCCCTGCTCAGTCGCTTCACGCTTCCAGAAGGGGGCGCGGGTTTTCAGGTAATCCATGATGAACTCTGCGGCAGAAAAGGCGCTGCTGCGATGCGCACTGGTCACACCCACCAGCACGATTTCATCGCCGGGAAACAGTTCGCCGACGCGATGAATCACGGTAACCCGTTGCAGTGGCCAGCGTTCGCGCGCCGCATCCACAATCTCCTGCAGCGCTTTTTCGGTCATGCCGGGATAGTGCTCCAGCGTCAACGCCGCCACGTTATCACCCAGATTGTGGTTGCGGACTTTGCCGGTAAAGGTTACCACCGCACCATCTTCATCACAGGCCGCCAGCCAGCGATACGCTTCCGCCATATCAAAGGGTGCAGGGCCAACGCGAATCTGCGTTTCCATCTCAGCCTCCGGTCACGGGCGGGAAAAAGGCGACTTCATCCCCGGCGTGCAGCGGATGCGTCATCGGCACCAGCGTCTGATTGACCGCCGCCAGCAGTTTGCCTGACTCCAGCGCCAGCGCCCAGCGATCGTTGCGGTCGGCCAGCGCACTACGCAGCGTGGCCACATCCGGGTAATCAGCACCGACCTCAAGTGATGCCGTGCCGGTCAGCTCACGCACCTGGGCAAAAAACAGCACCTTAATCATGCGCGACCGCCTGGAAATCGCCGCTTTTACCGCCGCTCTTGCTGATTAAACGCAACTGATCGATGACGATATCTTTCTGTACCGCTTTGCACATGTCGTAGATGGTGAGGGCGGCAACCGAGGCGGCCGTCAGCGCTTCCATCTCGACGCCGGTTTTGCCGGTGAGGCGACAGAGCGTGGTAATGCGAACCCGATTATGATCCGGTTCCGCTTCCAGATTCACTTCCACTTTGCTCAGCATCAGCGGATGACAGAGCGGAATCAGCTCCCAGGTGCGTTTTGCTGCCTGAATCCCGGCGATGCGCGCCGTGGCAAAGACATCCCCTTTGTGGTGGCTGCCTTCCATAATCATCTGCAGCGTTTCAGGCTGCATCAGCACCAGCACTTCTGCCCGCGCTTCTCGCACGGTTTCAGCTTTGGCGGAGACATCCACCATGTGCGCTTCGCCAGCGGCGTTAATGTGTGTGAGTTGAGACATACTTACCGTTCTTACCGTTTCTTCAGATGTGAGACAAAATTACAGGGCGCGGTGCGCGCATCAAGCTGGTCAGCAATAATCCGCTCCCAGGCAGTACGGCAGGCGCTGGTTGATCCCGGCACAGCCAGAATCAGCGTCCCGTTAGCCAGACCGGCAACGGCGCGCGACTGCAATGTTGAACCGCCAATCTCTTCATAGGAGACCATCCGGAACAGTTCGCCAAAGCCGTCAATCTCGCGATCAAACAGTGGCAGCAGGGCTTCCGGCGTGCTGTTTTTCAGGTTAAAGCCGGTGCCGCCATTAATAATCACCACCTGTACATCTTCACTGGCGATCCAGCGCGACACGGTGGCGCGGATGCGGTAGAGATTATCCGGCACGATGGCGTGATCAACCACCTCATGGCCCGCTTCTGCTGCCGCCTCGCGCAGGTAGTCGCCGGAGGTATCGTTGCTGGCATCGCGACGATCTGACACCGTCATCACCGCCATCTGCAATGCCTGAAATTCGCTGGCTGGTTTACCCATACTTCCTCCTGAAATTAGCCGCCAATGTAAGAGAGATTCTGTGTGATGCCGGTGTTGCCCTGATGCAGGAAGTGGGTCTGCTTTTTCTGCCCCAGGCTGCTGGCAATGCGCGCCTGTAGTTCGGCCTGCTGCTCATCGGACGCCAGCAGGTCGCGCAGCGGTACGCCGCCGTCACCAAACAGGCACAGGTGCAGATTACCGTGCGCTGAGACGCGCAGACGGTTGCAGCTGGCACAGAAATCTTTGGCGTAAGGCATGATCAGGCCAATCTCGCCGACATAATCGGGATGGTAAAAGACCTGCGCCGGCCCGTCACTGCGTCCACTTTCGCGGCGCTGCCAGCCCTGGGCGATCAGTTGATCGCGGATCACCATGCCGGAAACGTGCTGATCGCGGAACAGCGTGCCGCCGTCGCCGGTTTCCATCAGTTCGATAAAACGCAGCTGGATCGGGCGGGTGCGGATCCAGTCGAGGAACGTCGCCAGATTACGGCTGTTGAGATCACGCATCAGCACACTATTGACTTTGACCTGGCGAAAACCGGCGTCCAGCGCGGCATCGATGCCGCTCATCACCTGATGGAATTTATCCTGACCGGTAATAGCGTGAAACTGACGGGCATCCAGACTGTCGACGCTGACGTTAAGTGCGGTTAAACCCGCATCGCGCCACTGCTTCACATCACGCGCCAGCCGGTAGCCGTTAGTGGTCACCGCGATCTGGCGGATAGAAGCGTTTTCACGGACCGCCGCAATGATGTCGGTGAAATCACGGCGCAGCGACGGCTCACCGCCGGTCAGCCGCACTTTTTCGGTGCCGGCAGCGGCGAAGGCCCGCGTGACACGGCGGATTTCATCCAGAGAGAGAAAGCTTTTGTTACGAATTCCCTGCGGTTTGTAGCCGTCAGGCAGGCAGTAGGTACAGCGGAAATTACAGACATCCGTGACCGACAGGCGCAGGTAATAGAACTTACGCGCGTATGCATCAGTAAATTGTGACACCAGAACACCTTTCCAGATTGGGAGATGCAGTCATTTCTTCCTGCACCCTGGCAGCTCGATGGCTACGGCCTGAACCCCCTATCCGCAGACTTAGGCATTCAGGCTTGAGTGTACGCTGACCCGTTGATCAGCGCGGTAAGCATGATGGTAGCGTGTATTTCGCCACTCTTCCATGTGCTCTTTTCGCTATATATTCTTATACATATCGAATTTTCACCGCATGTTAGCGACAGGATACGTTAAAATGCGATCCAGATTTTGACGCATGTCATCCGCGCGGGCTTAGCGTTTAGAGCCTCGCCACGCGAACGGATTTTAAGGAGAAGTATGAATCGCACACTGGCCGATCTTGATCGCGTTGTGGCACTGGGAGGCGGACACGGTTTAGGCCGCGTGATGTCGGCCCTTTCCCCGCTGGGTTCGCGTCTCACCGGTATCGTCACCACCACCGACAACGGTGGATCAACCGGCCGTATTCGCCGCTCCGAAGGCGGGATCGCCTGGGGCGACATGCGTAACTGCCTCAACCAGCTGATTGCGGAACCCAGCGTCGCCTCAGCGATGTTTGAGTATCGCTTTGCCGGTAACGGCGAACTGGCCGGACACAATCTCGGTAACCTTATGCTGCGGGCGCTGGATCATTTGAGCGTACGTCCGCTTGAAGCGATTAATATCATCCGCAACCTGCTGAAAGTGGATGCCTTTTTAATCCCGATGTCAGAACAGCCGGTGGATCTCGTGGCGATGGATGCCGAAGGCAATATGGTTTACGGTGAAACCGCCATTGACGAGATGAAACAGCCGCCACAGGAATTGATGCTCCATCCTAATGTCCAGCCCACGCGGGAAGCATTGCAGGCGATAGGTGACGCGGATCTGATCCTGATTGGTCCAGGCAGTTTTTACACCAGCCTGATGCCGATTCTGCTGATGGAAGAGATGGCGCAGGCATTGCGTCGCACGCCCGCCACCATGGTGTTTATCGGCAATCTGGGCCGTGAGCTCAGTCCCGCTGCCGCCAGTCTGTCTGTGGCTGATAAGCTTCAGATGATGGAGCGTTACATTGGCAAGCGAGTCATTGATGCGGTGGTGGTCGGCCCGTCAGTGGCAACAGAGGGCATTGAAAACCGTTTGATTGTCCGGGAACCGCTGGAGGCCGCCGACATCAAATATCGTCACGACCGCCAGCTATTACGGGTGGCGCTGGAACACGCCATTCAGGGCTTTGACGGCGCTACGAGGCCGCAATAAACAGCGTTCGCAGCTCATGCAGCTGATCGCGCACATTTGCCGCCTGTTCGAACTCCAGGTTCTGCGCGTGTTGCTGCATCTGCCCTTCCAGCTCGTGAATCTTTTTCTGCAGAGCCTGCGGCGTTAGCAGCTTGAAATCGGCCAGTGCCTGGGCTTCGCCAGGACGTGCCGGTTTCGCTTTGCCGCGGGTTTTCACTATGTTGTTACCCAGTTCCAGAATATCGGTGATCTTCTTGTTCAGCCCCTGCGGCACAATGCCGTTTTGCTCGTTGTGTAGCTGCTGCTTCTCACGGCGACGCTCGGTCTCTTCAATGGCGCGTGCCATCGACGGCGTAATTTTATCGCCGTAAAGAATCGCCTTACCGTTGATGTTACGCGCCGCACGACCAATGGTCTGAATCAGCGATCGTTCAGAACGCAGGAAGCCCTCTTTATCCGCATCCAGTATCGCGACCAGAGAGACTTCCGGCATATCCAGCCCCTCACGCAGTAAGTTGATGCCCACCAGCACATCAAACTCCCCCAGACGTAAGTCGCGAATAATCTCCATACGCTCCACAGTGTCGATATCGGAGTGCAGATAACGCACCTTCTCGCCATGCTCCGTCAGATACTCGGTGAGATCTTCAGCCATGCGTTTGGTCAGCACCGTGACCAGCACACGTTCGTTGATTGCCACGCGCTGACGGATTTCTGACAGCAAATCGTCGACCTGAGTCCCGACCGGGCGCACTTCAATGATGGGGTCCAGCAGGCCGGTAGGACGTACCACCTGATCGACCACTTCGTCGCCCGATTTTTCCAGCTCATATTTGCCCGGCGTGGCAGAAACATAGATGGTCTGCGGCGCCAGTGCTTCAAACTCTTCAAACTTCATCGGACGGTTATCCAGCGCCGACGGCAGGCGGAAGCCATACTCAACCAGCGTCTCTTTACGCGCCCGGTCACCTTTGTACATGCCGCCAATCTGCGGAATGGTGACGTGTGACTCATCCACTACCAGCAGGCCATCCGCCGGCAGATAATCAAACAGTGTCGGCGGGGCTTCGCCCGGTCCACGTGCGGAAAGATAGCGCGAGTAGTTCTCGATGCCAGAGCAGTAGCCCAGTTCGCTCATCATCTCCAGGTCAAACTGGGTACGCTGGGTAATGCGCTGCTCTTCCAGCAACTTATTATTCTCAAGCAGCACCCGGCGGCGGTCCGCCAGCTCGACTTTAATATCTTCCATTGCCTGCAGAATGCGCTCGCGTGGCGTGACATAGTGCGTCTTTGGGTAAATGGTAAAACGCGGCACCACAGAATCGATCTGACCGGTCAGCGGGTCAAACAGCGACAGACGCTCCACCTCTTCATCAAACAGTTCAACGCGCAGCGCAATATCGTCCGACTCTGCCGGGAAAATATCGATCACTTCACCACGCACGCGGAAAGTACCGCGCTGAAACGCCTGATCGTTACGGGTGTATTGCAATTCTGACAGGCGGCGCAGGATGCTACGCTGATCAATAATCATGCCGCGGGTGAGGTGCAGCATCATTTTCAGATAGAGATCGGGATCGCCCAGACCATAGATTGCCGAAACCGACGCGACGACGATAACGTCGCGCCGCTCCAGCAGCGCCTTAGTGGCCGAGAGACGCATCTGCTCAATGTGTTCGTTAACCGATGCATCTTTTTCAATAAAAGTGTCCGAGCTCGGTACATAGGCTTCAGGCTGGTAATAATCGTAGTAAGAGACGAAAAACTCGACGGCGTTATCCGGGAAAAACTCTTTCATCTCGCCATAAAGCTGAGCGGCCAGCGTCTTGTTCGGGGCCAGCACCATTGTCGGGCGGTTGAGGTCGGCAATCACGTTGGCGACGGTAAAGGTCTTACCAGAACCCGTCACACCCAATAAGGTCTGATGGGCCAGTCCATCCTCCAGCCCCTCTTCCAGGCGACGGATCGCCTCAGGCTGATCGCCCGAAGGTTTGAAGGCGGAATTCAATTTAAAGGCTTTGGTCATGAATGCAGTTCCTGCTGGAGAAGTCGGCGGGCAGGCACTTATTTTACTCTGCTATGGTGATTTTGCCAGAAAATAATACTGGATATAAAAACAGTAATGATGCATTGTTAATGTCAGCACAATGAGACTTTTTGAACCGGCGACGTCGTAGCGATTGCACAAAGTCTGTTGCGCAATGTTATCCCCAGACCCGGATCAGATTTAACATTTGTCAATAGAGCGTCACAAAATTACAGTTCGGTTACCTGACAGATAATTCGCAGGCTTGTTTTTTGATAACCTACTGATTTAATTTACTTTAGGTCACAAGGCCAGATTCTCGTCATAATGTTACCAGGCCGCGTATTTCCTCGCTTCCAACTGGTTTTCATTACCTAATGCACAAGGTTATCCACAGGAATGGTGGATAAGTGATGGCAGCCCCGCCGCCATCAGCTGTGTATAATTTTTCCCTGCTCCTTCATCGCCTCGAAAATAATTTTTTTTGCGTTAAATTTCACGTCAGCCGCTGACGGAATATTCTGCATTTTTCATCGTCCACCTGATGTATCACGCAAATTTTCATCAATCCACTAAGATTCTTAATCAGACTTATTGCCTCTTAACACACCGTCTGCACCAGAAACAGCGCCCCGAGGCACTGCAAAAGTGCAGCGGCGTGACCACCGTGGGGAATTGATAAGTTTTTCTCAACTTTTATCCCTTAAACATGGCATCCCGGCCGGAATCAGGACCGTTTTTAGATCTGGCCTGAGAATTGCAGGAATGACTGGCGTCAACGCGCTTCACGCGCACTGTGCTGCAATAGCGAGACAGCTGTTGCTGATGACTTGTTTGCCAGACGACAGAGAGCGGATGCAATCAGGCTAATGATCGGGAAGGAGAGTGTCAGATGCTGAGTCTACGTTCGGTCAATCAATTTTACGGTCAGAACCATATTCTGTGGGATGTGGATCTGGATCTGGCACCTGGCACCTGCACGGGCGTTCTGGGTCGTCAAGGCATGGGGAAAACCACGCTGGTCAACTGCATCATGGGCAGACTGCCGATTAACAGCGGCTCTATCTCCTGGAAAGAGGATGGCTCACCGCCAGAAGATCTTCTGCTGCAGCCCGCTGAACAGCGGGCACAGATGGGCATTGGCTATGTTCCACAGGGCCGCCATATTTTTACGCAGATGAGCGTGGAAGATAACCTGCTGATTGCCCTGCTGGCGGGGGCCAGCCAGCGTGATCGCCATCGCGCCATTCCCGAAATGGTATTTGATTTGTTTCCGGCGCTTTATTCACTGCGACAGCAGCGCAGCGGCGATCTGCCGATCGATCAACAGCAACAGCTGGCCCTGGCGCGCGCACTGGTGCTGCAGCCCAAATTGCTGATTCTGGATGAGCCGACTGACGGGATGTCGCCGTGGCTGGAAGAGGAGATGGGCAACCTGATTCGTCGTCTTAATCTCGACTACGGGCTGACCATCCTGCTCCTTGAACAGCGACTGTCGCTGATCCGTCGCGTGGCAGACTATTTTCTGCTGCTGCACCGCGGTCGCAATGTGGCGCAGGGCAGCATGGAACAGCTGGATGACCACACCGTCGATAAGTGGCTGACGGTGGCCTGAGGCTTACGCCGGAAGCGTCAGGTAGTGACCACATGACGCCTGCTGCGCCGCATCGGTAAGATACGGAATTGTGCCCAGACAGGGCGCAGGCAGTCGGTTTTTCAGGCTGGTGAGATACTCCGGATAGCGTTTGCCAGGCGGTTCCACGGTGTTGGCGATCCATCCCACCAGCGGCAGGCCACGCGCCCGCACCGCCTCTGCGGTGAGCATCGCGTGGTTGATGCAGCCGAGCTTAATTCCCACCACCAGAATCACGGGCAGCTTTTCCCTGACTACCCAGTCTGCGTAGGTGTGTGTCTCTGACAGCGGCGTGTACCAGCCGCCCGCGCCCTCCACCAGAATCCAGTCCGCCAGTGGCTCCAGCGCCGCCAGACCGGCTGACAGGGCCAGATGGGTAATCGGTCTGCCCTCTTCAGCGCTGACGATGTGCGGCGAGGTGGGTTCCATAAACGCCAGCGGATTCACCTGCTGATAGGTTAACGGCACACTGCTGAATCGCTGCAACGCCAGCGCATCGCTGTTGCGGATCCCCTCTGGTGTCATCTCACAGCCCGACGCAACCGGCTTATAGCCCGCACAGCGAAAGCCTGCTGTGGCAGCGGCCTGCAACAGTGCGCCGCTGGCGACAGTTTTACCGACTTCAGTGTCGGTGCCGGTAATAAAAAACCGTTTCATGAAAGCGTGACTCCATAAATTAAATGGTAACTCAGGCGATAACCGTGCCGATCGCGCGGCCAGTGCGCCTCTAACTGGTTAAGCCGTCGCCGGGTAAGTATCTGCCCGTCGCGGCCCTGATGCAGATGGGTTGCCCCAATCCCCTTCAGGGATCGCATGGCGCTGAGCGCATCGGGGAAATGCAGCGTCACCTCCTCTGAGCTGCAACGCAGTTGCTCTGCCTGGCAGGCCGCTGCAATCTGCGGCTCGCTAAGAAAGCGGTTGGCGTGCGGCAACGCATCCAGATGAGACCAGGCTTCATGAACCTCCTGCAGCGAACCGTCGCCCAGCGTGGAAAACAGCAGCGTGCCATTGGGTCGCAGCACCCGCCGGAACTGGCGCAGCGCGCCGGGCAAATCTTCACTCCACTGCACCGCCAGGTTGCTCCATACCAGGTCGATGCTGTTATCCGCCAGCGGCAGCGCGTCGATGTCGCCCGCCAGATAGCAGTGCGCCGCGTCGTTATCCCGCGCCTGTTGCAGCATCTGTGGCGAGAGATCCAGTGCCGTCACCTGTTTGCCGCGTTCGCGCCACAGCCTGCTGTACCAGCCGGTGCCACATCCGGCATCCAGCAGTTGAACCCCGCTGTGAGCCGGTGCGAGAGCCAGCAGCGCATCGCCGCTAAGGCGTTGCAGCGCCGCATGGGCATCGTAATGGCTGGCCGCCCGGCCAAAAGCGCGTGCAACCGCCTGCTTATCAATCCGCAGCGTCATGCAGCACCTCCAGTAACCGATCGATATCGTCCGGGCGATGTGCCGCCGTCAGGGTAATGCGCAGCCGTGCCGTTCCCGGCGGCACGGTGGGCGGCCGGATGGCGCTGACCCAGCAGCCCGCTTCAGCCAGACGCTGAGAGAGCGCCATCGCATCGCTATTTTCACCCACCAGCAGCGGCTGGATCGCACTCTCTGAGTTCATCAGTTGCCACGGCAGTGAGGCTGCGCCGCGCCGGAAATGCCGGATGTTCTGCTGCAGCTGCTGGCGCAATGCATCGCCCTGCTGAATGACCTGCAGCGCCGCCTGCAGTGCAACAGCCTGCGCGGCGGGCATCGCGGTGGAGTAGATCAGATGCCGGCTGAACTGCAGGAAATAGTCGGCAGTCTCCGCATCACAGAGCAGCGCGGCACCGCTGACGCCAAAGGCTTTGCCAAAAGTGACCACCAGCAGTTCCGGTTTAACGCCCTGCAGCCAGCAGCTGCCGCGCCCCTGCTCACCCACCACACCGATGCCGTGCGCATCATCCACCAGCAGCCAGCCCTCAGCCTGGCGCGTCTGTTGCGCCAGTGCAGCCAGCGGCGCGCTGTCACCATCCATGCTGAAAATGCCCTCGGTCACAACCAGCGTTTCCCCCTCGCAGGGTAATGCGAGCCGCGCCGCCAGACTCTCAGGTGCGTTGTGACTGAAACGACGCAGCTGCGCCGGGCTGTGGCTGGCAGCGTCGAGCAGCGAGGCATGGCTGAGCTTATCGGCCAGGATACGATCGTTTTTCTCACCCAGCAGATGAATCACCGCCTGATTGGCGGCAAAGCCAGAGATGAACAGCAGCGCACAGTCATAGCCGAGCCAGTCGGCCAGTTGCGCCTCAAGATCGGCGTGCTGACGGTGATAACCGGTGACATGCCCTGAAGCGCCCGCCCCCGCGCCTGCCAGCGCCGCACCCTGCTGCCAGCCGGCTATCACCGCCGGATGGCGGGTTAAGCCGAGATAGTCATTGCTGGAGAAGTGAAGATAGTTGCGGCCACCGCTCTGCAGTGTGCGGGTCGATTGCTCATAGATAACCCGACGCTGCCGCCAGCCATCAGCCGCACGGCGCTGCGCCAGCCCCTGCCGGAGTCGTTGCTGCCAGCTCATTACAGTGCCGCGTTGTAAAAATGTTCAGTATCGGCATGAAACAGCTGCTCGCTGAGTTGCTGTTCCTGCTGCTGATCGCCATGCTGGGTGTGAGTATGTTCCGGGTTCAGCCCCAGTTTGCGGAACAGCACGCGGTCTTTATCCTCTTCCGGATTCGGTGTGGTCAGCAGTTTGCAGCCGTAGAAAATCGAGTTCGCCCCGGCCATAAAGCACATCGCCTGGGTCTGCTCGCTCATCTGCTCGCGGCCCGCGGAGAGACGCACATGCGAGGTCGGCATCATGATCCGCGCCACCGCGATGGTGCGGATAAAATCGAATGGTTCGACGTCATCGTTATCCGCCAGCGGTGTACCTTTCACTTTCACCAGCATGTTGATCGGCACGCTCTCCGGTGGTGTCGGCAGGTTGGCTAACTGCACCAGCAAACCTGCACGGTCGTTCACGGTTTCGCCCAGGCCAACGATGCCGCCCGAACAGACTTTGATCCCGGCGTCACGCACTTTACCCAGCGTATCCAGACGTTCCTGATAGCTGCGGGTGGTGATGATGGAGCCATAGAATTCCGGCGAGGTGTCGAGGTTATGGTTGTAGTAATCGAGGCCCGCGCCCGCCAGGCGCTGCGCCTGGTCGTCGCTGAGCGTGCCCAGCGTCATGCAGGTTTCCATGCCCATCGCCTTCACGCCTTCGACCATCTTTTCCAGGTAAGGCATATCGCGCTCGTGCGGGTTTTTCCACGCGGCTCCCATGCAGAAACGGGTTGAACCCGCGGCTTTGGCCTGACGCGCGGAGGTCAGCACCTCTTCCACTTCCATCAGACGCTCCGACTCCAGGCCGGTTTTATAGCGCGCGCTCTGCGGGCAGTATTTGCAATCTTCCGGACAGGCACCGGTTTTAATCGACAGCAGGGTACTGACCTGCACCTGGCGCGGGTCGAAGTGCTGACGATGCACCTGTTGCGCCTGAAACATCAGTTCGAGAAAAGGTTGATCAAACAGCGCTTGTGCCTGTGCAATTGTCCAGCGTTGAGCCATTACTTACTCCAGAAAAGGGTGTCATCCCGACGAAAAGCAGGGGTATACTTGTAAACTATATTTTTTTATTTTGGTTTACAACTCCGATGACTACCCCTGTTTTTTCCTCAGATGATGCCCGTTTTGACCGCCAGCATATCTGGCATCCCTACACCTCAATGCAGAATCCACTGCCCTGCTATCCGGTTGTTACCGCGCAGGGTTTTCAGCTGCAACTGGCCGATGGCCGTGAGCTGGTAGATGGGATGTCATCATGGTGGGCGGCGATCCACGGCTATAACCATCCCCGCCTGAACCGGGCGCTGACGGAGCAGGTCACACAGATGTCGCACGTGATGTTTGGCGGCATTACCCACCCGGCGGCGGTGGCGCTCTGCCGTCAGCTGGTGGCGATAACGCCTGAGCCGCTGGAGTGCGTTTTCCTGGCCGATTCCGGCTCGGTGGCGGTGGAAGTGTCGATGAAGATGGCGCTGCAGTACTGGCTGGGTCGGGGCGAAACCCGCCAGCAGTTCCTGACGCTGAAACGCGGCTATCACGGCGATACCTTTGCCGCGATGTCGGTGTGCGATCCTGAGAACTCAATGCACAGCCTGTGGCGCGGCTATCTGCCGGAGCATCACTTTGCGGCGGCTCCCGCCTGCGGCTTTGATGATGAGTGGGACGAGCGCGATTTCGATGATTTCGCCCGTCTGATTGAACAGCATCACCGGCAGCTGGCGGCGGTGATTCTGGAGCCAATAGTACAGGGTGCGGGCGGCATGCGTTTCTACCATCCACGCTATCTGCAGCAGGTGCGGGAAGCCTGCGATCGCTATGGCGTGCTGCTGATCGCCGATGAGATCGCAACCGGCTTTGGCCGCACCGGCAAACTCTTCGCCTGTGAACACGCGGACATCACGCCGGATATACTCTGCGTCGGTAAAGCGCTGACCGGCGGCATGATGACGCTGGCGGCGACGCTGACCACCCGTGACGTGGCCGACACCATCAGTCGCAGCGCGGCAGGCTGTTTCATGCATGGCCCGACCTTTATGGGCAACCCGCTGGCCTGCGCGGTCGCGGCAGAAAGCCTGACCATGCTGGCGGAAGGAGACTGGCAGCATCAGGTGGCCGCCATTGAACAGCAGCTGCGCGCTGAGCTGCTGCCGCTACGCAACTCACCGCAGGTGGCTGATGTGCGCGTGCTGGGCGCAATTGGCGTGGTGGAAACGCATCAGGCGGTCAACATGGCGGCGCTGCAGCAGTTCTTTGTTGAACAGGGCGTCTGGATCCGGCCATTTGGTCGTCTGATCTACCTGATGCCGCCCTACATCATCACGCCACAGGCACTGAGTCAGCTGGTGCAGGCGATAGGCGGCGCGCTGGAACATTCGCAACATTTTGCTGCCTGAAGCGGGCTGACCGCTGGCACTGGTGGCGCTTTTGGTTATGATGAAAGGCTATTCATCGACAATTGAGGAGATGTGATGCGCGTTTTTAGTCAGGATTTTAATGACGGCGAGAAGATGCCTGAAAAGCATGTTTTCAACGGCATGGGTTATCAGGGCGAGAATATCTCTCCCCATCTTGCCTGGGAAGCGGCGCCGGAAGGCACCAAAAGTTTCGTGGTGACCTGCTACGATCCTGATGCGCCGACCGGTTCAGGCTGGTGGCATTGGGTGGTGGCGAATATTCCGGCCAGCACCACGTCACTGCCACAGGGTGCCGGTTCCGGCAAAGCGTCACTGCCAGCAGGCGCAATTCAGACCCGTACCGATTTCGGTCAGGCGGGCTACGGTGGCGCGGCGCCGCCGCAGGGTGAAACCCATCGCTACATTTTCACCGTACATGCGCTGGATGTGGAGACGATTGAGGTGGATGAAGGCGCCAGCGGCGCAATGGTCGGCTTTAATGTGCATTTCCACGCACTGGCGAGCGCCTCGCTGACCGTGAATTATCAGTAATTCAGTAAGACTGACCACTGACAAGCCTAAAGCTGAATGATCTGGCAGCAACGCGTTAGCTTAAATTGCAGGGAACAGGGTCAGAGGAGGAAAGCGTCCCGTGCCAGGGATGGCGCGGGTCGAGCATGCCATGGATGGCGGCTTTTGCGTCTTTCCGATCTGACCCTGTTCCCTGTGTCTGCAGGATCTCACAGCTGGCAGCCACGCCTTTCCCGCCCGGGAGAGGCATTTTTCGTGGTGCGTTACGCCTGCAACTGATGAATCACGACCCACATCGGGCCCTGCCCTACTGCATAACGTCCCAGCGGCTGTAACAGCCCTTTTGGTTCGCTAATCGCATAGACTTCGATGTGATGCGATTTCTGTCCCGCTGCCACCAGATAGCGTCCGCTGTGATCGATATTGAATCCGCGCGGCTGTGTTTCTGTCGGCTGGAACCCTTCCAGGGTCAGCTCGTCACCCAGCTCGCTGACGCTGAACACCGCCAGAGTGCTGCTGGTGCGATCGCAGGCGTAGAGGAAACGGCCATCCGGCGTCAGGTGAATATCCGCAGCCCAGCGCGTACCGGTGAAATCCGGTGGCATCATATCCAGCGTCTGCACGCTTTCTGCTTCACCTTCACCCGTATTTAATGCCCAGACCTCAACCGTGCTGTCGAGCTCATTTACGCAATAAGCGAACTGACCGCCCGGATGGAACTGCATGTGGCGCGGGCCAGCGCCTTCTACTGTCGTGACCTGCGCCTGCTTACGCGGCGTCAGCTGACCGTCAGCGCCCAGCGAGAACAGACAGATACGATCCTGCTTCAGTGCCGGCACATACAGGGTCTTATTGTCAGTGTCGATGTTGGCCGAGTGGCAGCCATCCAGACCGTTGATCACCTGCAGCGGAGCCTGCGGAATGCCGTCATCGCCAATGGGGCTGACGCTGACGCAGGCATCATTGTAGGAGCCGCAGAACAGGAACCGGCCCTCACGATCGGTGGAAATGTGGGTCGGACTGCCGGGCAACGGTGCCTGACCCGCTTCGGTCAGCGTGCCATCAGCGGCAATCTTAAACGCCAGCACGCGAAAATTGGGACGCACGCCGACATAGAGAAAATCGCGTTTCGGACTCACCACCATCGGCTGAACCTGGCCGGCGACATCGGTCACCTGAAGCAACGTCAGCGCACCCTCATTATTCATCTGCCAGACGTGAATCTGCTGGCTCTCGGGACTGGCGGTGTAAACAACCTGTTTCATGCATTCTCCTTTTTTGCTGCCTTGTCATGATCTTTGAATCACTGTAGCGCGTTTTATTGCCCTACGCTGGAATCATTTGTGCCCTGTTTTTTGTCTCCGGGCCGTGGTCAGGTGTAGACTTCAGCCCCTGCAAACCTGGAAAAACGTGAGGATTAATGAGCTACCGTGTAATTGCCCTCGACCTCGACGGCACGCTGCTGACCCCAGCCAAGACGATTCTGCCGCAGTCAATCGATGTGTTAAACCAGGCCCGACAGGCGGGCGTTCATGTCGCTATCGTCACCGGACGCCATCACTGCGCTATTCATCCTTTTTATCAGGCGTTACAGCTGGATACCCCCGCAATCTGCTGTAATGGTACCTACCTGTATGATTACCAGGCAAAAAAGGTGCTGGCGTCCGATCCCATGGACCCGCAACTGGCGTTACAGGTCATTGAGATGCTGGACCAGCAGCGTATTCACGGGTTGCTCTACGTGGATGATGCAATGCTTTATCAGACGCCGACCGGTCACGTGATGCGCACACTGAAGTGGGCCGAATCACTGCCTGCTCATCAGCGTCCGCTGTTCATTCAGGTGCCCGACTTAGCGCAGGCGGCGCGTGACGCCGGTTCGATCTGGAAGTTTGCCCTGTCGCACGACAATCATGAGGAACTGCAGCAGTTCGCCACCCGCGCCGAAGCGGAGCTGGGTCTGGCCTGCGAATGGTCATGGCACGATCAGGTGGATATTGCGAAAGGCGGCAATAGCAAAGGCAAACGGCTGGCGCAGTGGGTTGAATCACTGGGGCTGGACATGTCTGATGTGATCGCATTCGGAGATAACTACAACGATCTCAGCATGCTGGAAACGGCCGGGCTGGGTGTGGCGATGGGCAATGCCGACGACGCGATCAAAGCGCGGGCGAAGCGGGTGATCGGCACCAACCTTGAAACCGGTATTGCCGATACCCTCCGTCAGTACGTGTTGTAATCAGGGCGTCACGGAGACGCTTTTGATCTGGGCATAGAGCCACTGATCCGGCCGGATGCCCAGTTCATCACGCGCCCACGGCGTAATGCGCGCCCAGAGCTCGCTGATACCAATACGCAGCTTCACTTCCACCTGATCGCCGACCTCCAGCAGTTCTACCACCTGTGCAGGTAAAATGTTGCGGATGGAGCTGTGTTGCGGCGGTTGCAGCGCCAGCGAGACATCAGAAGAGGCGATGCGAATACGCAGTGGCGTTTTCACCGGCTGATTCACCCGGCTGACCCAGATATGCTGGTCGCCCAGCGACAGCGCGGTCATTGGATAGTCGGGATGCTGCTCAAGCACCAGCACCCGCAGTACGCTGGTCAGTTCGCTTACTGGCAGCCACGGCCGCATCGCGCTGCTGCTCCAGACCCGCTCAAGCGGACCAAAGGCCTTGACCTTGCCCGCATCCAGCACCAGCACGTTATCCGCCAGATGCAGGATCTCATCCAGACTGTGAGAAACGTAAAGCATCGGAATATCGACCTGTTTCGCCAGTTTTTGCAGATACGGCATCAGTTCACGTTTGCGCGGCAGATCCAGCGACGCCAGCGGCTCATCCAGCAGCAGCATGTCCGGTGCGGTCAACAGCGCACGGCCTATCGCGACCCGCTGCTTTTCCCCGCCAGACAGCGACAGCGGAAAGCGCGGCAGCAACGCCTCCAGACCCAGCAGCGACACAAGGCTGTCGAACTGCGCTTTCATTGCCGGCGCCATACCGTATTGCAGGTTGCCACGAACCCGGTAGTGCGGGAACAGCCTCGCATCCTGAAACACGTAACCAATGCGTCGTTTTTCAGGCGGCAGCGCAATTTTCTGCTCCGCATCAAACAGCAGACGCTCGTTAAGCTGGATCCGCCCGCGCTGCGGCTGGGTCAGCCCGCTAATCGCGTTAATCAGGGACGTCTTACCGGCACCGGAAACACCAAAAATAGCGGTGATCCCTTTGGCCGGGATCTGCAGGTCAACCTCCAGCTGGTGATCGCCCTGCTGCTGCATAAAGTTAAGTGATAACATCAGCTTCCCATCCGCTTACGGCCTGCGCGAGCCAGCCATTCCGACGCCAGCAGTGACGCCAGCGCCAGCACGATAGCGATAACGCACAGGCGCGCCGCCGCGCCCTCTGCACCGGGAGTCTCTATCAGGGTAAACATCGCCAGCGGAAGCGTGCGCGTCTCGCCGGGAATATTGGAAACAAAGGTGATGGTGGCCCCGAATTCACCCAGCGAACGGGCAAACGCCAGCACCGTCCCGACAATCACGCCAGGCAGCGTCAGCGGCAGCGTGATAGTGAAAAAGACCCGCCAGCGCCCGGCACCCAGCGTGCGGGCCGCCTGCTCCAGCCGGATATCCACCGCCTCCAGCGCCAGCCGGATGGCACGCACCATCAACGGAAAGGCGATGACGGCAGACGCCAGTGCGGCGCCACGCCAGCTGAAAGCAAAGCTGAAACCGAACCAGTCAAAAAGCTTTTCGCCAATGATGCCGCGCCGGCCCAGGCTAATCAGCAGCAGATAACCCACCACCACCGGCGGCAGCACCAGCGGCAGGTGGATCAGGCTGTCGAGCAGCGCTTTGCCGGGAAAACGGCAGCGCACCAGAATCCAGGCCATCAGGATGCCAAACGGCAGACTGCCCAGCACGGCTATGCCAGAGACTTTAAGGCTAAGCAGTACCGCCTGCCATTCGGGATCGCTGAGTATCA
Source organism: Pantoea hericii (assembly GCF_014155795.1). Taxonomy (NCBI): domain Bacteria; kingdom Pseudomonadati; phylum Pseudomonadota; class Gammaproteobacteria; order Enterobacterales; family Erwiniaceae; genus Pantoea; species Pantoea hericii. Next base: position 111,401 of record NZ_SCKV01000004.1, read on the forward strand.
TTTCGTCGGTGTGAATCCGTAGTGTTTGAAGATAGCCGCGGCCTGCGGTCCTTTCAGATAATCATAAAACGCTTTAACAGTCGCATTGTCGTGCTCGTTCACGATCGCCATCGGATATTCCACCGGTTTATGGCTGTTTGCCGGAAAACGCCCGACCACCTGCACGTTGTCGCTGGCAACAGCGTCCGAGCCATAGACAATGCCATAAGGTGTTTCGTTTCGCTCCACCAGCGCCAGTGCCGCACGCACATTATTGGCTGGCGCTAACACAGGCGCAACGCTTTCCCAGGCGCCCAGCTTTTGCAGCGCCTCTTTGGCGTAGATGCCGGCCGGAACATGGTCCGGATCGCCAACCGCCAGACGTTCACCGTGCAGCAGTGTTTTCCAGTCGGTCTTTGCGTCCAGCGTCACCGCTTTAGCTGGCGCACTGCGTGGTGCAATCAGCACCAGATCGTTGCCCAGCAGCGTGTAGCGAGTGCGGGTGATCACGCTTTTTTTCACCACCGCATCATCCATCCACTGCTGATCGGCAGAGATAAACAGGTCGGCAGGCGCACCCTGCTCCAGCTGGCGGGCCAGCGTTGACGATGAGGCGAATGAAGAGACCACCGTCACCCCTTTTTCCTGCTTGTATTGACTGGCAATATCCTGCATCGCGTTGGTCAGTGACGCTGCGGCAAACACGGTAATGTTATCGGCGGCCACAACCTGCCCGGCCAGCGAAACAGTGATCAGCGCCGCTGCGCCCCAGCGAGTGTAATTCAATGACATGATGTTCTCCGGCTATACGTTGTGTAGTGGATAATATAACGCAATGACCGGGAGGTTCAGTAAATTATCGGCAGGAGGAACAAAAGGTTAAATCAGAGAGGAATAATAACGACCACGCCCGCGACGATGGCGGGCGTGGCAGCAATTAATTGTGCGAACGGGCTGAGGATTTTTCGCGATGACCAATTTTAGAAATGACGTTAAACACTTCACCCAGGCCATAAATCATACCCAGCATCAGCGCCATCACCACAGGCACCATCAGGACGGCGAAGGCGAGGCTTTTCAGTAATTCCAGCATGGAGAGTCTCACTCTGCTAACAAAAAAGTGATTGTAACGGGTCAGGAAAATTTTGCGCAGCCCTTTTCGTGCTTTTACTTTGGTCACAAAACGCCGCTATCATCGGCCTTCGCCTTAACCCTTTGCCGGAGCTGTCATGGAAGCCGAACTGTCCCTTCATATCCGTTTACAACAGAAACTGTTTGCCGATCCCCGGCGTATTGAGCTGCTGAAACGCGTGCAACAGACCGGATCGATCAGTCAGGGGGCGAAGCTGGCGGGCATCAGCTACAAAAGTGCCTGGGATGCGATCAATGAGATGAACCAGATGGCGGATGAAACGCTGGTGGCGCGGGCAACGGGCGGTAAAGGCGGCGGCGGTGCCACGCTGACCCGCTACGGTGAACGCCTGATACAGCTGTTTCAGCTGATGGAACAGATTCAGCAGAAAGCGTTCGATGCCCTGCAGCAGGATACGCTGCCGCTCGACAGTCTGCTGGCGGCCATCGCCCGCTTCTCTCTGCAGACCAGCGCCCGCAATCAACTGTTTGGCACCGTGATCAGCAACGATGCGCAGCAGGTGGTCCAGCATCTTATGATTCAGCTTGCTGATGGCGTCACACAGCTCAATGTGGCGCTGACCCAGCGCAGCGCCGATCGTCTGCAACTGGCGGCAGGTAAAGAGGTGCTGGTACTGATTAAAGCCCCGTGGATCCGTATCAGCCGTGACGCCGCGGAAGAAGATAATCAGCTTCCAGCCACCGTCAGTGCCATCGAGCCCGGTGAGCAGATGAGCGAAGTGCTGATGCAGCTTGCCAGCGGCGAAACCCTGTGCGCCACCCTGAGTCACGATCAGCTGCAGCAGTTGAAGCTTCAGCCAGGCGACGCTGTGATTGCCAGCTTTAACGCGGAAAATGCCATTGTCGCTACCCTGCTCTAGCCGTTGATTTGACTTCATTACGGGCAATGGTTACAACTCAGTGACACGATGCAAAAAATGGAACAGATCATGGATTCATTGCAGATTTTGCAAGGCACGTTTCATCTTAGCGATACACGGACACTGAACCTGAATCAGGTGGAACTGCAGCGCGGCGAAAGCTGGGCTTTTGTCGGTGCCAACGGCAGCGGTAAATCCTCTCTGGCGCGCGCGCTTTCCGGTGAACTGCCACCGCTGGCCGGTTCCGTCAGCAGCGATTTCAGAAAGCCGGTCCGGCTGTCGCTGGAGCAGTTACAGACCCTGGTGGCGCAGGAGTGGCAGCGTAACAACACCGATATGCTCAGCGAAGGCGAAGAAGATACCGGACTGACCGTGGCAGAGGTGATTCAGGCGGAGGTGCAGCAGCCCGATCGCTGCAAACAGCTTGCCCGGCAGTTTGGCATTGAACCGCTGCTGTCCCGTCGCTTCAAATATCTCTCCACCGGCGAAACCCGTAAAACCCTGCTCTGCCAGGCGCTGATGAGCGAGCCCGATCTGCTGATTCTGGATGAGCCATTTGACGGACTGGATGTGGCGTCACGCGCCAGCCTGACCGACACGCTGCGCAGCCTGCAGCATCCCGCGTTTACCCTGGTGCTGGTGCTCAATCGCTTTGACGACATTCCCGATTTCATTCAGCAGGTTGGCGTACTGGCAGAATGTACCCTCACCCACAGCGGGCCGCGCCAGGCCATTTTAACGGAAGCACTGGTGGCACAGCTGGCGCACAGTGAACAGCTGATGGGAATGGCGTTACCCGAGGCGGATGCGCCGGATCAGTTACCCTCACTGACAGATGATGCCCCGCGCGTTATTCTGCGCAACGGCACCGTCTCCTACAACGATCAGCCGGTGATTCAGGGGCTGAACTGGCAGGTCAACGCCGGCGAACACTGGCAGATCATCGGACCAAACGGTGCCGGAAAATCGACCCTGCTCAGCCTGGTGACCGGCGATCACCCGCAGGGCTACAGCAATGATTTAACCCTGTTTGGGCGCCGTCGCGGCAGCGGCGAAACCATCTGGGAGATCAAACAGCATATTGGCTATGTCAGCAGCAGCCTGCATCTTGATTACCGCGTCAGCACCAATGTGCGAACGGTCATTCTGTCGGGCTTCTTCGACTCTATCGGTCTCTATCAGGCGGCATCTGACCGGCAAAAAGCGCTGACACAGCAATGGCTGACGCTGCTGGGAATGGATAACCGGCTGGGCGATGCGCCGTTCCACTCACTCTCCTGGGGACAGCAGCGACTGGTGCTGATTGCCCGCGCACTGGTTAAGCATCCGACGCTGCTGATTCTGGATGAGCCACTTCAGGGACTGGACCCGATTAACCGCCAGCTGGTGCGGCGCTTTGTGGATGTGCTGATTGGCGAAGGGCGGACTCAGTTGCTGTTCGTTTCGCATCACGCTGAAGATGCGCCCGCCTGTATCACACATCGCCTGAGCTTTGTTCCCGATAATGGCGGCTACGTTTTTCAGCAGGAAACGGTGCGCTAAAGCTTTCACATCACGTCCTTCAACGCCGCTACCGCGGCGTTTTAAAGCACATCGGTGTAAGCGCTACCATTCAGCACCGTCTTTAACGCCGCATAACCGCACACAATGCCTCGAAATAAGAATATTCAGCTTGTGTAAACGATACCATTTATCCAGACTTGATCACGCTTTCGGGCGCGCTGATGTGCTACTTTTTACCGATGCCTCTTTGGCTTTTGACGCTTACCAGGATCTCACATGGAAAAATTCAACCCGGTCGATCACCCGCATCGCCGTTACAATCCACTGATTGATCAATGGATTTTAGTTTCACCTCATCGGGCCAAACGTCCGTGGCAAGGCGCGCAGGAAACCCCGGCGGTCAATACTTTACCGGCGCACGATCCGGACTGCTTCCTGTGTGCCGGAAATACCCGCATTACCGGCGATAAAAACCCGGACTATGCGGGCACGTACGTCTTTACCAACGACTTTGCCGCACTGATGACCGACACGCCTGACGCGCCCGAGAGCGACGATATCCTGATGCGCTGTGAAAGCGCACGCGGCACCAGTCGGGTCATCTGCTTCTCGCCCGATCACAGTAAAACGCTGCCGGAGATGTCACTGAGCGCGCTGGAGGAAGTGGTGCGCACCTGGCAGGCGCAGACCGCCGATCTGGGTCAGCACTACCCGTGGGTGCAGGTGTTTGAGAACAAAGGCGCGGCGATGGGCTGCTCCAACCCGCATCCGCACGGTCAGATCTGGGCCAACAGCTTCCTGCCAAATGAAGCGCAGCGTGAAGATGATCATCAGCGCGACTATTTCGCTAAACATGGCTCGCCGATGCTGGTCGATTATCTGGCCCGTGAGCAGCAGGATGGCAGCCGCACCGTGGTGGAAACCGAACACTGGCTGGCCGTGGTGCCATGGTGGGCGGCCTGGCCGTTTGAAACGCTGCTGCTGCCGAAAGCGCACGTTAAACAGCTGACGGACCTCAGCGAAGCCCAGAGCGCCGACCTGGCAAAAGCCATTAAGCTGCTGACCAGCCGCTACGACAATCTGTTCCAGTGCTCCTTCCCCTACTCAATGGGCTGGCACGGCGCGCCGTTTAATGGCGAAGCCAACGATCACTGGCAGCTGCACGCTCACTTCTATCCTCCGCTGCTGCGTTCAGCAACGGTGCGTAAATTTATGGTTGGCTATGAAATGCTGGCCGAAACCCAACGCGATTTAACGGCGGAACAGGCGGCGGAACGTCTGCGTTCTGTCAGCGACGTTCACTTCCGTGAGGCACAACAATGAGCTTAAAAACCATCACGCAGCAGCTTTTTTCTGACGCATTTGGCTACGCTGCCACCCATACCATTCAGGCACCGGGCCGCGTTAATCTGATTGGCGAGCACACTGACTATAACGACGGCTTCGTGCTGCCGTGCGCTATCGATTATCAGACGGTCATCGCCTGTGCCCGCCGTGACGATCGCCAGATTCGCGTGGTCGCTGCCGATTATGAGAATGCGCAGGACACGTTCTCGCTGGATGAAGAGATTGTCAGCGTGCAGGAACCGATGTGGGCCAACTATGTGCGTGGCGTGGTGAAACATCTGCAGAAGCGTCACGCCGATTTCGGCGGCATCGACATGGTGATCAGCGGCAATGTGCCACAGGGGGCGGGCCTCAGCTCATCGGCCTCGCTGGAAGTGGCGGTCGGCACCGTGGTACAGCAGCTCTATAACCTGCCGCTGGATGGCGCAGCCATCGCCGTTAATGGTCAGGAAGCGGAGAACCAGTTCGTTGGCTGTAACTGCGGCATCATGGACCAGTTGATCTCCGCACTGGGCCAGAAAGATCACGCTATGCTGCTCGACTGCCGCACCCTGGGCACCCGTCCGGTGTCGATGCCGGAAGATATCGCGGTGGTGATCATCAACTCCAACTTCCGTCGTACGCTGGTCGGCAGCGAATACAACACCCGCCGCGAGCAGTGTGAAGCGGGCGCGCGTTTCTTCAATAAGAAAGCGCTGCGTGACGTTGAACTGGCCGAGTTTGAAGCGGCACAGTCGCAGCTCGATCCACAGGTCGCCAAACGCGTGCGTCACGTTCTGACCGAGAACGCCCGTACCCTGGAAGCCGCCGATGCGCTGACGCAGGGCGACCTGACCCGTATGGGCCAGCTGATGGCCGACTCTCACGCCTCAATGCGTGACGATTTCGAAATCACCGTGCCGCCGATCGATACGCTGGTTGAGATCGTGAAAGCGCAGATTGGTGAGCGCGGCGGCGTCCGTATGACCGGCGGCGGCTTTGGTGGCTGCATCGTGGCACTGATGCCACTGGACCTCATCGATCAGGTTAAAGCCGCCGTGGCAGAACAGTATGAAGCCGCGACCGGCATCAAAGAGACCTTCTACGTCTGTAAAGCCTCTGAAGGAGCCGGCCAATGCTGAATGACGTCAACTCCCATGCGCCCGACGGTCAGCCGTGGCGCATAACCGTGCTGCGCAATGCCAACGGCATGCTGGCAACTTTTATGGACTGGGGGGCGACCTGGCTCTCTGCCCGCGTACCGATGCAGGATGGCACGGTGCGTGAAGCGCTGCTCGGCTGCGCCACGCCCTCTGACTATCTGCACCAGGATGCCTATCTGGGCGCCACCGTGGGCCGCTACGCTAACCGCATCGCTGGCGCAAAACTCAATAAACTTAACCGTCAGCTGGTGCCTAACCAGGGCGTACATCAGCTGCATGGCGGACCGGAAGGCTTTGATAAACGCCGCTGGCAAATTGTCAGTCAGTCTGACAGCGAAGTGCATTACCGCATCGATTCACCGGATGGCGATCAGGGCTATCCGGGCAATCTGATTGCTGACGTGCGCTATCAGCTGGATGATCAGAACTGCCTGAGCATCAGTTATGAAGCGCGTTGCGATCAGTCCTGCCCGGTCAATCTGACCAACCATGCTTACTTTAATCTTGATGCGCATCATGGCGATGTCCGCCAGCATCGCTTACAACTGCACGCCGACCAGTATTTACCGGTCGACAGCGAAGGCATTCCGAATGCGCCGCTAAAAGCGGTCGCCGATACCAGCTTTGATTTCCGCAACGCTAAAGTCGTGGCGCAGGATTTCCTGGCAGATGACGACCAGCGTGCAGTAAAGGGCTATGACCACGCGTTTCTGCTGAACAGCGCCGGCGACGAGAGTCAGCCTGCGGCAGAACTCTGGTCAGAAGATGGAAAATTACAGCTCAGCGTGACTACCTCGGCCCCGGCGTTGCAGTTCTACTCCGGCAACTATCTGGCGGGCACCCGTGCCCGTGAGCAGGCGAGCTATAATGCCTTTCAGGGCATTGCGCTGGAGAGTGAATTTTTACCGGATTCGCCTAATCACGCTGAGTGGCCTCAGCCTGATTGCTGGCTGCAGCCGGGAGATCGCTGGGAATCGGTGACGCGTTATCGCTTCACGCCACGCTGAGCCTCCGGCTGAAAAACGCGCAGTGCGTCACACACAGGCTTACGCGCTGCCCGCTTTTCCGTTATGGTATGGCGCAATCAGCTCGTGTATCAGGCGGGCAGCAGCAGGTTTCCAATCTCACAGAAACATCACAGTATTAAGGAGTTAAGCTATGGCTGTAACTAAGCTGGTTCTGGTGCGACACGGCGAAAGCCAGTGGAACAACGAAAACCGCTTTACCGGTTGGTATGATGTTGACCTTTCTGAGAAAGGTCGTGGCGAAGCCAAATCAGCAGGTCAGCTGCTGAAGAAAGAGGGCTTTGTTTTTGATTTTGCTTACACCTCCGTACTGAAGCGTGCCATTCATACGCTGTGGAATGTGCTGGATGAGCTGGATCAGGCCTGGCTGCCGGTTGAGAAAACCTGGCGTCTGAACGAGCGTCACTATGGTGCGCTGCAGGGTCTGGATAAAGCTGAAACTGCCGCCAAATATGGCGACGAGCAGGTTAAGCAGTGGCGTCGCGGCTTTGCCGTCACCCCGCCAGAGCTGGATCGTTCAGATGAGCGCTTCCCGGGCCATGACCCGCGTTACGCGAAACTGACCCCAGAGCAGCTGCCAACCACCGAAAGCCTGGCGCTGACCATCGACCGCGTTATCCCTTACTGGAACGACACCATTCTGCCGCGCATCAAAAGCGGTGAGAAAGTGATCATTGCTGCACACGGCAACTCACTGCGTGCACTGGTAAAATATCTGGATAACCTGAGCGAAGATGAAATCCTCGAACTGAACATCCCTACCGGCGTACCGCTGGTGTATGAGTTCGATGAAAACTTCAAACCGCTGAAACGCTACTACCTGGGCGACCAGGACGAGATCGCCGCGAAAGCTGCAGCCGTTGCGAATCAGGGTAAAGCGAAGTAATTTCTCGCTGAAAGGCAAAAAGGCCAGACGAAAGTCTGGCCTTTTTTATGCTTTAAATCTCTTGAAGCCGTGCTTAATGCTCAAAAGCACAGGAAGCATGGTCAGAATAGGAAAGCGTCCCGCGCCAGGGATGGCGCGGGCAGAGCATGCCATGGATGGCGGTTTTTGCGTCTTTCCGATCTGACCGTGTTCCCTTTGCAGAGGCACAATCCTCAAAGCGAACTTAATCAAACTTTGTCAGTGATCTCAATCATCCGCGGCGCTGTTTAACCGCTGCCGCCAGCTGACGCAGCACCTTGTCGGTATCTTCCCAGCCGATGCAGGCATCGGTAACACTTTTGCCATAGACCAGCGGCTCGCCGCTCTCCAGGCTCTGGTTACCTTCCACCAGATGACTCTCAATCATCACACCGACAATCGCCTGCTCACCGTTAATCAGCTGCTGTGCAACATCGTCTGCCACGACCATCTGACGCTGGAACTGTTTGCTGCTGTTGGCATGGCTGAAATCGATCATCACCTGCTGTGGCAGACCCGCTTTCGCCAGTCCTTCTTTTACCTCAGCCACATGCTGCGCGCTGTAGTTTGGCTCTTTTCCGCCGCGCAGAATGATATGACAATCACCGTTACCGCTGGTTTCCACAATCGCGGAGTGACCATACTTCGTCACTGACAGGAAACAGTGTGGCGAACCCGCCGCGTTAATCGCATCGATCGCGACCTTAATGGTGCCATCGGTGCCGTTTTTGAAACCCACCGGACAGGAAAGGCCCGATGCCAGCTCACGGTGAACCTGAGATTCTGTGGTACGCGCACCAATCGCGCCCCAGCTCATCAGGTCAGCCACGTATTGCGGGGTAATCATATCCAGAAACTCGCCCGCCGCCGGTAAACCGCTGTCGTTAATGTCCAGCAGCAGCTTACGCGCCAGACGCAGACCGTCGTTGAGCTGATAGCTATTGTCCATATATGGATCGTTGATCAGCCCTTTCCAGCCCACCGTGGTGCGCGGCTTTTCAAAATAGACCCGCATCACCACTTCCAGCTCGCCTTTCAGCTCATCACGCAGCGCCAGCAGGCGATCGGCATACTCTTTCGCCGCGTCTGTGTCATGAATGGAGCAGGGACCAATCACCACCAGCAGGCGGTCCTCCTTGCCCTGCAGGATCTGATGAATCGCCTGACGGGCCTGTGAAACGGTCTGTGCAGCACGATCGGTCGCCGGGAATTTTTCGAGCAGCGCAACCGGAGGTAACAGCTCTTTAATCTCTTTGATGCGTAAGTCATCGTTCTGGTAATTCATACTGATTCCATTTTATTTCTGGCCCGGCGCCCGCCGGACACAACCTGCCCAATGTAGCCCGAAGCGCCAGGGGTGTAAATTCCCGCTGCGGGTTAAATGTGCGGGTCATATTTGCATTAATCAGGTTAGCGACTAGACTTTTTACTGGTAAGCACTGAGGAACATCCCGCTTACCAGATTTAATCACCCTGTTTAAGCCAACCGGCGAATTTTATTTCGTCAGGGATTTTATTACCCGAAATTGCACCTCTGGGCTTAAAGCAACTTCATTTATTAACGGGAGTATAATGATGAAAAAGTTTGCCTTAGTTTTTTTGACAGCAGCAATGACACTGAGCAGCGGTGCGGTACTGGCTGCGGACAGCAGCAGCAACAATGGTACAGCTAATCAGGCGGCCAGTGCAGGTGCAGCAGCGGGCGGCGCAAATGAAAATCTGCCGCCAAACAAAGTTGATAACGATAAAATTAATAACACCGGCAACAACACTAATCCTGCAACGTCTGGCAGCACCACCAGCAATGGTAATATGTCTGCTAACGAAATGGACCAGAACGCCCAGTGTAAAGATGGCAAATGTCCGAACATTAATAAAAAAGTTCAGACTAAAGTGGGCGGCGGTGACGTAGATACCAAAACCGACGGCACCACCCAGTAATGCTGTTTAACCCGGCGCGCTTCGGCTCTCCGGGTTTTTCTCCCCTCTGCCCCACTCTTCCGCTATGCTAATCCTGTGAAATTTACAGGGAATCCTTCATGGCTGTTTTGCTTCTGATTGACGATCATCCGCTGGTTGAAGTGGCACTTGAAGCCGCCCTGAGCCAGTCACCTATTCCGGTTCAGCTCCTCTCTGCCAGCAGTGAAAAAGCCGCCCGTCCCCTGCTTCAGCAGTCACTGGACATTATCGTGCTGGATATCGGCCTGCCGGATAGTGATGGGCTGGAGTTCCTGCGTCGCCTGAAGATCCATCGACCCGATTGCCCGGTCCTCATCTACTCCGCGCAGCAGACCCGCCACTATGTGCGTCGCGCTCAGGCGCTGGGTGCCGCCGGTTATGTGGTGAAAAGCCAGCGTATGGCGCAGTTGCTCAGCGCTATCCTTGCCGTGCTCGGCGGACAGACGGCTTTCCCGGAGATGGATGATGAGCCTGAACTCCCGCTGACCCAGAAAGAGCGTCAGATTCTGGCCCTACTGGCCAGCGGGCTGTCTAATCTGCAAATTGCTGCCCAGTTGCACATCAGCAATAAAACGGTCAGCACCCATAAGAAAAATATTCTGGAAAAAACCGGCGCCCGCTCGGTGGTAGAACTGGCCGATCTGTGGAAGGCGCAGCAGTGAGAGTTTTTCTGCTGATGCTGCTGTTGCTGTGCGGCTCCGCGCTGGCTGAGGTGCGTCCGGTGAGCAGCGTCAATCTGCCGATGATGCTGCCGGTGACGCACGCGGAAACCATGCAGGGCAAAATCCTGCGCGTTGGCCTGCTGGAAGAGAACCACGCGCCCTGGACAATGCGCATCGGCAATGACCTCTATGGCATCAATGCCGACTATCTTTCCGCGCTGCGACAGCTGACCGGCGCGCAGTTCACCCTCAACCTGTACAGCGATCAGCTGCATCTCATGCAGGCACTGAGCAGCGGCCAGATTGATTTCGCGCTGGGCATGTGGGTCACGCCCCTGCCCGCCGGCACCCTGAGCAGCGATAACTGGTACAGCAGCCCGCTGCGTGTCTACCGCAATCAGCAAAACCAGCGTGCCGTGATGTTTAACAGCCAGAATGCCCAACTGGCGATCAGCGACAGCACGCTGGCCCAACTGCCGCCCGCGCTGGCGGCCCGCCACAGCTTCAGACGCTACAGCAGCGATCTGCAGGCGCTCTACACCCTGCTCAATCAGCAGAATGACTATGTGGTGGCGGATGAGACCAGCGCCGGTTTTTTGTTAAGCCAGCTTCAGCAGGGCCAGATTTACCAGATCGCCTCTCACATCGAGGCCGGACAGCTCAACCTGCGCGCGGTGGCACGTGATCCTCAGCTTATCAGCTGGATTAATCAGAGCCTGCGTCAGTTGCCAGCGGAACTGATGAACACGCTACAGGCGCGCTGGAGCAGTAACCTGCCGCGCTATCAGGATACGCAGACCCTGATGCTCAGCCCCGCTGAACGCGCCTGGATCGCCGATCATCCGCGCGTTACTTACACCGCCGAACCGGACAACTATCCCTGGAGCTACCGCGATGCCAGCGGCACCGCCAGAGGTTATGGCGTGGACTTGCTGAAAGCGATAGCACAGAGCACAGGATTGCAGTTTGAGCCGGTATGGGTCAGCAATCCCCGTCAGGCACGCACCCTGATTGAGCAAAAGCAGGCGATGCTGCAGCTGATGCAGCCGCTGAACGGCGATGCGATGCAGAGTACATCGCTGCCGGTGTGGCGGGCGCTGTGGGGCATCTACAGCATCCAGTCTGACACGCTGGCGCACTGGCGCGACCTGCGCGGCAAACGGATTGGTGTATTGCAGGATGACCTGGCGCTGCGCCTGTTGCCTGCGGATCTGCAGCCCCTGCAGTTTGCCGACCGTAATAGCCTTTATGACGCGCTGGCAAAAGGGCAGATCGATGTGCTGGTCGATAATGTGCTTTCCGCCCGCTGGCGTATTGCCAGCCGCGATGATGCGCGCATCCACCTGGCCTTTGCCGCCAGCGACATCGCCTGGCCCATCGCGCTGGGCGTCACACCCGACCAGGCGGTGCTGCGCACGTTGCTGGATCGTGCTCTGCAGCAGATTCCGGCCGATACCCAGAGCCAGATGCGCGACAGCTGGTCTACCCCGCCGCAGCCCGGCAGCGTGATGGCAATGGGTTCGCTGCCAATGATGGTGCTGGCGGTGGCCGGTGCGGCCATTATGCTGCTGTTGCTGCTGCTGGCACGCCGTTACTGGCAACAGCGCCGCGAGCGTCAGCAGCGTGAACAGGCAGAGCATGCAAATGCGATGAAAAGCCAGTTTCTGGCAACCGTCAGTCATGAGCTGCGCACGCCGATGCAGGCTATCCTGGGGCTGCTTGAGCTGGAAAAACAGCAGCACAGCAGCCAGAACCTGACGCTGCTTCACAGCAGCGCACAGTCGTTGCTGACGCTGCTGAATGACCTGCAGGACCATGCCCGCATTGAGAGCAACAGTTTTACCCTGGCACCCCGTCCACTGGCGCTGGCGCAATGGCTCAGCCAGCAGCAGCACTTTTATCACCCGTTAATGCGCGGTGACGGGCCGCGTCTGATTGTCGAGGCGCTGACGCCGCTGCATGACACGGTGCTCATCGATGCCGATCGCCTGCAGCAGGTGATCAACAACCTGATGACCAATGCGCTGAAATTTACGCGTCACGGCACGATTCGCCTGACCCTGGCTGCCCAGGATCAACAGCTGATTCTCACAGTGAGCGACAGCGGCAGCGGTATCCCATCGGAGGAACAGCAGAAGTTGTTTGATCCCTGGTATCAGGCGCCGTCCGGAAAATCAGTTTCGGTGCAGGGCAGCGGCCTGGGGCTGTTTATCTGCCGCGAAATAGTGCTGCGGATGGGCGGCGATATCCGGCTCGCCTCAGAACCGGGGCTCGGCACTCAGGTCACTGTGACGCTGCCGCTTGAGATCTGCACGCCAGCAAACCACGTGGATGAATCCGCCCTGCCCGGTTTTCCGCAGCTGCGGGTGGCGATTGTGGATGACCACCCGACTAACCTGCTGGTGATGCAGCAGCAGCTGGCACGCTTTGCCATTCAGGCTGACATCTTTGAGCAGGGACGTGCGCTGCTGCAGGCCGATGCGCAGCAACCTTATGACCTGCTGTTTATCGACCAGATGATGCCGCGTCCCGACGGCACGCTGCTGCTGCGGATACTGCGTCGGCGTGACCGCCAGCGGAGACGGCAGGCGATGCGGGTACTCTGCTCGGCTGATGCGCAGCTGCTGTCGCGCTCGCTTGAGGAGCGGGAGCGGGTATTGATCAAACCGGTGCAGTTAGGCGATCTCAGCGCGTTGCTGGCAGAGTGGCAGCAGGCGTGGCAGGACGATCCGCTGGCGTCACTGGATGACAATCTGTGGCAACTGGCACAGCAGAATGACAAATTCCTCAGCCGTCTGAGCCAGACGCTGCACAACACGGTCACGCAGGATCTGGCTGCGATGCAGGCGGCGCATGATCGTGCGGACTGGACGCCGTTCGCTGAGGCGGCACACAGGATGAAAGGAAGCTTTTTACTGGTGGGGCTTGAGCATGGCGCGCAGCTCAGCCAGCAACTGACGGAGCAGGTAAAACAGCATCAGGACCCGTCTGAGACGTGGCAATTACTGATATTATTAGCAAACAGGTTACTGAAAAAACTGGAAACTTATGGCACATACCCACACTCATAGCGGGCAGGATAGTAATCGCACGCGTCTGGCGGCCGCCTTCGGGGTGACCGTCGTCTTCATGGTTGCTGAAGTCATTGGCGGCTGGCTCTCTGGTTCACTGGCGCTGCTGGCGGACGCCGGGCATATGCTGACCGATGGAGCCGCACTGCTGATGGCCTTGCTGGCGGTCCATTTTTCACGCCGTAAACCCAATGCACGGCACACCTTTGGCCTGCTGCGCCTGACCACGGTAGCCGCATTTGTTAACGCCATTGCACTGCTCGGCATAACTGCGCTGATTGTCTGGGAAGCAGTGCGCCGCTTTGCCGACCCGCAACCGGTGACCGGCGGACTGATGCTGGGAATCGCGATCGGCGGCCTGCTGGCCAATCTGCTCTCGTTCTGGCTGCTGCATCATGGCAGCGGAGAGAAGAACCTCAACGTGCGGGCCGCGGCGCTGCATGTGATGGGTGACCTGCTCGGTTCAGTGGGCGCGATTGTGGCGGCAGTAATTATAATGCTGACCGGCTGGACGCCCATCGACCCGATACTGTCGTTGCTGGTGTCACTGCTGGTGCTACGCAGCGCCTGGTCGCTGCTGCGTGAGAGTCTGCAGGAGTTACTGGAAGGGGCTCCGCATTCACTGGATGTGAATAAGCTGACACGGGATCTCACCCTGAACATCGCCGAGGTGCGCAATGTTCACCATGTGCATCTGTGGCAGGTGGGCGAAAAGCCGATGCTGACGCTGCATGCGCAGGTGATCCCGCCTTACAATCATGATGCGCTGCTGCATCGCATTCACGACTATCTGCGCGAGAACTATCAGATCGCGCACGCGACGGTGCAGATGGAGTACCAGCCCTGCGCTGGTGCCGAGTGTGAACTCGGCTCAGGCAGTGCGGCTGCCACCGGCCATGACCACAGTCATTCTCACGACCACGATCATGGCCCTGCTCATGTTAAAGGCGACAAGCACACTCACTGAGCTGACAGCGCGCGGGAACCCTGTTGCCGCGCGCTGCGGATCCACATACGTGATCCGTTCAGCGCAATCATCGTCAGAATCACATACTCCAGCGACATCGCATAGACACCCTGGCGGGCGAAGATCATCACGCTAATCACGTTGATGATGACCCACAGCAGCCAGTTCTCCACATATTTGCGCGTCATCAGCACCATCGCGGCAATAGACAGCACCATCATGCAGGAATCCCAGAACGGGAAGGCATCCGGCTGCAGCGCAGGCATCGCCACCGACAGGCCCAGACCGTTCATCAGCGTTACCGCCGCACGGGTTAACAGCGCAAACACCGGATCGATATAGAGGGTCATCAGCGCAATCGCAATCACACACCCTGCTGTCCAGGCCAGCGCTTTAGGCAGCGGCAGCCAGCGGATTTTCAGCGCCGCCTGGTGATCTTCGGTCTGTCGGCTCCATGCGTACCAGCCATAGAGATTGGCGGCAAAGAAGAAGAGCTGCAGCAGCAGGCTGGCATAGAGCTGGATCTGAAAGAAGATCACCGCAAACAGCGTGACGTTAATCAGGCCAAACGGATAGTTGATAATTTTTTCCAGGCTGGCAAACCAGATACAGAGTAAGCCCGCCAGCGTGCCGATGGCCTCAATCCATGAGAGATCGTAGCCTCCGGCACCCAGAGGAATATGAACCAGAATATTATGTGTGCTGAAGAAGTCCATGCAGAGCACCTGTCCGGGAACGCTTAGGCGTTGCCCTTCACGTTGAGTTTAAGTTCCGCTGCAAAGGATAGCATGCGATTAAGCGGCAGTAACGCCGCCTCTCGCAGCGTCTCATCCACCTGAATCTCATGTTCCACCCCACCCGACTCCAGCGCCTCTGCGATGGCTTTAAGGCCGTTCATTGCCATCCAGGGACAGTGCGCGCAGCTGCGGCAGGTTGCCCCTTCACCCGCGGTCGGCGCTTCCAGCAGCTCTTTATCCGGCACCGCCTGCTGCATTTTGTAGAAGATGCCGCGGTCGGTCGCCACAATCATCTGCGGATGCGGCAGGGATTTCGCCGCCTGAATCAGCTGGCTGGTCGAGCCGACAGCATCCGCCAGTTCGACAATCGCCTGCGGTGACTCAGGATGCACCAGCACCGCCGCATCGGGATAGAGCGCTTTCATGCGCTGCAGCGCCTGGGTTTTGAACTCGTCATGCACAATGCAGGCGCCCTGCCAGCACAGCACATCTGCGCCCGACATCCGGGTGACGTAGCGGCCAAGGTGACGATCCGGTGCCCAGATGATCTTTTCGCCGAGACTGTCGAGATGCTCAATCAGCTCTACCGCAATGCTGGAAGTGACCACCCAGTCGGCGCGGGCTTTGACGGCCGCCGAGGTATTGGCATAGACCACTACAGTGCGATCGGGATGCGCATCACAGAAGGCGTTAAACTCTTCAATGGGACAGCCAAGATCCAGTGAGCACTCCGCCTGCAGGGTCGGCATCAGCACGGTTTTTTCGGGGCTGAGGATTTTGGCGGTTTCACCCATAAAGCGCACGCCCGCCACCAGCAGCGTGGTCGCCGAATGATTGCTGCCGAAACGCGCCATCTCCAGCGAGTCGGAGACGCAGCCGCCTGTCTCTTCCGCCAGCGCCTGAATTTCCGGATCGGTGTAATAGTGCGCCACCATCACCGCGTTTCGCGCTTTCAGCAGCGCTTTGATTTTCTCACAGTAAAACGTCTTCTCATCGTCACTCAGGCGGGCGGGTTTCGGCGGAAAAGGATAAACGGCGCTTTCAGGATCGAACATTACACTCATGACACAGCTCTCGTTTTGTCTAATTAACGAAAATCACCTGCGGAGGCGAATTTTGGCGTTGAACCCGCCGTCGTGTTTTATATGCTAAACACGATAACGGAAAAGCCACACTGTGTCGTGAGATTTTTACTCTGCCTGCGTTACAGCACCGACCCTGCCCGTCTGCGTTTCATCTGCCAGCACCAGCGTTTTCTGCGGCGCTTCCAGTGCCAGCAGGAAAGCTTTGGTCTCCAGGCCGCCCGCAAAGCCGGTCAGCTTGCCGTTGGCACCGATCACGCGATGGCATGGCGCGACAATGGAAAGTGGATTACGGCCGTTGGCCGCGCCGACCGCGCGCACCGCCTGTGGATGGCCGATCTCCCGTGCAATCTGGCTGTAGCTGCGCGTCTCACCAAACGGTATCGCCACCAGCGCCTGCCAGACTTTTTTCTGAAAGTCGGTGCCGACCATGTCGAACGGCAACGCAAAACAGCGTCGCGCACCGGTAAAGTACTCGCTGAGCTGACGCGCGGTTTCGATCAGAATGGGATGATCGTCATTGCGCGTTTGAGGTAAAAACCGGGTGCGTTTTGGATCGTCGTTTTCCCACAAAATCCCCGCCAGGCCGATATCGCTGGCGACCAGCTTCAGCTCGCCCACCGGGGTAACTATCTGTTTGAAGTAGTACATGGTGATTCTCCCGTCACGGTTCCGTCGTCCAGTATCGCACTTTTCATCAGCCTGACTGGCTGTTTTCGGTCATGGTTATAAACTGTTGTACTGTCCGAAAACAGCCAGTCTGCCGGGATTCCCCCCTGTAGGCTGCGCTTATTTACCGGAGAAATGCCATGCTCGATCCCGACATTGCCTATCAGGCGCTGACCTCACGTGATACCCGCTTCGACGGCGTTTTCTTTGTGGGCGTGACCTCAACCGGTATCTATTGCCGCCCAATTTGCCCGGTCAAAGCGCCGATGCAGAAAAACTGTCTTTTCTTCAGCAGCGCCGAGGCGGCGGAGAAAGCGCGCTTTCGCCCCTGCCTGCGCTGCCGGCCTGAGCTGGCACCCGGCAATGCGCCTGTCGATCAGCCGCATCGCGTGGCGGAGCAGCTGATTCAGCGCATTGAGGAAGGCATGCTGGAGGAGCGCGAAGGTCTGGAGGCGATTGCCGCTGAGTTCAGTCTCAGCCTGCGTCAGCTGCGCCGTATCGTGCAACATGAACTCGGCGTCTCACCACTGGAGCTGAAGCAGACACGGCGAATGCTGTTGGCCAAGCAGTTGCTGACAGAAACGCAACTGCCGGTCACAGAGGTCGCCTACGCCAGTGGCTTCAGCAGTCTGCGCCGTTTTAATGATGTTTTCCAGGCTCGCTACCGCATGACGCCAAGCGCGCTGCGCCGCGACGATACAGGCGCGAAGCGTGCGCAGCCCGGCGACCGCGTGACGCTGCGGCTGGCCTATCGCCCGCCCTACGACTGGGAGGCGATGCTCTGGTTTTTGCAGACACACCTGATGAAGGAAGTTGAGGCAGTGGAAGATGGCTGCTGGCGACGTACCGTGGCGCTGGGACGTTATCGGGGCTGGGTCAGTGTGTCCCATCTGCCGCAGAAGAACGCGCTGCAGGTGACGCTCTCAACCTCGCTGACGCCGGTTCTGCCGCTGCTGCTGCGCCGCCTGCGCGATCTGTTTGACCTGGACGCGCAGCCGCAGCGTATCGCCGCCTGTCTGGCTCAGGACCCGCTGCTGGCACCCAGCCTGATTGCACATCCTGGTCTGCGTGTGCCGGGCGCCTTCGACGCTTTTGAACTTGGCGTGCGTGCTATTATCGGCCAGCAGGTGACCGTCAAAGCCGCCACCACAGTCAGCAGCCGTTTTGCCGCCGCCTTTGGCGAGCCCTGTGAAACGCCCTTTGCCGACCTGACCCGTTACACCGCGCTTCCTGAACGCATCGCAGCGCTGACGGTGGATGACGTTGCGCCGATGGGCATCGTCAGCGCCGCCCGCTCCCGCGCCATCATCGCCTTTGCCACCGCCTGCGCCAGCGGCGATCTGCGTCTCAGTGCCGCGCAGCCGCCTGATGAGGTGATAAAAAAGCTGGTCAGCCTGCCGGGCATTGGTCCCTGGACCGCGCACTATATCGCGATGCGCGCCCTGCGCTGGCCGGATGCCTTTCCCAAAGAGGATATCGCCATCCGTAATAACCTGGGCGGCATGTCATCTAAAGAAGCAGAAGCGCGCTCGCAATCCTGGCGTCCCTGGCGCAGCTATGCGGTGATGCATATCTGGGAGAGCCTGGCAGTGGCGAAGGTGAAGAAAAAGCCGTGACGGTCAATGTAAGGATGCGGATTGTCTGCCCTGACCTGCATAGTCGGTATCGCAGAAACTAAAAATGCAGAGCCTCTTCCAGACTGATTACAGACTCGCAGCCGACTGAATCTTCCAGCAACGAATAAGTTCGATGCGCAGGGAACAGGATCAGAAGAGGAAAGCGTCCCGCGCCAGGACGGCGCGGGCCGAGCAGGTCATGGATGACGGCTTTTGCGTCTTTCCGATCTGACCGTGTTCCCTAAGCAGTCTCGATCTCACAGCAATCCAGGTCAGACTTCACAACACCTTAAACGCCATTGGCTTTTTACATTCAACGCAAGTCTGTGATACTGCAGAAACGAAAAAAGCGCCCAAAGGGCGCTTTTTTCTTAATTGGTAGGTCGTGCAGGATTGCCTCGGCCCTTCCCAGGGCCTCGCCCTCCGGGTGATGCTGACGCATCAGCCTGAATCACCGGGCGATTCAGTCGAACCTGCTGCAGGTTCTCACCCTGCACGGTAAAGTCCGTGCCCCGGAAACGAAAAAAGCGCCCAAAAGGCGCTTCTTTCTTAATTGGTGGGTCGTGCAGGATTGCCTCGGCCCTTCCCAGGGCCTCGCCCTCCGGGTGATGCTGACGCAACAGCCTGAATCGCCGGGCGATTCAGTCGAACCTGCTGCAGGTTCTCACCCTGCACGGTAAAGTCCGTGCCCCGGAAACGAAAAAAGCGCCCAAAAGGCGCTTCTTTCTTAATTGGTGGGTCGTGCAGGATTCGAACCTGCGACCAATTGATTAAAAGTCAACTGCTCTACCAACTGAGCTAACGACCCGCTGGGGGCTTACAACCGTTCAGCGCACCAGGCGGCTGAGATAAGATGGTGGGTCGTGCAGGATTCGAACCTGCGACCAATTGATTAAAAGTCAACTGCTCTACCAACTGAGCTAACGACCCATCTTAGGTTGTGAAGCAATGCTGAAGTGTTCTTCTTGAAACTGCGCGGTAAAAAGCGCGTCTGAAGGAGATGGTGGGTCGTGCAGGATTCGAACCTGCGACCAATTGATTAAAAGTCAACTGCTCTACCAACTGAGCTAACGACCCATCTTCAGGCTTACCAGACACTTTTCAATGTGTCCCGGCAACGGCGGCATATATTACTGATTTAGCGGGGTAGCGCAACTCTTATTTCTGCTAAACGCTTCAGTTGCTTACCTTTCATACGGCAAGACCAGAAATCACACGATATCTGGTCTGAACCGGACAAATTACAGACCGCTCAGACGTTTCTGAGCTTGTTTAGCAGATTCAGTGTCTGGATAAAGTTTGATCACCTGCTGGAAGACCGCTTTGGCTTTCGCCGTGTCTTTTTTCTCCTGCATGATCACACCCACTTTCAACAACGCTTCTGCAGCTTTCGGCGACTTCGGATAGTTTTTCACTACCGTGGCGTAATAATACGCCGCGTCGTCCTTTTTGCCTTTGTTGTAGTTCAGCTGACCCAGCCAGTAATTCGCATTCGGCTGATAGGTCGAATCAGGGTAACGTTTTACCCACGCCTGAAGCGCGCTGATCGCCTGGTCATACTGTTTCTTCTCCAGAATCAGCGCCACAGCCGCATTGTAATCGCTGTTCGCATCGCCGGTCTGCGCAGGTGCGCTCTCCGTTGATGCTGCCGCGCCTGCGGTTGCTGCTGCGCCTGTATCTGCTGCGGCATCGCTGCCGGCTGCCTGTTGCCCGCCGTTGCTGCTGGCGCTGCTCAGCGTGTCAATCTGCTGGTAAAGCTGCTTCTGCCGCTCAACCACCTGATTCAACTGATACGTGTTTTGCTGGATTTGCCCACGCAGCGCATCAATATCACGCTGGTTATCGCTCATCTGCTGCTGCAATTGCTGCATCAGCTGTGCCTGGGCATTAGAGATTCGTTCAAGAGTGGTGACACGGTCTTCGACCGAGCCGGAGCCAACGCTACTGATTGACGCTTGGGCATTAGCGGCCCAGGGGGCCGCTACGCCAATCAGTAACGACAGACTCAACAGATGACGTCTGAAGTTACTAACCATGTGATTCTCTTAGTAGACCAGAACGGCACGACGGTTTTTAGAATACGCTGCTTCGTCATGACCCAGAACGGCTGGCTTCTCTTTACCGTAAGAAACGATAGACATCTGATCAGCCGACACGCCTTTACCCTGCAGGTACATCTTAACGGCGTTAGCACGACGTTCGCCCAGGGCGATGTTGTATTCCGGCGTACCGCGCTCATCCGCATGACCTTCGATGGTCACTTTGTATGATGGGTTGCTGCGCAGGAAAGTTGCGTGCTGATCCAGCATCTGTGCGTAATCAGACTGAACGTCATATTTGTCCAGACCGAAGTACACGATGTTGTTCTGCTGCAGCTGCTGCATCTGCAGACGAGCCTGCTCGTCAGAAGACATGTTGCCGCCGTTGCCGTTCATGCCAGAATTTGCACCGTAAGCGCCATCAGCACCCATGCCAGTCTGGTCATTGTTGTTGTTTTTGTGTGAGCTACAAGCCGCTACTGCCAGAACCGGCAGAGCCAGCATCAAACCCTTCAGCACTTTGTTCAGTTGCATTTCAAA
The DNA here is from genome assembly GCF_014155795.1 of Pantoea hericii. Classification (NCBI taxonomy): domain Bacteria; kingdom Pseudomonadati; phylum Pseudomonadota; class Gammaproteobacteria; order Enterobacterales; family Erwiniaceae; genus Pantoea; species Pantoea hericii. The sequence continues at coordinate 132,655 of NZ_SCKV01000004.1, forward strand.
AATCCCATTATTGTTTATTGTTTGCGATGTCTGAAGTGTCAGACATTACAGATACGGCGACCAGGCAGGAAATTTTACCTGTCCATCAGTTGCCGGAAGACGCGCTTTGAAACGGCCGTCGGTTGAAACCAACTGTAACACGGAACCCATACCCTGAGTAGAGCTGTAGATTACCATTGTGCCATTTGGTGCCAGGCTCGGCGTTTCATCCAGGAACGTGTCCGTTAACGTTTGAACGGCTCCCGTTTCCAGATCCTGTTTGGCGACGTGTTGAGCACCACCGTTGGTGCTAATCATCACCATAGATTTACCATCTGTTGCCACATCCGCATCCTGGTTCTGACCGCCTTCCCAGGTAATACGCTGTGGCGTGCCGCCATTAATACCGACTTTATAAATCTGAGGGGCACCCGCCTGATCGGAGGTATAAGCCAGAGTCTGGCTGTCCGGGAACCAGGTCGGTTCAGTACTGTTATAACGACCATCCGTCACCTGACGCGTCTGACCTGACGCCAGATCCATCACATAGAGGTTCAGGCTACCGGTTTTAGAGAGTGCGAAAGCGAGCTTAGAACCATCTGGCGAGAATGCCGGAGCACCGTTGTGACGCGGATATGAGGCAACCTGACGGATGGCACCGTTAGAGAGCGTCTGGACCACCAGCGCGGACTTGCCGCTTTCAAAGGTCACGTAGGCCACTTTGCTGCCATCCGGAGACCAGGCTGGCGACATCAGTGGCTGTGGTGAACGATGCACGACGAACTGGTTATAGCCATCGTAGTCAGCGACGCGCAGCTCATAAGGGAACTGGCCACCGTTGGTCTGCACGACATAAGCGATGCGGGTGCGGAAAGCGCCCTTAATGCCTGTCAGCTTCTGGAACGTTTCGTCACTGGCAGTGTGAGCGGCATAGCGCAGCCACTGCTTTGTCACTTTATATGAGTTCTGTGCCAGCACTGTACCCGGCGCACCGCCGGTGTCAACCAGCTGGTAAGAGACCTGATAGCTGCCATCCGGGTTAGACGCGACCTGACCGACGACTACGGCGTCGATGCCGAGTGCACTCCAGGCGGCAGGCTGCACTTCCTGCGCGCTGGTTGGCTGCTGTGGCAGACGTGAGCGATCCAGTGGATTGAATTTGCCACTGTTGCGCAGGTCAGCCGCCACGATGCCGCCAACATCTTCCGGCGCGGCACCAGAACCGGCCCATTTAAACGGCACCACGCCAATCGGGCGCGCGGTATTCACACCCTGGGTGATCTCAATTCGAACTTCTGCATGCAGCATGGCTGCCCACAGCAGGATAAAAAAGCCTAACGTAACGCGAAGAGCTTGCTTCATTTTATCTCCCTTATCTGAACCTCAGTCCACGATAATTGGCACTGTTCCTGGAAACCACGAGTACAACATAAGTACGGCAAGCTAAACATAGATCAACTTGCCGACCGTGACTGCATTATTGCGGTTTAAAACGCATCGGGGCGTTTTTAAACACTTCGTAGACCGCCTGAGAAGGCGGCTTCGGAATACGTGCCTGTTTGGCAGCAGCAATAGCGGCCTGGCAGAGCGCGGGATCACCACCCTCTGACTTAACATCAATCAACAAGCCATCAGGCGCAAGTTTAATCCGCAAATCACAGGTTTTTCCGCGATACAGATCGGCATCGTAGAATCGGCTCTGAATCGCACTCACCACCTGACCCATGTAGGAGTTGATCTCAGCGCCCGATGCCCCCGCTTTCTTCTGGTTGCCCTGCCCCGCTGCGCCACCTGATGTGCCGCTTTTCGGTGCATTTTTACCGGAAGTGAGTCCACCCAGCAAATCATCAACATCGCTGTCATTGGCCGCATCGGCGGCAGCTTTCGCTTTGGCATCTGCTTTGGCTTTCGCGGCAGCATCGGCTTTCGCTTTGGCGGCCGCATCGGCTTTCGCCTTAGCAGCCGCTTCCGCTTTCTCTTTAGCGGCCTCTTTCGCCGCCTCAGCTTTCTCTTTGGCGGCTTCGGCTTTTTCTTTAGCAGCCTCAGCGGCTTTCTCTTTTGCTGCCTCAGCAGCTTTTTCTTTCGCTTCTGCGGCTTTCTCTTTCGCTTCTTCGGCGGCTTTAGCTTTGGCATCCGCAGCCGCTTTCACTTTGGCCTCAGCCGCCGCTTTTGCATCCGCTTCAGACTTTGCCTTCGCTTCCGCAACGGCTTTCTCTTTTGCCGCAGCGGCAGCAGCGGCTTTCGCCTGCTGATCAGCCTGCTTCTTTGCTTCAGCCGCGGCCTGCTTTGCCTGCTCGGCGGTCGCTTTGGCCTGGGCATCCGCCTGGGCTTTCGCATCGGCTTTGGCTTTAGCTGCTGCCGCTTCGGCCGTTTTCTGCTGTTCCTGAGCCTGTTTCGCGGCGTCTTCTGCCGCTTTCTGCTGCTCAGCCTGCTGTTTAGCCTCTTCTTTCGCGGTTTCCTGCGCGGCTAAACGCTCTTTTTCCAGCGCTTTCAGACGCTGCTGTTCAGCAGCCTGTTTCTGTTGCAGCTCTTCTGCCTGCTGCTGCGCCTGCTTTTTACGCTGTTGCTCAGCCCGCTGGCTGTCGCTTTGCTGGTTCTGCTGACGATTGTATTGACTCACGACGGCACCGGGATCGACCATCACAGCATCAATATCGCTGCCACCGCCACCCGCACTGCTGGGGTCAACGTGCTCATTAAACGAGCTCCAAATCAGCAGCGCGATCAACACGATATGCAGAATCACCGAAATGATTATCGCGCGCTTTAACTTCTCGTTTTGCTCGGTTGCCTTCGACACACTCGGTTCCCAAAAAACGGTTCGATTTTAAATCGGCTGCGTCATCAAACCGACAGATTTAACACCCGCCTGGTGCAGCAGGTTGAGCGCTTTAATGATTTCATCGTAAGGCACTTCTTTCGCGCCCCCGATCAAAAACACCGTCTTAGGATTTGCTTCCAGTCGACGCTGCGCTTCGCTGATCACCTGCTCGGGGGGGAGCTGATCCATACGATCGTGATCCACGACCAGGCTGTACTGCCCCACGCCCGCCACTTCAACAATTACCGGCGGATTATCATCGCTGGAAACGGTTTTAGAGTCGGTCGCATCAGGCAGATCCACTTCCACGCTCTGGGTAATAATGGGTGCCGTTGCCATGAAGATCAGCAGCAGCACCAACAGGACGTCCAGTAGCGGAACGATGTTGATTTCCGACTTCAGGTCGCGGCGTTTGCGACCACGTACTCTGGCCATCATTAACCTCTATTTACTTAGCGCTATCGCTGGAGAAAGCCTGGCGATGCAGAATGGCAGTGAACTCTTCCATGAAGTTGTCGTAGCCCTGCTCCAGTTTGTTGACGCGCTGGTTCAGACGGTTGTACGCCATTACCGCCGGAATTGCCGCAAACAGACCGATTGCGGTTGCAATCAATGCTTCAGCGATACCCGGTGCCACCATCTGCAGTGTTGCCTGCTTCACCGCGCCCAGCGCGATAAAGGCGTGCATGATCCCCCAGACAGTACCGAACAGCCCGATATAGGGACTGATTGAACCGACAGTACCGAGGAACGGAATGTGGTTTTCCAGCGCTTCCAGCTCACGGTTCATTGAGATGCGCATCGCACGGCTTGCACCATCAATAACCGCCTCCGGCGCATGATTGTTAGCGCGGTGCAGTCGGGCGAACTCTTTAAAGCCGGAGTAGAAAATCTGCTCCGAGCCGCCCAGCTCTTCCCGACGCTCCTGGCTCTCCTGATACAGTCGGGAGAGTTCGATGCCGGACCAGAATTTGTCTTCAAATGCCTCAGCTTCTCTTCCCGCCGCATTCAGAATACGTGTGCGCTGAATAATGATGGCCCAGGAGGCAATAGAAAAGCCGATCAAAATCAACATGATAAGTTTGACCAGAAGGCTCGCCTTCAGGAACAAATCAAGAATGTTCATGTCAGTCACTGCTTGAACTCCGCGACAATAGACTTGGGAAGCGCAATCGGCTTCATTAGATGAGGGTTAATGCAGGCAATCAGGACCTCTGCCTCATTGAGCACTTTGCCTTCAGTATTCACGATACGCTGAGTGAACGTCATGGTAGCCCGAGTCATTGAGGTGACCTCGCTCTGGATCTCCAGAAGGTCATCAAGACGCGCCGCTGCAAGATAGTCCACCGTGATGCGCCGTACCACAAAAGCGATCTGCTGTTCTAACAGCATCTGCTGATTGAAATGGTGCTGTCGCAACATTTCGGTACGTGCTCGTTCATAAAAAGCGATATAGCTGGCGTGATAAACCACACCACCGGCATCAGTATCTTCGTAGTAGACCCGAACCGGCCAGCGAAACAGCGTTGTACTCACTCTACATCCCGGCCTCGTTTTAAACGTTGCTACTATACGCAAGAGAATTGGGGTTGGGAATGGCTCGTCAGAGCCAGGCGAAAATAATTATCGCTCGGTAACAAATGGAACGATTTCAGGAAGATTAATTGACCAGACACTGACAAATATTCACTGACAGCGCTGGTGAGGTGGGGTGTTACAGGTAAAAACGGTAAAGCGCGATAAATAACACCAGCATGGCGGGTAACGGGCTAAACAGCGCCTGCCATCGGGTTTGCTGTGGCCGGAAGCCTGTACCGTGAATCACACCACTGCAGACCGCCCAGATCAGCACCAGACCCTGCAGCGCAGGCAGCTGACCCGCGTGGTTAGCAAAGCGGGTCGGGTCCCACATCACGCCGCCAGCCGCCAGCAGCGCCAGCAGCGCCAGCAGCAGTGAAAGGGCCCGTAACGGGCCCTTATCCATCAGATCATACAGCATCCGAATTGGCGTACGCATCAGTGAGACTCATCCTGCGCTTCAACGTGTTCAATCGCCAGCGCGGTCACGATACCAAAGGCACAGGCCAGCAACGTGCCGAGAATCCAGGCAAAATACCACATGCGACTTCTCCTTAATTAATAGAGTGAGTGACTGTTGCTTTCAATATGCTCTTTGGTGATACGACCAAACATCTTCCAGTAACACCAGGTGGTGTAAATCAGAATGATTGGAACAAAGATAGCGGCGGCAACGGTCATCGTTTGCAGCGTCAGCAGGCTGGACGTTGCATCCCACATCGTCAGGCTGGTACCCGGCACGGTGCTGGATGGCATGATGAACGGGAACATCGCAATGCCGGCGGTCATGATGACGCAGGCCAGCGTCAGTGAAGAGAACAGGAATGCCCAGGCGCCCTTCTCAACCCGCGAGCAAAGTATGGTCAGCAGCGGCAACACCACGCCCAGCAGCGGGAACAGCCACAGCACAGGATGGTTCTGGAAGTTGACCATCCAGGCACCTGCCTCACGCACTACCGTTTTACCCAGTGGGTTAGAGGCAGCAAAGTGATCCATCGTGCTGGTCACCACATAGCCATCAATACCATATTTCACCCAGACACCGGCCAGGATGAAGCAGACCATCATCACCAGGGCGGCAAGTTGTGCTGCGGTGCGTGAACGCAGATGCAGTTCGCCCGTGGTGCGCATCTGCAGATAGGTTGCGCCCTGTGCCAGAATCATCGCTACGCTGACCACACCAGCCAGCAGGCCAAACGGATTCAGCAGCTGGAAGAAGTTGCCGGTGTAGAACAGACGCAGATACTCATCGGCATGGAACGGCACGCCCTGTAACAGGTTGCCAAACGCCACGCCAATGACCAGCGGCGGCACGAAGCTGCCGATGAAGATGCCCCAGTCCCAGGCACCGCGCCAGCGGTTGTCTTCAATCTTCGAGCGGTAATCGAAGCCAACCGGACGGAAGAACAGCGAGGCGAGCACCAGAATCATGGCCACGTAGAAGCCAGAAAAGGCCGCCGCATAGACCATCGGCCAGGCGGCAAACAGTGCGCCACCGGCAGTGATAAGCCAGACCTGGTTGCCGTCCCAGTGCGGGGCGATACTGTTAATCATAATGCGACGCTCAGTATCGGTGCGACCCAGAATGCGCGTCAGCATGCCGACGCCCATATCAAAACCATCTGCGACAGCAAAGCCGATTAGCAGCACGCCAATCAACAGCCACCAGACAAAGCGCAGAACTTCATAATCAAACATGGTCGCTCTCCTTATCCCCGAACCGGCTGCGTGGTTGCCGTGATCTGCTCATGATGATAACGCCCGGTTTTCAGGCTGCTCGGCCCAAGGCGGGCGAATTTGAACATCAGGTACATCTCAGCCACCAGGAACAGCGTGTAGAGTCCGCAAATCAGGATCATCGAGAACAACAGATCGCCTACAGTCAGAGAAGAGTTCGCCACCGCAGTCGGCAGAACTTCACCGATAGCCCAGGGCTGACGACCATACTCCGCGACGAACCAGCCGGATTCGATTGCGATCCACGGCAGCGGGATACCAAACAGCGCCGCTTTCAGTAACCAGCGATTTTTACCGATGCGGTTACGCAACACGCTCCAGAACGCCAGCGCGATAATGCCCAGCAGCAGAACACCACACAGCACCATGATACGGAAGGCGAAATAAAGCGGGGCAACACGCGGGATAGAGTCCTGCGTCGCCTGTTTGATCTGCGCTTCTGTCGCATCCGCCACGTTATCGGTATAGCGTTTCAGCAGCAGACCGTAACCGAGATCCTGTTTGTGACTGTTGAACGCGTCCCGTACCGCCTGATCCTGACTGCCACCGCGCAGTTCGTTCAGCAAGGCGTAGGCTTTCATGCCGTTGCGGATGCGTACTTCATGCTGTGCCATTAACTCTTTCAGGCCCGTCACCGGCGTATCCGTGGATCGGGTGGCAATCAGGCCCAGCAGCCAGGGAATCTGAATGGCGTACCGGTTCTCCTGAGTGGCCTGATCGGGCAAGCCAAACAGGGTAAAGGACGCCGGCGCCGGCTGGGTTTCCCACTCCGCTTCAATCGCGGCCAGCTTGGTTTTCTGCACATCACCCATTTCATAACCAGACTCATCACCCAGCACGATCACTGACAGCACCGCCGCCATGCCAAAGCTGGCCGCGATAGCGAACGAGCGTTTAGCAAAGGCGAAGTCGCGGCCTTTCAGCATGTACCAGGCACTGATGCCCATGATAAACATCGCGCCTGTGGTGTAACCGGCCGCGACGGTGTGAACGAATTTCACCTGTGCCACCGGGTTCAGCACCAGCTCTGAGAAGCTGACCATCTCCATGCGCATGGTTTCAAAGTTGAACTCTGAAGCGATAGGGTTCTGCATCCAGCCGTTGGCGACCAGAATCCACAACGCAGACATATTCGAGCCCAGGGCGACCAGCCAGGTCACCGCCATGTGCTGCACTTTACCCAGCCGATCCCAGCCAAAAAAGAACAGGCCGACAAAGGTCGATTCCAGGAAGAACGCCATCAGACCTTCAATGGCGAGCGGCGCGCCGAAGATATCGCCGACGTAGTGAGAGTAATATGACCAGTTTGTCCCGAACTGAAATTCCATGGTCAGTCCGGTAGCGACACCCAGCGCAAAGTTAATACCAAATAACTTGCCCCAGAACTTCGTCATATCTTTATAAATTTGTTTACCGCTCAGGACATAGACCGTTTCCATGATCGCCAGCAGAAACGCCATACCCAGCGTTAAAGGGACGAACAGAAAATGGTACATCGCCGTTAAGGCAAACTGTAACCGCGACAGCTCGACGATATCTAACATAAGGACTCCTTGCTCCTCGCTTTGTCTCCGTCACGCGCGCGATCAGATCGAACGTAATCGGAGTCAGGAACGACTGTTTATTGATTCCAGTTTTTTATTACCAGCAGAACAGGTCTGTGAGCTGCCCGAAAAGGCGAGTAACGAATGAAGCAGCTCTGAAAAATGTCAATCAGCGCTTTATTAACGGCTGCTTTAACAGGAGAAAAGTGGGTGTCATCCCGGGTTGAGCAGTCGTATGAAAATTTGTGTAAAAGGCTGGATTGATGCAGCGCAATTTACGCCCTTAGCGTTGCGCTTTGCCAGAGATATAGTTGGATATAAAACGTGATTTATTGATCTGGATTAACGTAATAAGTTTCCAGATAGAGCTGGGTCAGTTTCCTGTTAAAAAATTGTCATTAATGAAATAAGACGTGAAGAAATAGTTTACCTTTGCCACTTTTTCTTAACGTGATAAACGGTGAGCAGGTTATTTAACAACGTATTCTTCGCTTTCACTGCCAGCATTATGCCCGTTGATAACGGACATAAAAAAAGCCACCCGAAGGTGGCTTAGTTTCAGATGACGCTGACTTATTTGGCCGGTAATACGGCTTTAACTGCATCACCGATATCAGCCAGGCTGCGAACGGTTTTCACGCCTGCCGCTTCCAGCGCAGCAAATTTCTCATCTGCTGTGCCTTTACCACCGGCAATGATGGCGCCTGCATGGCCCATACGCTTGCCTTTTGGCGCGGTTACGCCAGCAATATAGCCCACAACCGGTTTGGTCACGTGCTCTTTAATGAAGGCTGCGGCTTCTTCTTCAGCGCTACCGCCGATCTCACCGATCATCACGATAACTTCAGTCTGTGGATCATCCTGGAACATTTTCAGAATGTCGATGAAGTTAGAGCCTGGGATCGGGTCACCGCCGATGCCGACGCAGGTTGACTGGCCGTAGCCGATGTCAGTGGTCTGCTTAACCGCTTCATAGGTCAGCGTACCTGAACGCGATACGATACCAACGCGGCCCGGCTGGTGAATGTGGCCCGGCATGATGCCGATCTTACATTCGCCAGGGGTGATAACACCCGGGCAGTTTGGACCGATCATCCGCACGCCTGCTTCATCCAGCTTCACTTTCACGGTCAGCATATCCAGGGTCGGAATACCTTCGGTGATGGTGATGATCAGTTTGATACCCGCTTCGATCGCTTCCAGGATGCCATCTTTACAGAATGGTGCGGGGACATAGATCACGGTGGCAGTTGCGCCCGTCGCTTCTACGGCTTCGCGTACGGTGTTGAACACCGGCAGGCCGAGGTGAGTCGTGCCGCCTTTGCCTGGCGTCACGCCGCCAACCAGTTGGGTGCCGTAAGCCAGCGCCTGCTCAGAATGGAAAGTCCCCTGGCCACCGGTGAAACCCTGGCAAATGACTTTGGTGTTTTTGTCGATCAGAATGGACATTATTTACCCTCCGCGGCAGCAACAACACGCTGTGCGGCGTCTGTCAGGCTGGTTGCTGCAATGATGTTCAGACCGCTGTCCGCCAGTTTCTGGGCGCCCAGCTCGGCGTTGTTACCTTCCAGACGTACCACTACTGGCACGTTCACACCCACTTCAGCCACTGCGCCGATGATGCCGTCGGCAATCAGGTCACAGCGTACGATACCGCCGAAGATGTTAACGAAAACGGCTTTAACCGCATCGTCAGACAGGATGATTTTGAAGGCTTCGGTTACGCGCTCTTTGGTCGCGCCGCCGCCGACATCAAGGAAGTTGGCTGGCTGACCGCCATGGTGCTTAACGATGTCCATGGTACCCATCGCCAGACCTGCGCCGTTAACCATACAACCGATGTTGCCTTCCAGCGCAACATAGTTCAGTTCCCACTGTGTCGCATGTGCTTCACGTGGATCTTCCTGGCTTGGGTCGCGCATTTCACGCAGTTCTGGCTGACGGAACAGGGCATTGCCATCGGCACCCAGTTTACCGTCCAGGCAGATCAGGTCGCCCTGCTTGGTAATCACCAGCGGGTTGATCTCAACCATCGCCAGATCGCGCTCCAGGAACAGTGTCGCCAGACCCATGAAGATCTTGGTGAACTGACCTACCAGCTTGCCAGTCAGGCCAAGTTTGAATGCCAGCTCACGGCCCTGGTAAGGCTGCGGACCGGTCAGCGGATCCAGCGCCATTTTATGGATCAGGTGCGGGGTCTCTTCCGCCACTTTTTCAATTTCCACGCCGCCTTCAGTCGACGCCATGAAAATGACGCGACGCGTTGCGCGATCGACCACAGCGCCCAGATAGAGCTCCTGGTCGATATCGGTCGCTGCTTCAACCAGAATCTGGTTTACCGGCTGGCCGTTTGCATCAGTTTGATAGGTCACCAGGCGTTTGCCCAGCCAGTTTTCAGCAAAGGCGCGAATCTCTTCTTTGCTGTTAACTACTTTCACACCGCCCGCTTTACCGCGGCCACCGGCATGAACCTGACATTTAACTACCCACGGGCCTGCGCCAATTTTAGAGGCAGCTTCTTCCGCTTCACGTGGTGTAGTACAGGCGTAACCCGTTGGTGCAGGCATGCCATACCGTGCAAACAGTTGTTTCGCCTGGTATTCGTGTAAGTTCATGATGTTCTATCCATTCAGGTCTGAAAAGAGTATTGAGGTTGGGCGCGCCAGGCGCGCCCGGTGAAAATCAGACATCCAGCAGCAGGCGCGCCGGATCTTCCAGCATCTCTTTCACTGCAACCAGATAACCAACTGATTCACGGCCATCGATCAGACGGTGGTCGTAGGAGAGCGCCAGATACATCATTGGCAGCACTACAACCTGACCATTGACCGCCATCGGGCGATCCTTGATGGCGTGCATGCCCAGGATGGCGCTCTGCGGTGGGTTGATGATCGGGGTAGACATCAGTGAACCAAAGACGCCGCCGTTGGTAATGGTGAAGTTACCGCCGGTCAGATCTTCCACTGTCAGCTTGCCGTCACGGCCTTTCACTGCCAGCTCTTTGATTTTCTTCTCGATGTCCGCCATGCTCAGCGCATCAACGTCACGCAGGACTGGCGTAACCAGACCACGTGGTGTAGAGACCGCAATGCTGACGTCGAAGTAGTTGTGGTAAACCACATCTTCTCCATCGATAGAAGCGTTCACTTCCGGATAGCGTTTCAGCGCTTCAACAACCGCTTTGATGTAGAAGGACATAAAGCCCAGACGCACACCGTGACGCTTCTCGAACGCCTCACCATACTGCTTGCGCAGATCCATGATGGGCTTCATGTTGATTTCGTTGAAGGTGGTCAGCATCGCGGTGCTGTTCTTCGCTTCCAGCAGACGCTCGGCAACGCGCTTACGCAGACGCGTCATCGGCACGCGTTTTTCGCTGCGGTTAGCCACTGGCTGCTGCGCGGTAGCCGCATCAGCAGCAGGTGCTGCCGCTTTAGCAGCCTGCGGCTTGTTGGCCAGGTGTTTTTCAACATCTTCACGGGTCAGACGTCCGCCAACACCGCTGCCTTTAATCTGAGAGGCGTCGAGATTGTGCTCTGCAATCAGGCGGCGGATAGCCGGGCTGAGCGCATCGTTGCTCTCTTCTTCCAGTGACGCAGTCTGACGCTGAGCCGGGGTAGACTCTTTGCTTTCAGACTTCGCGCTGCTCTCTTTACCGGCGCTATTGCCCTCTTTCAGACGACCCAGGATCTGGCGGGAGGTAACAGTGGCACCCTCATCTTCCAGAACGGCTTCCAGGATACCGTCAGCAGAGGCTGGTACTTCCAGCACCACTTTATCGGTTTCGATTTCGACCAGCACTTCATCGCGAGTGACTGCATCGCCTGGTTTTTTGTGCCAGGTTGCCACTGAGGCATCGGCAACCGATTCAGGCAGGTCGGGAACGAGAATATCTACGCTACTCATTATCTTTCCTTTTAATTAATTAACGTTCAGCGCGTCATTAACCAGGTCTTGCTGCTGTTGTTGGTGTACGGACATGTAACCCACGGCCGGTGAGGCGGAGGCCGGGCGGCCTGCATAACGTAAAGTGGCACCAAATGGCACAACTTCACGGAAATGATGCTGGCTGCAGTACCAGGCGCCCTGATTCAGTGGCTCTTCCTGACACCAGACAAAATCCTGTACGTGAGAATACGCTTTCAATGCTTCCTGAACCGCTTGATGCGGGAACGGATAAAGCTGTTCGATGCGCACGATAGCCACATCGGTCTGCTCATTTTTACGACGCTGCTCAAGCAGGTCGTAATACACTTTACCGGAGCACAGTACGACGCGTTTAACGCCCTGCGGATCCAGATCATCGACTTCACCAATCGCAGGCTGGAAGCTGCCATTCGCCAGTTCATCCAGCGTGGAAATAGCCAGCGGATGGCGCAGCAGAGATTTTGGTGACATCACAATCAGTGGACGACGCATACCGCGCAGCGCCTGACGACGCAGCATATGGTAAACCTGTGCGGGTGTAGACGGCACGCAAACCTGCATGTTCTGCTCAGCGCAAAGTTGCAGATAACGCTCCAGACGCGCAGAGGAGTGCTCCGGGCCCTGACCTTCATAACCGTGCGGCAGCAGCATCACCAGGCCACACATACGGCCCCATTTCTGCTCACCGGAACTGATGAACTGGTCAATAACAACCTGTGCACCGTTGGCGAAGTCACCAAACTGCGCTTCCCAGATGGTCAGGATGCGCGGCTCTGCGGTGGCGTAGCCATATTCAAAGGCCAGTACCGCCTCTTCTGACAGCACGGAGTCCCACACTTTGAACTGACCCTGACCACTGTGCACATGATGCAGAGGAGTATAGGTTGAGCCGTTCGCCTGGTTATGAACCACCGCATGACGGTGGAAGAAAGTACCGCGACCGGTATCTTCGCCCGACAGGCGAACCGGAATACCTTCATCAACCAGCGTGGCGTAGGCCAGATTTTCCGCGCCGCCCCAGTCGAAGGCCTTTTCGCCTTCAGCCATCAGACGACGGTCGTTATAAATCTTGGCAACACGCGACTGCACTTCCACCTCTTCAGGCACCTGGCTGATACGCAGCGCCAGTTCCTTCAGACGTTTCATGTCGACCTGCGCCGGATAAGGCTCATCCCACTCATGATTCAGGTAAGGTGACCAGGTAAAGGAGTGGAGACTCATTGGACGCCATTCCGGCACCACGCACTCGCCCGCATCCAGCGCGTCACGGTAGAGATTGACCATTTCGGTCGCATCTTCCTGCGTGGCAACGGCTTCACCTTCCAGACGGTCGGCGTAGATTTTGCGCGGCGTCGGGTGTTTTTTGATTTTCTGATACATCAGCGGCTGGGTCGCACTTGGCTCATCCGCCTCGTTATGACCATGACGGCGATAGCAGACCAGATCGATAAACACATCGCGCTTAAAGGTGTTGCGGTAATCGAGCGCCAGACGGGTCACAAACGCGACCGCTTCCGGATCGTCAGCATTGACATGGAAAATCGGTGCCAGCACCATTTTGCCGATGTCGGTGCAGTAAGGGGTAGAACGCGCATCTTTCGGGTTGGACGTTGTAAAGCCAACCTGGTTGTTGATAACGATGCGAACCGTACCACCCACTTCATAACCGCGCGCCTGTGACATGTTCAGGGTTTCCTGAACCACGCCCTGACCAATCACGGCCGCATCACCATGAATGGTGATCGGTAAAACTTTATTGCTGGCTGGCTCATCCAGACGATCCAGACGGGCACGCACAGAACCCATAACCACCGGGCTGACGATCTCCAGGTGTGACGGGTTAAACGCCAGCGCCAGGTGAACCAGGCCGCCTTCGGTTTCCACGTCAGAGGAGAAGCCCATGTGGTACTTCACGTCACCGGTGCCCAGATGTTCTTTATGCTTACCGGCGAACTCGTCGAACAGATCCTGCGGCTTTTTGCCCAGCACGTTGATAAGCACGTTGAGACGACCACGGTGCGCCATACCCAGTACCACTTCACGGGTACCGCTCTTGCCGGCGTGACGAATCATTTCGCGCAGCATCGGAACCAGCGCATCGCCGCCTTCCAGCGAGAAGCGTTTGGCACCCGGGAATTTCGCCCCAAGGTATTTTTCCAGCCCTTCTGCCGCAGTCAGCTCTTTCAGGAAACCTTTTTTCTCTTCGTTGCTGAACGCTGCACGGCCCGCAACCGACTCAAGACGCTGCTGGATCCAGCGTTTTTCATCGGTGTTGTTAATGTGCATATATTCTGCACCAATCGAGCCGCAGTAAGTCTGCGTCAGCGCCTGGAAGAGATCGGCCAGCTTCATGGTGTCTTTGCCAATGGCAAATGAACCTACGTTAAAGCTTTCCTGAAAATCGGCCTCGGTCAGGTCGTGAAAAGCGGGATCGAGATCGGCGACACGGTCCTGTTTCCACAGGCCGAGCGGATCAAGATTGGCATGCTGATGACCGCGGAAACGAAACGCGTTAATCAGCTGCAGCACTTTCACTTGCTTGGAGTTGGTTTCCGGATCGGAGACAGATGAGGTGTAACGAGATGCATCTTTCGCCAGGCGACGGAAGTACTCACGTGTGGTGGAGTGAAACTGCTCAGGTTTCATTCCGGTGCCCGGTAACTGCTGGAACATCGAGCGCCACACTGCATCGACAGAGTCAGGATCGGTCAGGAAATCCTCATAGAGCTGCTCTATGTAAGACTGATTCGCGCCGGCCAGCCAGGAAGAGTCCAGCCAGGGCTTCATCGCGCTGTTCTGCATTGTGATCCCTTAAGCATTGCTATGCTTTTTTGAGGTTTCATTTGTTGCCGCTTTCGCGGTTTGCCGTAGTGAGTTCAGCGATACGAGCACTTTGCGCAGCGCGCGTGGCCCGTAAGGGAACCTTTGTAAACGTGGTAGTCACCGCGCTTACAGAGGCTTCCGTAAAACACCGGGAACCTGAGGTTCCCGGCGGAGATAACTTATGCGCCGCGCTGCAGCAGCATCGACTTGATATGGCCGATGGCGCGCGTCGGGTTAAGCCCTTTCGGACAGACACTCACACAGTTCATGATGCTGTGGCAGCGGAATACGCTGAAAGCATCATTCAGATTGTCGAGACGCGCTTCGGTTTCCGTGTCGCGGCTGTCAATCAGGAAGCGGTATGCTGCCAGCAGGCCAGCAGGACCGATGAACTTCTCAGGGTTCCACCAGAAAGATGGGCATGAGGTTGAGCAGCAGGCACAGAGAATACATTCATACAAACCATCCAGGTGTTCGCGCTCATCCGGTGACTGCAGATGCTCACGTGCTGGCGGGTTCTCGCCATCATTCAGCAGGAAAGGCTTAATTTTCTCATACTGTGCATAAAACTGGCTCATGTCTACGACCAGGTCACGCACTACCGGTAAACCTGGCAGCGGACGGATAACAATTTTCTGTTTGCCGTTGCCCAATGCCGAGACGGGCGTAATACAGGCCAGTCCGTTTTTACCGTTCATGTTGAGGCCATCAGAGCCGCAGACGCCTTCGCGGCAGGAGCGACGAAACGCCAGCGTTGGATCTTTCTCTTTCAGGCGAATCAGCGCATCCAGTAGCATCATGTCGCGACCGTCTTCCGACTCCAGGGTGTAATCCTGCATGCGCGGCTTGTCATCGACGTCCGGATTGTAGCGATAAATTGAAAACTCAAGTCTCATGATCGTCTCCGAAATTAGTAGGTACGCACTTTCGGCGGGAACGCCGCGCGCAGTTTCGGCTGCATGTTCACCTCACGGCGCGTCATGCTTTCGGTTTCCGGGACATAAAGACTGTGGCACAGCCAGTTTTCATCATCACGATCCGGGAAGTCGAAGCGACTGTGTGCACCGCGGCTCTCGGTGCGATAGTTAGCCGCTACCGCCGTGGCAAAAGCCGTCTCCATCAGGTTATCCAGCTCAAGGCACTCAATACGCTGCGTATTGAAATCTGGTGAGCGGTCATCCAGACGCGCTGACTTCAGACGCTCGCGAATCTCTTTCAGCTCTTCCAGACCCTGCGCCATTGCGTCGCCTTCGCGGAATACAGAGAAGTTGTTCTGCATGCAGCGTTGCAGCGCTTTACGAATCTCAACCGGATCTTCGCCGGTGGTGTTGTTTTCCCAGCGATTGAAGCGCGCCATCGCCACGGCGATCTCATCTTCAGAAGCATCGCGCAGGTCGCCCTGCTCTTTGATACTCTCCAGCAGATGCAGACCGGCTGCACGGCCAAAGACCACCAGGTCGAGCAGTGAGTTACCGCCCAGACGGTTGGCACCATGGACGGATACGCAGGCAATTTCACCGACAGCGAACAGGCCTGGAATCACCACATCTTCGCCCTGCTCATTCACGCGCAGTGCCTGACCGGTCACTTTGGTCGGAATACCGCCCATCATGTAGTGGCAGGTCGGGATGACCGGGATTGGCTCTTTAATCGGGTCAGCATGGGCAAAGGTACGAGACAGTTCAAGGATGCCTGGCAGACGTGACTCAAGCACCTCTTTACCGAGGTGATCCAGTTTCAGCTTCAGATGCGGACCCCACGGGCCATCACAGCCGCGACCTTCACGGATCTCAATCATCATTGAACGCGCAACCACGTCGCGGCCCGCCAGATCTTTGGCATTAGGCGCATAACGCTCCATGAAGCGTTCGCCATGTTTGTTCAGCAGATAGCCGCCTTCACCACGACAGCCTTCTGTGACCAGCACGCCCGCACCGGCGATACCGGTTGGGTGGAACTGCCACATCTCCATATCCTGCACCGGCACGCCCGCACGCAGTGCCATACCGACGCCGTCACCGGTGTTGATATGCGCATTGGTGGTGGACTGGTAAATACGGCCTGCGCCGCCGGTTGCCAGAATGGTCGCTTTCGCTTTGAAATAAACGGTTTCGCCGGTTTCGATGCAGATTGCGGTACATCCAACGACTGCGCCATCAGCATTTTTCACCAGATCCAGTGCATACCACTCAGAGAAGATGGTGGTTTTGTTTTTCAGGTTCTGCTGATAAAGCGTGTGCAGCAACGCGTGACCAGTACGGTCAGCTGCGGCCGCGGTACGTGCCGCCTGCTCGCCACCGAAATTCTTCGACTGACCACCAAACGGACGCTGATAAACACGACCATCTTCCAGACGCGAGAAAGGCAGGCCCATGTGCTCCAGTTCCAGAATCGCTTCCGGGCCGGTTTTGCACATATATTCAATCGCGTCCTGGTCACCGATGTAGTCGGACCCTTTGACGGTGTCGTACATATGCCATTCCCAGTTATCTTCATGGGTATTACCCAGCGCAACGGTAATACCGCCCTGCGCAGATACTGTGTGGGAACGGGTCGGGAAAACTTTAGATAACAGAGCGCAGGTCTGGCCGCCCTGGGAGATTTGCAGTGCGGCCCGCATTCCTGCGCCACCTGCGCCGATTACCACGGCATCGAACTCTCTGATTGGCAAATTCATTTACACACCCCACACCACAACAAAGCCATAAATCGCATACCACAACAGCGCCACGACAATCACAAACTGCAACAGCAAGCGAACCGGCAGCGATTTGACGTAGTCTGTTAACACCTGCCACATACCGATCCAGCCGTGGACCAGAATGGAGAACAGCGTCAGCAGCGTGAACACTTTGGTGAATGCGGACGCGAAGAAGCCACGCCACAGGTCATAGGTCAGCGTGTCTGTCATCACAACGAAACCGAGGATGTAGACGATGTAGAGCGTAATGAGGATTGCCGTTGCACGCAGCAGCAGCCAGTCCTGAATGCCGTTGCGACCCAACGCGGATGCATTGCTTACCATACGAGGACTCCCGCCAGAATTGCCAGCACGACAGTGATCACAAAAGTCATATGAGCGGAACGCTTACCTGATTCCAGCGTTTCGGCCAGATAACCAAAATCCATCAACATATGACGAATCCCGCTCACCGCGTGATAGGCCAGCGCCGTTAAAATGCCCCACATGATGAACTTCGCGAAGAAGCCGTCCATGATGGATGCAGCGTGCTGGAAACCTTCAGGAGAAGAGAGAGAGAGACCGAGTAGCCACAGCAGGATGCCAATAGCAACCAATGTGATTACGCCGGAGACGCGGTGAAGAATGGACGTTATTGCAGTAACGGGAAACCGGATCGTCGAGAGATCCAAGTTGACAGGTCTTTGTTTTTTCACGGTTTTGCCCACACAGCTCTTTTTTATTTTGCTTCCTCCGGACCTGAGGCGGAGTCTAATCACAACGCGTGGCAGACTTTAACCGTCACCAATAAAGCAACATCCAGTGTTAATTGACGCGGTAGTAAACGCTGGGTGGCTCCTGGTGTCAGGGTGTTCCGGAGACCTGCCTGGAGTATAGGAGGATCACATTCTGATTACAATTCCCCTACAAACTCTTTGGTATATTTTAGGTAGAACAGTGATCATACTCACGATTTTCACAATTGATACAATTTTAATTATCTGATTTGACAATAGTTCAACAATTCAGTTACAAACTAAGCCTATAAATTCCTATGATGCACAAAAGTTATGGGGATACACTTTCCCCTAAGCGCAAGTTATGTAACATTGCGATAATGAGCTTTAAAAAGCATCAGGTTATTGGTTACCAAGAAGTTATGTCCTGACCGGATCTTTAACAACCGCGATATGCAGCATGTCCATGGCTCACCGGTTCCCGCTGGGAACGCGCCGCTCACTCTGTACCCTGCACCCGCTTTATCCCCGCAGAGTGATACTGTGTAGTTTTGCCAACCGCAACATGAACGCGTTTCAGGTGTCTAAAGATCCTTACCTACATAAGGCGCTATGGAGACGAAAATGACAGATAAAAAAGTAACGCTAACCCTGCAAGATGGAACATCTATTGAACTGGACGTGCTGAAAGGTACGCTGGGCCAGGATGTGGTTGATGTCCGCGCTCTGGGTTCAAGTGGCCTGTTCACCTTCGATCCCGGTTTTACGTCTACTGCGTCCTGCGAATCTGCCATCACCTTTATTGATGGTGATGAAGGTATCCTGCTACACCGTGGTTTCCCTATTTCTGAGCTGGCGACCCACTCTAACTATCTGGAAGTCTGCTACATTCTGCTGAATGGCGAAGCACCGAACCAGAAACAGTTTGATGAGTTCCGCACCACTGTTACCCGCCACACCATGATTCATGAGCAGATTACCCGCCTGTTCCACGGCTTCCGTCGTGACTCACATCCGATGGCGGTTATGTGCGGTGTTACGGGTGCTCTGGCTGCGTTTTACCACGATTCGCTGGATGTAAACATTGAGCGCCACCGCGAAATCGCGGCATTCCGTCTGCTTTCCAAAATGCCGACCATGGCAGCAATGTGTTACAAATATTCTATCGGCCAGCCATTTGTTTATCCTCGCAACGACCTCTCCTATGCCGGTAACTTCCTGCACATGATGTTTGCTACCCCGTGCGAAGAGTACAAAGTGAATCCAGTGCTGGAACGCGCCATGGACCGCATTCTGATCCTGCATGCTGACCATGAGCAGAACGCCTCGACGTCGACCGTACGTACCGCCGGTTCAAGCGGCGCGAACCCGTTTGCCTGTATCGCCGCCGGGATCGCCTCCCTGTGGGGACCGGCGCACGGCGGTGCCAACGAAGCGACCCTGCGTATGCTGGAAGAGATCAGCACCGTTGAGCACATCCCGGAATTTGTTAAGCGCGCCAAAGACAAGAATGATTCATTCCGTCTGATGGGCTTTGGTCACCGCGTGTATAAAAACTACGATCCACGTGCGACCGTAATGCGCGATACCTGCCATGAAGTGCTGAATGAGCTGGGTATGAAGGATGACCTGCTGGAAGTGGCGATGGAGCTGGAACACATTGCGCTGAACGACCCGTACTTTATCGAGCGTAAACTCTATCCAAACGTGGACTTCTACTCCGGTATCATTCTGAAAGCGATGGGTATTCCATCCTCCATGTTTACGGTGATCTTCGCGATGGCCCGTACTGTTGGCTGGATTGCACACTGGAAAGAGATGCACGACGAAGGCATGAAGATTGCCCGTCCGCGTCAGCTCTACACCGGTTATACCGAGCGCGAATTCAGTTCACAGCTGAAGAAGTAAGATTCGGAGGGCGGAGATTTCTCCGCTTGATGTTGCTTAAAAACCGGGAGCGGTTGGCTGTGATACCGCGCCTGCGCAGAGAACATGGTCAGATCGGAAAGACGCAAAAGCCGTCATCCATGACACGCTCGGCCCGCGCGATTACGCACCTCATCCGAGAGGTGCGCCCGTTTCCGGGCCAACGCTTTGCGTTGTTCAAAAACGCTCCCGGCGTTTTTGTCCCTGGCGCGGGACGCTTTCCTCCTCTGACCATGCTCCCTGCGCGTTAAGCTATTTTATTGCTATAAGATTCACACGGGCCTGGCTCTGTCAGCCGTAAGAGCATTTTACCCTTTTGACTTTACTGTCTATCTTTGACACCCCGGACACCAGTAAAACGGCCGTGATGACAGCGTGCCCTTCTCAATCACCGTGCCACAGCGCCGGCATTGCTTGCCCTGCCGATGAAACACCTCAAACTGAAACGCCGCTTCCTCATGATATTTCTTCATGGTTCCACGCATCCGATAAGCATGACGCGGCACTGACAGCAGCGCCTCGCTGAAAGCAGTCAGCTGATCGTCACTGAGATCCTGCGCCCGATGATTTGGCAGCAGCTGCGCCAGCCAGAGAATCTCGGCACGCAGGTAGTTTCCCAGCCCGGCCAGAAAAGCCTGATCCAGCAGCAGACCACTGAACTGACGCCGCCGGAAACGGGGTGACAGCAGCCGCTCTCGCACCTCTTCAACCGTCAGCGCGCTGTTCAGCACATCCGGTCCGATGCGGGTCAGAAACGGATGTGCCGCCAGCGTATCAGCGTTAAGCAGTTCAATATCTGACGCGCTGTAAAGCAGAATCGCTTTACCCTTTGTAGCAAGCCGCACCCGCAACTGACGCGTGGTATTGAGTTCGGTATCGGGTTTCACAATGCGCCAGACACCATAAAGCTGGTTATGACTGTAGAGCGTCAGACCATTGCTGAAATGAGTCAGCAGCGCTTTACCCCGCGTCTCAATCGCCTGCACCTGCTCACCAATCAGTGAAGGTTCATAGGTCTTGAGCTGAGGAAACGCAAACCACGCTTCCGTTAAGGGCTCACCCACAATGGCGGCTTCAAGCTTATCCGCCACGCGGCGAATTTCCGGTCCTTCTGGCATCGTTCTTCCTCTTAATGGGTGGCGCCGCCAGCCTGTTTAATATCTTCGCCGGTCTCCAGCGTCACCTTCACCGCAATCTCCAGCGCCTGAATAATGGTCGCGACCGCCATGCTCGGCGCACCAGGATGTTGCGCGGCCTGTTCAGGCAGGTAAGGAATATGAATAAAGCCACCCCGCGCCGGACTCCCTTGCTGCTCAAGCCAGTGCAGCAGGCCATACATCACCCGATTGCAGGTAAAGGTCCCGGCGGTCTGTGAGACCGACGCGGGGATCCCCGCGTCGCGCACTGCCGCCACAATCGCTTTGATGGGCAGACGGGAAAAATAGGCTGCCGGGCCGCCTGCCACAATCGGTTCGTCTACAGGCTGCTGGCCGGCGTTGTCCGGGATGCGGGCGTCATCGACATTGATACCGATACGTTCCACGGTAATGTCGCTGCGACCGCCCGCCTGCCCGACTGACACTACCGCGTCCGGTTTAACCTCTTCCAGTGCCTGATTCAGCACATTAAGTACCTCACTGAATACCACCGGCAGCTGTCGGATGACGATCGTCGCTCCGCCAATCTTTTTGCCTTCCAGCGCGCGCACCGCTTCCCACGAGGGATTAATCGTTTCACCGCCAAAGGGTTCAAAAGCGGTCATCAGGACAGTTTTCATGCAGCCTCACAGAAACATCAGGAAATAGAGCAGGAAAATGTTAACGATTAACAGTAGCACACCGGTTGGAATCTGAGCCTTAATGACCGCGTTACGATCGGGCAGCTCCAGCAGCGCCGCCGGAACAATATTGAAGTTGGCCGCCATCGGCGTCATCAGCGTGCCGCAGTAACCGGAGAACATACCAATCGCCGCCATTACCGCCGGATTTCCGCCGTGCTGCAGCACCAGAATCGGAATGCCAACGCCTGCAGTAATAATCGGAAATGCCGCAAACGCGTTACCCATGACCATGGTTAACAGGGCCATCCCGACGGCATAGACGGTGACGGCGATAAAGCGGTTATCCACCGCCAGCCAGGTTTCAGTCAGATGCGAAATAGCACTGCCTACGCCCGCGGCGGTAAACAGCAGTCCCAGGGTGGCGAGAATCTGCGGCAGAATAAACGCCCAGCCAATTGAATCCAGCAGGCGACGGGTCTCCTGCATCGACTGTACCGGTTTTTCATGGGTCAGTTTTAACGCCACCAGCCAGCCAATCACACAGCCGGCCATCATTGAAAACAATGTCACCAGCGTGGCGTGATTACCGGGACCGAACACCGCATCCTGCAACCCCGGAATATTGTTGAACGCCAGCACACCGACCACGGTCACAACCGGAATCGCCAGTGCAGGCAGAAACAGCTTATTCCGCAGACGCTGTGCGCTTGCCTGTTTCTCTTCATTAGTGCGCTGATGATAACGACCCAGCCGGACACCCCCTAAACCCGCAATCAGCGCCATGATCACCACAATGACACCGATGGTGATGTGCAGCATTCGGGTGCCCGCCGCGTCCGAGCCCATCAGGCTGCTCATCAGCGCCGTCGTCCAGTCACCGACCAGAAAAACCAGGCCATATAAGGCCCAGAAGAGCCCGGTGGTAAAGCGACGCGGATTAGCGCGGTCACGCCATGAGAGGATAGCCACCACCAGCAGGATAATGCCCGCCAGCCACATCAGATATTGTTGCTGGAACATTACTGACCTCCTTTGGCTTTCAGCGCCTGGCTGTTGAGCTGCTGCAGCTCACGTGCCAGCTGACGATCCAGACGAACCAGACGCGCTGAATGGATCAGGAACGCAGCAACGGCAGTTGGAATGCCCCATAAGGCGATGTGCAGCGGCTCAGTCTGAATCCCGGCCGACGCCTGCATAAAGTTGTGCATAAAGATAATCGCGCCAAATGCCACGAAGATATCTTCACCAAAGAACAGGCCGACGTTATCGGTCGCCGCTGACATGGCGCGCAGCTTATGGCGCAGTTCAGGCGAGATCTCGCCATAGCGATTTTCTGTGGCGCCCTCCGCCATCGGTGCCAGTAACGGACGCACCATCTGCGGATGTCCGCCAAGACTGGTTAATCCCAGCGCCGCAGTAATTTCACGCACAAACAGGTAGACGATCAGCAGCCGTCCGGCGGTGGCGGTTTTAATCTGAGCAATCCACGCCTGCGCCCTTTCTTTTAGCCCGTGACGTTCCAGCAGGCCAATGACCGCCAGTGGCAGCAGCAGAATCAGCGGCAGGTTCCGGGTGTTAAGAAACCCTGCGCCGAGTTTTTCCAGAATGTCCGCCAGGGGCATCATCGCAGCCAGACCGGTGACAAATCCGGCGACAATCACCACCAGCACCGGATTAAAACGTAATACGAAGCCGACGATGATCGCGGCAATGCCCAGTAGTGGCAAGAGATTCACTGCAGTTTCCATGGATTTTCCCCGAGTTAAAAAACCCGGCATAAGCCGGGCTAAGTGTGATTATTCAGGCGCTGGTGACACGAATCTGCTGGTCGGCAAACGCATCACGTAACCGCTGTGCAAACTGCAGGGCATGCTCGCCGTCGCCATGTAAGCAGACAGTCTGCGCGTTCACCGCCACCCATTCTCCGGTGATACTTTTCACTTTGCCCTGCCGTACCATTGTCAGTGTCTGATCGATAGCCTGCTGTTCATTCTCAATCAGCGCGCCCGGCTGGTTGCGCGGCACCAGCGCACCGCTGCTGAGATAGCCACGGTCAGCAAACACCTCTTCCCGCGTGTGTAAACCGTAATGCGCCGCAGTACGGATCGATTCGCTATTCGCCAGCCCGACCACAATCAGCTGGCTGTCCACCGCCCTGATGGCGCGGGCAATGGCATCAGCCAGCACCGGGTCAGATGCAGCCTGGTTATAGAGCATGCCGTGTGGCTTAACATGCACCAGGCGCGCGCCCTCACTTTCTGCCAGACTTTTCAGCGCGCCAATCTGATAGATCATCTGGGCATAGACCGTTTCCGGCGGCAACTGCATGGCGCTGCGGCCAAAGTTCTCGCGATCGGGAAAGGCGGGATGCGCCCCGATGGCGACGCCGGATGCCTTTGCCCAGCGCACCGACTGCAGCATGGTCTGTGCATCACCGGCGTGAAAGCCACAGGCGATGTTGGCAGAGCTCACCAGTTGCAGCAGCGCTTCATCGCTGGCGCAGCCCTCACCCAGGTCGGCGTTTAAATCAATTTTCATTGAGTCCCCATTTCATCTGGTCCAGAGCGCGTTGCTGATGCTGACGGGCCAGCATCGCTTCCGGCAGGGTGCAGTGAATAAAGTGAATCGACTCACCCAGACGGATTTGCGCCAGGTGATAAAGATCGGCTTCGATAACAGAAGCGATGCGCGGATAACCACCGGTAGTCTGGGCATCCGCCATCAATACGATGGGCTGTCCGTTCGGCGGCACCTGAATCACACCTGGCATCACGCCGTGTGACAGCAGCTCGCGCGGGCGCTCACGTTTAAGCTCACGTCCTTCCAGCCGGTATCCCATCCGGTTACTTTGCGGGCTGAGTTTCCATGCGGTGCGCCAGAACGCCTGCTGCGCTTCGGGACTGAATTCGTGATACTCCGGACCAGGCAAGGCGCGAATGCGGTTGCCCCACAGCAGTTGTCGTACCCCGACTTTGCGGTCGAACTGACGCGTCGGTTTCCCCAGCGGGACCTGATCGCCATCCTGCAAGGCGCGCCCATGAAATCCGCCAAATTTTGCTTTCAGGTCGGTACTGGCAGAGCCAAGCACCGCGGGGATGTCAAAACCACCCTGCACCGCCAGATAGCTGCGCATACCACGCTGCGGCATCGCCAGCGACAGGACCTGTCCGCGTTTCACTGGCGTGCGCCAGCCCGTCCAGACCGGCTGGCCGTCCAGCTCCGCATGACAGCCTGCACCCGTCAGCGCAAACCAGCCGTCGCGGGTAAACGCTGCTTTGAACTGGCCGAGCACCATCTCCAGCACCGCGCTGTCGGGCGCATTGCCTACCAGTACGTTGGCGGTGAACATGGCGGGATAATCCAGCACGCCACCGGGGCTGATACCGAACTGACGCCAGCCGTATCGACCCGCATCCTGAATAGTGGCCGCCAGCCCGGCCCGCAGAATGTTTAACATACGCCCTCCTGTTGCGGCACAAAGCGCACTTTGTCACCCGGACGGAGCAGCGTGGGCGGTTGCTGCAGCGGATCAAACAGCGCGGTGCGTGTCTGGCCGATCAACTGCCAGCCGCCGGGCGACGCCAGAGGGTAGACGCCGGTCTGGCTGCCACCGATACCCACGGATCCCGCGGGCACGGCCACCCTGGGCTCACTACGACGCGGAATGTGCAGGCGCGGATCCAGTCCGCCCAGATAGGGGAAACCCGGCTGAAAGCCAATAAAAAACACGACGTATTCGCTGCTGCTGTGCAGCTCAACCACCTGATGAGGCGTCAGCGCGGCATGTTCAGCCACCGCCGTCAGGTCGGGACCGGCCTCACCGCCGTAGATCACCGGGATCTCTACCAGACGCGACTCAGGTAATTGCGCTTCACTCTCTTCCCACCATCGCTGAAGTCGCTCAATCGCATCCAGCGCACTCTGCTGGGGATCACGCAAAATCAAGGTGATGTTGTTCATGCCGGGAATGACCTCCAGCACGCTCGCAGAGGACTGCAATCGCTGGTTAAGTCCCCAGATACGTTGCTGACTCTCCAGTGAGACCGGGGGTTCCAGCTCCAGCACGACAGCGCGTTCACCCAATAAATAACACCGTGCTCGTTGCAACAGCTACCTCCCGCTCAGTTGAGATCGCGACCGGCTGACCGTGCCGGATGCCCGAATCAGCCGATGGCTTATCTACATAAAGCAAATAATTATGCGAAAGTGACAGGGATGTGTCAATAGATTTAGGTCCTGCGCAGGCACACAGGACCCGGGAAGGAGATCAGGCAGGATTGGGAATATCAATGAAAGTCACATCAAGCTCGTGGTGCTGCGCCAGCCACTCGCCCAGCGCTTTTACGCCGCCGCGCTCGGTAGCGTGATGGCCTGCAGCAAAGAAGTGCAGCCCCTGCTCACGTGCGCTGTGAATGGTCTGTTCAGAGACTTCTCCGGTGATATAAGCATCGACGCCTGCGGCAGCGGCCTGGTCGATAAAGCCCTGGCCACCCCCGCTGCACCAGGCGATACGACGAATCAGCGCGGGCGCGTTATCGCCGCAATGCAGCGGTTCACGTCCCAATCGGTCACCGATTCGACGTGCCAGCTGCTCACCGGAGATCGGCTCAGCCAGCTCACCCCAGAACACCAGCGGCATCACTTCACCCTTTATTTCAATATCCAGCAAGTTTGCCAGCTGGGCGTTGTTGCCCAGTTCAGGATGCGCGTCGAGCGGCAGGTGCCAGCCATAGAGATTAATATCATTAGCCAGCAGAGTGCGCAGACGACGACGCTTCATACCTTTAATCGCGGCCGGTTCACTTTTCCAGAAATAGCCATGATGGACAATAATCGCATCGGCCTGACGTGCCACCGCCTCGTCCAGCAGTGCCTGACAGGCCGTCACGCCGGTGATAATCGTTTTGACCTGGCTGCGTCCCTCAACCTGCAAACCGTTGGGGGCGTAGTCACTGAAGCTGTGGCTGTCGAGGTGCTGATTGATCAGCGTCTCTAATTCGTAATGGTTCATTCAGGCTCCTTCGAGGCCTCAGGCGGCGCTTTTGGCGCGCTCAAAGGCATCTAATGTCTTTTTACGGGCGGCCTTATGATCCACGATTGGTGCCGGATAATCGAGTTTCTTGTGATGCTTCTCCGCCCAGACGTGGGGCTGGTGAATATCGCTGTCAGGGACGTCGGCCAGTTCCGGCAGATAGTGGCGGATAAAATCCCCCTTCTCGTCGAAGCGCTCGCCCTGTGTCGTCGGATTAAAGATGCGAAAATAGGGAGCCGCGTCAGTGCCCGTCGATGCTGCCCACTGCCAGCCGCCGTTGTTCGCGGCCAGATCGCCATCGATCAGTTGCTGCATAAAATAGCGTTCGCCTTCACGCCAGTCGATCAGCAGATCTTTGACCAGGAAACTGGCTGTGATCATTCTTAAGCGGTTGTGCATCCACCCCAGCGCCTTCATCTGACGCATCGCCGCATCGACAATCGGGTAACCCGTTCTACCCGCTTTCCAGGCGTCAAAGTGTGCGTCGTTACGCTGCCATTCAACGTTACGCGTCCAGTCGATAAACGGCTGATGCCGACAAAGCGCCGGGTAGGCAACCAGCAGATGGCGGTAGAACTCACGCCAGATCAGCTCGTTCAGCCAGGTAAATGCGCGGCTGTTGTCCAGTGCATCGGGATGCTCATGCAACACACGATGCAGGCATTGGCGGGGTGACAGCACGCCGGTCGCCAGATAAACCGACAGACGGCTGGTGGCATCCAGCGCCGGCAGGTCACGCTTCGCAGGGTAATCGATAACCGGTTTAGTGGCGAAATGACGTAAACGCTTCAGCGCAGCTGCTTCGCCTGCCGGGAACAGATCTTCATCAAAAGCCTTGGTCGGATAATCAAAAGCAGGAATCGGGGTGACTTTCAGCGGCGAACCTTCACGCGGTTTCGGCGCTGGCACGCACTCCGGCAGACTCTGTTGCAAACGGCGGACAAACGCTTTGCTAAACGGCGTAAAAACCTTATACATCGAGCGGTCGCCGCTCTGCACGCTGCCGGGCGGCAGCAACAGGCTGTCATCAAAACCCTGACAAATGACGCCCGCATCATCAAGACGCTTTTCAGCCCGGGCATCGCGCTGGCGCTCGTTGACCTCATACTGATAGTTGTAGAAAAGCTGATCGACCTTTTGCTTTTCGCAGAATTCCGCCAGCGCATCAATACTGTCGCTGAAGGCATGACAGGCCTGATAGTGAAGGGGAATGCCCCGCTCAGCCAGGGCGCTCTGGACTTCCAGCAGACTGGCGTGAATAAACGCCGCCTGTTTTGGGGACATGTCATGCTGCTGCCACTGTTCTGGCGTGGAGAGGTAGAGCGCAATCACTTTTGCATCGCTGTCGCGGCAGGCGGCGTGCAGCGCCAGGTTGTCGTTGATGCGTAAATCGTTACGCAACCAGACCAGATGGGTGGTCATACTCCTCCTGAATTATTGTCCGTAGCGTAAGCACAAGGCTTCGGGATAGGGATCAAAATAGCGTTGCTGGGCCAGCCACGGATGCGGGTATTCGGCCATGTAGTGCTTAAGAATGGTGATCGGCACCAGCAAGGGTTGTGTGCCCTGACGATAGCGGTCAATCAGGGTTGCCAGCTCCTGGCGCTGCGGTGAGCTCAGATGGGTGCGGAAGTAGCCCTGCACATGCATCAGTACATTGGTGTGATTGCGACGTGAGGCGGGGCGTGACATCAGTTCCATCATACGATTGCGGTACTCGAAGGCAAAGGCGTCGAGCGACTCCCACTGGCTCATTGAGGCGACAAACGGTCCCAGTTCGCGATACTTCTCCTGCGAATGTGCCAGCATCATCAGTTTGTAGCGGCTGTGAAAGGCGATTAAAGCCTGACGGGTCAGGCCATTTTCCCACATCTGATTGAACTCGTGCAGCGCGCAGATACGACCAATAAAGTTCTCACGCAGAGCGGGATCGTGCAGACGACCATCTTCCTCCAGCGGCAGCCAGGGCATTTCGCGCTGCAGGAATTCAGCAAAAATACCAGTGCCCACTTTGCGGTTGTTATTGTTGTCAGGCTCATAGACCCGCACACGCTCCATGCCGCAGCTGGGGGACTTGGCGCACAGAATATAGCCGCAGAGATGATGCAGCGATTTTACCCGCTCGGCAGACCAGTCACGCATCTGCGTGGTGACCTCTTCTCCACCATCTTTGCTGAAGCAGAGATGCAGCTCATCGTCGCCCTGCTTTACCAGGCGTAATGCCGGGCGCGGCGTTGGCAAACCGATCGCCATTTCCGGACAGATCGGTTCAAAACGCACAAACGGGGTAAGATCGTCGGTCGCAAAAGTAAGACGCTTGTGCCCACCATCAAATCTGACGCGGTCGCCGAGCAGGCATGCACTGATTCCAACGGGGATTTTTTTGCTCATACTTGTACAACCTCAGAAATCTTGTAGAGGTTTAAGTGTAGCGCAAAATGGTCAGGAATAAAGGAGGAAAACGCGGTTCAGATCTGCTTATACTCAGAAAAAACGCAAAAAAAAGCCCGGTCAATTGACCAGGCCTGTTTTGTGGCAGTACGACTTACCAGAACGCGCCACCACCGGCTTCAGACTGCGCCAGCCAGACCGGCTTTGCGCTGGTCTTGCACCAGACACGGTGCAGGTAACTGTAGAAACGTGCCCGGTCCTGTCGAAACAGCATGACAGGAAGCGCCAGCACGCCGAGAAAAACCACCAGCGTACGACGCGCGATAATTTTGTAACGTGGATAAGCCTGATACATGGTTCTCCTCCCGGTAAGCAAAAGTGTTTGAATGTGATCTGTGTCTGACTTTACGCCAGGTTGTGTAATTTTACTACTCGTCTGACCACTTATTTGCCGCTATTTACACGGTTTAAGAATCAGCCTGTAATTAAGTTACAGATAAGTTATCGTCTGGTTACATGAGGGTTTAAACGCCCGGAAGGTGAAGCTCACGGACGGCAGCCTGTAATATTGATAAAATGGTAGTTCGGCCCCTATCCAAGGCAGGTATTGCGTGACCACGGTTTTGATCGTTGAAGATGAAAAAGAGATCCGTCGCTTTGTCCGGCTGGCGCTGGAAAATGAAGATCTTAAGGTGTTTGATGCCGATACGCTGCAGCGCGGACTGATTGAAGCGGCAACCCGTAAGCCCGATTTAGTGATCCTCGATCTTGGCCTGCCAGATGGGGATGGCACCGATTTTATCCGTGACCTGCGCCAGTGGAGCGCCATCCCGGTAATTGTATTGTCAGCGCGCAGCGATGAGCAGGATAAAATCGCCGCACTGGATGCAGGCGCGGATGACTATCTGACCAAACCTTTTGGTATTGGCGAACTGCTGGCGCGCGTCCGGGTTGCGCTGCGTCGTCATAGTGGCCAGCAACCTGATGCCAGAGTTCACTTTGCCGACGTCAGTGTCGATTTCGCCGCACGGCGGGTGCAGCGCGGCGGCAATGAGATTCACCTCACTCCAATAGAATTTCGTCTGTTGAGTATTCTGCTGAATAACGCCGGAAAGGTGCTGACACAGCGACAGCTGCTGAGCCAGGTGTGGGGACCCAATGCCGTGGAGCACAGCCACTATTTGCGCATCTATATGGGCCATCTGCGCCAGAAGCTGGAAGCGAATCCGACACAACCTGCCCATCTGCTGACCGAAACCGGGATCGGCTACCGTTTTATGCCATAAAAAAAGGCGCCAGAGGCGCCTTTCATGACTGCAAACAAACTCAAATCATACTGAATCTGACCGCAACGGATAAACCCGAGGCACAGGGAACAGGGTCAGAGGAGGAAAGCGTCCCACGCCATGGATGGCGTGGGCCGAGCGTGTCATGGATGACGGCTTTTGCGTCTTTCCGATCTGACCCTGTTTCCTGTGCTGGCACGATCCCGCAACTAACCGGGGTAGAATTTGTCAGCAATCTAAAAGGCGCCAGAGGCGCCTTTTTATCATCCTGACTTATCAGGCGTTTTTCAGCACTTCGCTGACAATCTCTACGGCTTCTTTCTCAATCTGCTCGCGATGTTCTGCGCCCAGGAAGCTTTCACAGTAGATTTTGTAGGCATCTTCGGTGCCTGAAGGACGGGCAGCAAACCAGCCATTCTCCGTCATCACTTTCAGACCGCCGATTGAGGCACCGTTACCTGGTGCCGCCGTCAGACGCGCGGTGATAGGATCACCCGCCAGCGTATCCGCGCTCACCATCTCTGGTGACAGCTTCGACAGTGCAGCTTTCTGCGCTGAAGTGGCGGATGCCTGCAGACGGTTGTAGCTTGGTGCGCCAAAACGCGCAGCCAGTTCATCATAATGCTGCTGCGGATTTTTACCGGTCACCGCTGTAATTTCAGCCGCCAGCAGACACATGATGATGCCATCTTTGTCCGTTGACCACGGCGTGCCGTCGAAACGCAGGAATGAAGCGCCCGCGCTCTCTTCACCGCCGAAACCGAAGCTGCCGTCATACAGACCATCAACAAACCATTTGAAACCAACCGGCACTTCCACCAGCTTGCGACCAATGTCGTTGACCACACGGTCAATCATGGCGCTGGACACCAGGGTTTTACCCACGGCAACATCCTGGCCCCACTGTGGACGATGCTGGAACAGATAGTTGATCGCAACCGCCAGATAGTGGTTTGGATTCATCAGACCCGCCGGGGTCACGATGCCGTGACGGTCATAATCGGGATCGTTGCCGAACGCCAGATCGAACTTGTCGCGGTAAGCCAGCAGGCCTGCCATTGCGCTTTCGGACGAACAGTCCATGCGCACAACGCCATCTTTATCCAGATGCATAAAGCGGAAGGTCTGATCGACTGCATCGTTTACCAGCGTCAGATCCAGCTTGTAATGCTCAGCAATACGCTGCCAGTAAGCAATACCTGAACCGCCCAGTGGATCAACACCCAGCTTCAGGCCAGCTTTCTGAATTGCCGGGAAATCGATAATCTCTGCCAGACCTTCAACGTAAGGCTGAATCAGATCTTTCTCGACCACGTGACCGCTCGCCATAGCCTGTTCAAGTGGCAGACGTTTCACCTCTTTCAGCCCATCTTTGATCAGCTGATTAGCGCGATCTTCCACCACTTTAGTGACGTTGGTATCCGCCGGTCCACCGTTAGGTGGATTGTACTTAATGCCGCCATCTTCCGGTGGGTTGTGCGAAGGTGTGATGACGATACCATCTGCCAGCGGGCCACCCGCTTTATTGTGCTCAAGAATGGCGTTGGAAATCGCAGGGGTTGGCGTATAGCCATTATCCTGCTGAACAATAACATCAACGCCGTTCGCCGCCAGGACTTCCAGAACAGACAGAATCGCCGGTTCTGACAGCGCATGAGTATCTTTACCGACGTAGCAAGGTCCGGTGATGCCGTTCTTTTTACGCTCTTCGGCAATTGCCTGAGCGATGGCCAGAATGTGCATCTCGTTGAAGCTCTGGCGCCCTGCACTGCCGCGATGGCCAGAGGTGCCAAATTTCACCGCATGTTCCGGGTTCGCCACATCGGGCTGCAGGACATAATATTGTGACGTTAATTGTGCAACGTTAATCAAATCGCTCTGCTGGGCGGGTTGCCCGGCACGTGGGTGATTGGCCATTGGCGCTGCTCCCTGACGCTTAAGTTTTTAAATGGTGCCGCAAACTTTCTCGGTCAGTTCCGCAGGGAACTGCATCGAGAGCATGATGTGTTCAACCATGCTGCATTTACGACCAGTATTGGTGTTGGTGATCACCCAGTACGGCGTGCCGGGCACATGCTTCGGCTTAGTATGGGTGCCATTCTGCAACAGCGTATGCTCATCGCCTGCAAAATAGACGCGGGTACGCCCCTGCAGCGATGCAGTAGCCTCAGCAAAGGCTGCGGTATCAAGACGATAGAGCGTTGACAAAATAAGCATAAAGCGATTCACCGCCCGCTTCTGCTCCGCATATTCATCGGAAAGCAGCAGCTCACGCACCGCGCGAACACGATCCTGCGGGCGGGAACCCACAGAGGCCTGGGACTCTTTCGCTGCCTCTTTTGACGCTGGCTGAGCAGGCGAAGCAGGTGCAGTCTGACCGGCCGTGAATTTCAGCATACGACGCAGAATGTCGGATGCGCTTTCACCAATGTGTTGCGTATGGCTGGCAATATAACGGTAGAGCTCTTCGTCAACTTCAATCGTTTTCATCTTATTCCGTACGGTTCTTTCTCATGACAGAACCACCTGTTTCCTGAAAAGCACTGAGTATAGTCAGGCAATTCAAAAGGTGTGTGGGTTCTAACATCAGGATTATAAAGTTAAATTCAGGCGGGTTGTTAGCAATCAAACGGTTTACGGGCAAAAGTCAGAATATGTCCTAATGCCACCGGAACCGGCGCACCTGAAAAGGTGAAACCATGATAACCTAAGCTCAGGTCTCAAACTTAAGAACTTTGCTATGATTTTGAACGCCCGTCTGCAAACTGAACAATCCCCTCCTGATTCCCTGCCCATCCTCCTTATCCATGGTCTGTTTGGCAGCCTGGATAACCTTGGTGTGCTGGCGCGCGGGCTGAAAGATGCCGGTCCCCTGCTGCAGGTTGATGTCCGTAACCACGGTCTTTCGCCACGATCCGACGAGATGAACTACGCTGTAATGGCGCAGGATATGGTCGACACGCTGGATGCACAGGGCATCGAACGCGTCGCGGTTATCGGTCACTCGATGGGCGGTAAAATCGCGATGACTATGAGCGCGCTGGTGCCGGATCGCATTGAGCGACTGGTGATGATCGATATCGCACCGGTGGACTACCAGACCCGCCGCCACGATGAAATTTTTGCCGGTATTCGTGCCGTCACTGATGCGGGCGTTTCATCCCGCAGCGAGGCAGCCCGCATTATGCGCACGCTGATTGATGAAGAAGGGGTTATCCAGTTTCTGCTGAAGTCATTTCAGGAGGGTGAGTGGCGCTTCAATGTGCCGGTACTGTGGGATAACTACACCACGATTTCTGGCTGGCAGCCGGTTCCTGCCTGGGATCATCCCGCGTTGTTTATTCGTGGCGGCGACTCAAGCTATCTGGATAACCGCTACCGCGACGTGTTACTTCAACAGTTTCCGGCGGCTCAGGCACATGTCATTGGCGGCGCCGGGCACTGGGTTCATGCAGAGAAACCTGATGCCGTTTTGCGCAGCATTCGTCGTTTTTTTGCGCTTTAAAAGCAAATAGATGGCGGTAAAAGTTTAGGATTGGCGTCGGGAGTACGCGTGAAGTATGATGGCGCGCTAAAATTTTGCCGCTGGTCAGTTTTGCTGCGGCAATGGCCAATAATTTATAATCTGCGCGGTGAGTGTCTGGCGCCCGCCCCCATTCAGTTTTACTAAGCCATGGCAAAAGAACAGACTGACCGCACGACGCTCGATCTCTTTGCTGATGAGCGCCGCCCCGGTCGACCCAAAACCAGTCCGCTTTCGCGTGATGAACAGCTGCGCATCAACAAGCGCAACCAGCTTAAACGTGACAAAGGACGCGGACTTCGTCGTGTCGAACTGAAAATGAACAGTGAAGCCGTCGATGCACTTAATACGCTGGCAGAACAGCGTAATCTCAGCCGCAGCGAACTGATTGAACAGATGCTGCTGGCGCAGCTCAAACTGGATTGATGCGGGCAAATCGCACGCAGGAGCAAATGTCGGGGCTTTAACCGTTCACCGGTTTTCTCTCGTCTGCTATTATTCGCTGAAATGTGCTGCGGCACACATCTCATCATCAGGATTTAAGAGGTTATTTTACTCATGGCACTCGTAGGCATCTTCTTTGGCAGCGATACCGGTAATACCGAAAACATTGCAAAAATGATCCAGAAACAGCTGGGTTCAGACGTTGCAGAAGTGCATGACATCGCGAAAAGCACAAAAGAAGATCTGGAAGCATTTGATATCCTGCTGCTGGGTATTCCAACCTGGTACTACGGTGAAGCACAGTGCGACTGGGATGACTTCTTCCCGACGCTGGAAGAGATCGACTTTAATGGCAAGCTGGTGGCGTTGTTTGGCTGCGGCGATCAGGAAGATTACGCAGAGTACTTCTGTGATGCGATGGGCACTATCCGCGACATTATTGAGCCACACGGTGCCGTGATTGTCGGACACTGGCCAACTGAGGGCTACCATTTCGAAGCCTCAAAAGGTCTGGCGGATGATACCCACTTCCTGGGTCTGGCTATCGACGAAGATCGTCAGCCTGAACTGACTAACCAGCGTGTTGATCAGTGGGTTAAGCAGATTTTTGATGAACTGCAACTGAAAGAGATCATCGAAGCGTGATGGTGTCTGACTCAATGTGAGCGCCAGCTCACATTGAGGTAATGGAAATTCCTATAGAAATAATAGCCACATTTTTTTAACTTTCTCCGTTTAATCTGTAGAATACCCGCATCGATCTTCCGCTTATTTTCTCACGCGGCAAGACTAAGCGATGTACAAACAGACATCTGCCAGAATTCTCCCCGGCCCGGTGACGCCTCCCCAGCAGCCCATGATGATTCAGGCACGCCCTCTGGTTTTCATTTCATCGCTTCAGTTCTATAATGAGACGCAAATGAGAATGAGTGTAGATCGACATTCAAGGCGACAAGCCACAAAAGTGAATATTAGTAACAGGACAAAATCCGCATGACTGACAACAACACCGCATTAAAGAAGGCTGGCCTGAAAGTGACACTGCCCAGACTGAAAATTCTGGAAGTGCTTCAGGAACCTGAGTGCCATCACGTCAGTGCGGAAGATTTGTATAAACGCCTGATTGATATCGGCGAAGAGATTGGACTGGCTACCGTTTACCGTGTGCTTAACCAGTTCGATGACGCGGGTATTGTGACGCGCCACAATTTCGAAGGCGGCAAATCGGTCTTCGAACTGACGCAGCAGCATCATCACGATCACCTGATTTGCCTGGATTGCGGCAAGGTTATTGAGTTCAGCGACGAGTCTATCGAAACGCGTCAGCGTGAAATCGCAACCCGCCACGGCATCAAGCTCACTAACCACAGCCTCTATCTTTACGGACACTGCACACTGGGCGATTGCCGGGAAAATGAAACCCTGCACGACCAGTAACGCGAGCTGAAATAAAAAAACCGGTGAATTCACCGGTTTTTTTTCGTCTGATGTCTGCTGTCAGTCAGGCGACCAGCGTCTCCTGCAGATAACGCCAGCGCGGAATAGAGCTACTGCAATCGAGAATGGCCAGCGAGATGCGGCTATTGTTATTGCCATTCATCATCTGCATTTCGCGATACTGCACGGTGATCTCTTTATCATGATGAGAGAGGATCACATGTTCGCAGGTGGCAATGCGCATCCCTTCCCGCTGCCCCTGCAACTGCCGGAAAAGATCCTCGACCTCGTTCAGATTGTACTCTTTGCCTTTAGGGGTCACCATGCGGAATTCAGGATGAAAATAGGACATCAGCAGCTCAAAACTGTCGTCTGATCCGGCGGGCTTATTAAAAATACGTTCAATGAGCTGATGTAAAACGACGACACTGTGTTTGGCTTCCTGGGCGAGAACGGTCATATTTTTTCCTTCTGTAACCCGCTGTGCAACCTCTGAGAGCGCATAGCCTACCTGAAAGATGCTAATTCACATCCTGAAATTGATTAATTTTTTTAAACTCAGATTTCTCTCACAGTATGGCATTTAATGGATTGCAGTTAGTTCAGAACAAACGTCGGTAATGGTCGAAATAGGGACAATAAAAAAGGGCGATAAATCGCCCTTTTGTCATTTTATGAGGTCAGCCTCAACACGTTATTCGCCGGCTTTCGTCCAGGTATCACGAAGACCAACAGTACGGTTGAATACCAACTGCGAGGGCGTAGAGTAAACGCTGTCGGCGCAGAAATAACCTTCACGTTCAAACTGGAACGGTGTGGTCGGTTCTACATCGCGCAGGCTCGGTTCCACAAAGCCCTGTTTAATCGCCAGTGACTCAGGGTTGATCACCGCCAGGAAGTCCTCAGCCGCACCCGGGTTTGGCACGCTGAACAGGCGGTCATACAGACGGAACTCAGCAGGCTGCGCGTGATCGGCAGAGACCCAGTGAATCACGCCTTTGACCTTACGGCCATCAGCAGGATCTTTGCTCAGCGTATCAACATCGCTGGTGCAATAGATGCAGGTGATGTTGCCCGCTTCATCTTTAGCAATTCGCTCAGCACGAATCACGTAGGCGTTGCGCAGGCGAACTTCTTTGCCCAGCACCAGACGTTTATATTGCTTGTTCGCCTCTTCACGGAAATCTGCACGGTCGATCCAGATCTCGCGGCTGAACGGCACTTCACGCGTGCCCATCTCCGGCTTACCCGGATGATTGGGCATGGTGAGGGTTTCGCTGTGACCCGCTGGCAGGTTTTCGATCACCACTTTTAGCGGATCGAGCACCGCCATGGCACGTGGTGCATTCTCGTTAAGATCATCGCGAATACAGGATTCCAGCGAGGCCATCTCCACGATGTTATCCTGTTTGGTCACGCCAATACGACGGCAGAACTCACGGATAGAGGCTGCGGTGTAACCGCGACGACGCAGACCTGAAACGGTCAGCATGCGCGGATCGTCCCAGCCTTCTACGTGCTTCTCGGTCACCAGCTGAGTGAGTTTGCGTTTCGACATCACCGCATACTCCAGATTCAGACGCGAGAACTCGTACTGGCGCGGATGAACCGGAATGGTGATGTTATCCAGCACCCAGTCATAGAGACGGCGGTTGTCCTGAAACTCCAGCGTACACAGTGAGTGCGTGATGCCTTCCAGCGCATCGGAGATGCAGTGGGTAAAGTCATACATCGGATAGATGCACCACTTGTTACCCGTCTGGTGGTGTTCTGCGAACTTGATGCGGTACAGCACCGGATCACGCATCACGATGAAACTAGAGGCCATGTCGATTTTGGCACGCAGACAGGCGCTGCCTTCGGCAAACTCACCGTTGCGCATTCTCTCAAACAGCGCCAGGTTCTCTTCCACGCTGCGATCGCGATAAGGGCTGTTTTTGCCAGGCTCTTTCAGGGTGCCGCGATATTCGCGAATCTCATCCGGACTGAGTTCATCAACGTAAGCCAGACCTTTAGAAATCAGCTCGATGGCATAATTGTAGAGCTGATCAAAATAGTTTGATGAGTAACAGACCTCACCGCTCCACTCAAAACCCAGCCACTGGACGTCACGCTTAATGGATTCAACAAATTCCATATCCTCTTTAACCGGATTGGTATCGTCGAAACGCAGGTTGCATTGCCCCTGATAATCCTGGGCGATGCCAAAATTCAGACAGATCGATTTCGCATGACCAATATGCAGATAGCCATTGGGCTCTGGCGGGAAACGGGTATGCACGCTGCTGTGCTTACCGCTCGCCAAATCTTCGTCAATGATCTGACGAATAAAGTTAGTTGGGCGGGCTTCAGCCTCACTCATCTCAAAAATCCTCAATACGAATAACGGGTGATTTGTACCACGAAGTAACGGAGTATGATCCACAAAGCGTCTGAGGGAAACAACCGTTTGTTAAGCCTTTAAAACAAAAAAGGCAGGAATCGCTTCCTGCCTGTGAGGTTCTGTTGCGGGGATTAGCCTTTCACTTCGTATAGCGGGGTTTCACCGGCTACCACCTGGCCGCGAGCCAGTAATGTCAGCCCTGCGAAGTCATCGCTGTTACTGACCACGACCGGACTCACCATTGAGCGGGCGTTCGCGTTCAGGAATTCAAGGTCCATCTCCAGCACCCGCTGACCAGCGACCACGGTGGCCCCCTCGTCAACCAGACGGGTAAAGCCTTTACCTTCCAGCGCCACGGTATCCAGTCCCATGTGTACCACTATCTCTACACCATTCTCCGTTTCCAGACAGAAGGCGTGATTGGTGTTGAAGATTTTAACCAGCGTACCCGCTATCGGTGCCACGACCCATTTGTCGCTGGGTTTGATCGCCAGACCGTCACCCACCGCTTTGCTGGCGAAGGCTTCATCCGGCACATCATCCAGTGCCACGACTTCACCGCTGACTGGTGCCAGCAGGGTTGCGATGACACGCTTCTCACTGTTCAGCACCGCCTGCGGTGCCACAGCCGGCTCAGTCGGTGCGCTGCTGGCTGTCGCTGCAGCAACCGGACCCTTGGTCAGCACTTTTTTCATGGCCGAGGCGATGCTTTCTGCCTGGGTGCCCACGATGATCTGCACGCTCTGTTTGTTAAGACGAATCACGCCGGACGCACCAAGACGCTTCGCCACACCTTCATTAACCTGAGCGGAATCATTCACATTAAGACGCAGACGGGTGATACAGGCATCGATGCTGGTTAAGTTCTCTGAACCACCCACTGCACCGATGTAACGGCGCGCCAGTGATTCAGTCGCCGTTTCACCATTGTCGGTTTTATCCACGTTGACGTCGTAACCATCACTTTCATCACCGTCAACCGCCAGCTCACGGCCTGGCGTCATCAGGTTGAATTTTTTAATCGTGAAGCGGAATACGACATAGTAGATAGCGAAGAAGACCAGCCCCTGCGGAATCAGCATGTACCAGTGTGTCGCGAGAGGATTACGGGTCGACAGCACCATATCCACCAGCCCGGCGCTGAAACCAAATCCGGCAATCCAGTGCATACTGGCAGCAATAAAAACAGAGAGACCGGTCAGAACGGCGTGGATCAGATAGAGCACCGGCGCCACGAACATAAAGGAGAATTCCAGCGGTTCGGTGATACCCGTAAAGAAGGCAGCAAACGCAGCAGCCAGCATAATACTCCCCACTTTGACGCGGTTCTCTGGACGCGCACAGTGGTAGATAGCCAGTGCTGCACCCGGCAGACCAAACATCATAATCGGGAAAAAGCCCGCCTGATAACGACCGGTAATCCCTACGGTTGCGGTTCCGTCAGCCAGTGACTGCGCACCGCCAAGGAATTTAGGAATGTCATTAATACCTGCAACGTCAAACCAGAACACGGAGTTCAGCGCGTGATGCAGACCGACCGGAATCAGCAGGCGGTTGAAGAAGGCATAGATGCCGGCACCGACAGAGCCCAGCTTCTGGATGTGTTCACCAAAGCTGACCAGGCCGTTAAACACCACTGGCCAGATGTACATCAGGATAAAAGCGACGAAGATCATCAGGAACGAGACCAGAATCGGCACCAGCCGCCGTCCGCTGAAGAAGGAGAGCGCTTTAGGCAGCTCAACATGGCTGAAGCGGTTATAGACTTCTGCTGACAGGATACCGACCAGAATACCGACAAACTGATTCTCAATTTTGCCAAACGCTGCAGGTACCTGAGCTAAAGGAATTTTCTGAATCATGGCCACCGCGGCCGGTGAGCAAAGCGTGGTGACCACCAGGAATCCGACAAAGCCGGTCAGGGCTGCCGCACCATCTTTATCTTTTGACATGCCATAGGCGATACCAATCGCAAACAGGACTGACATGTGCTCAATGATGGCAGAACCTGATTTGATCAGTAAGGCAGCCAGCGCATTGCCTGCACCCCAGCTGTCTGGATCAATCCAGTAGCCAACCCCCATTAGTATTGCTGCTGCTGGCAGGGTAGCGACCGGCACCATCAGTGCACGCCCCACCTTTTGTAAGTAACCTAACATAACCCTTCCCCCTATGAGCCTGACTTGTCGCTTTGCGCTGCTTAATGTTGTTGTGTCAGCTACAAAGATCGTTAATACACTTCATTTCACGCAACGAAGTGTAATAATAAATTAATTCGCTTCGCAAATTAAAACCCTGCCAGATGTGATTTTTATCACTAAAAAACATCGTGTCATACGGCAACATCTGGCAATGACTGCAAACTTATTTTATGATCCGAAATATTGAATTGCGCTCCGCCCGTGGCGAGAATAGAAAATCTGCTCAGGCTGATGAGTAACGCAACGGTTTAGCGATCCCCTTTCCATTTTCTAATGAGGTGAAACATGAGACTGATTCCTTTAGCGACGCCAACCCAGGTAGGCAAATGGGCCGCCCGACATATTGTTAACCGCATCAATGCATTTAATCCGACGGCGGATAAACCTTTTGTTCTGGGTCTGCCGACCGGCGGTACACCCCTGGAGGCGTACAAGCACCTGATTGATATGCACAAAGCGGGCCAGGTCAGTTTTAAGCATGTCGTCACCTTCAATATGGACGAATATGTTGGCCTGCCGAAAGAGCATCCGGAAAGCTATCACAGTTTCATGTATCGCAATTTCTTTGATCACGTTGATATTCAACCGGAAAATATCAACCTGCTGAATGGTAATGCGCCGGATATTGACGCAGAATGTCGTCAGTACGAAGAGAAAATTCGCACGCTGGGTAAAATTCACCTGTTTATGGGCGGTGTCGGTAACGACGGTCATATCGCCTTTAACGAGCCGGCTTCTTCACTGGCCTCCCGTACCCGCATTAAAACCCTGACGCATGACACCCGCGTGGCAAACTCTCGCTTCTTTAACGGCGATGTTGATCAGGTGCCTAAATATGCCCTTACCGTGGGCGTCGGCACGCTGCTGGATGCAGAAGAAGTGATGATTCTGGTTACCGGCCACGTTAAAGCGCAGGCACTGCAGGCGGCAGTGGAAGGCAACGTGAATCATATGTGGACAATCAGCTGTCTGCAGCTGCATGCCAAATCGGTGGTGGTCTGTGATGAACCCGCCACCATGGAACTGAAAGTGAAAACCGTGAAATATTTCCGCGAAATGGAAGCGGAAAATATGAAAGGCGTGTAACAGAACATTGTCGTGCCCTGCTGTTACGCTGAGTGACAGCAGGCCAGGACGGGAGAAAAGAGATGTACGCATTAGTAAACGGTCGAATTTACAGTGGCCATGAGGTTCTGGACAATCATGCCGTCGTGGTGGCTGACGGGCTTATTGCGCGCGTCTGCCCGCGTGAATCGCTCCCGGCCAATATTGAGCAGCGGGATATGGCGGGCGCGATGATTGCGCCAGGTTTTATCGATCTTCAGCTCAACGGCTGCGGCGGTGTGCAGTTCAATGACAGCCTGGATGCACTGAGTATCGAAACCCTGGAAACGATGCAGCGCGCCAATGAGAAGTCTGGCTGCACCAGCTTTTTACCGACGCTGATTACCAGCAGCGATGCCCTGATGACGCGTGCGATTGAAACCATGCGCGCCTATCTGCAGAAACATCAGCATCAGGCCCTGGGTCTGCATCTGGAAGGGCCCTGGCTGAGTAAGGCGAAAAAAGGCACCCACGATCCGGCGCTGATTCGCCTGCCGGATGCTGCGATGGTGCAGTATCTTTGTGACAACGCAGACGTCATCACCAAAGTCACGCTGGCACCGGAAAACGCCGGCAGCGAGGTGATTCGTCAGCTGACAGACGCCGGAATCATCGTTTCAGCGGGTCACTCGAATGCGACTTATGAAGAGGCGAAAGCGGGTTTTTCTGCTGGCGTGCGTTTCGCAACGCACCTCTACAACGCCATGCCGACATTTGCCGGTCGTGAACCCGGGCTTATCGGTGCGCTGTTTGATTCACCTGATGTATACTGCGGCATTATTGCGGATGGTTTACATGTACATTACGCTAACGTACGGAATGCAAAGCGCATTAAAGGCGACAAACTGGTGCTGGTAACGGATGCCACTGCCCCCGCTGGTGCTGACATCAGCGAGTTTATTTTTGCAGGCAAAACAATCTATTATCGTGATGGGCTTTGTGTCGACGAAAACGGCACATTAAGTGGTTCTGCCCTGACGATGATCGAAGCGGTACAAAACAGCGTCGAGCATGTGGGTATCGCACTGGATGAAGCGTTGCGCATGGCATCACTTTATCCGGCACGGGCGATGGGCGTGGAAAGGCAGTTGGGCTCGATCGAAGCAGGAAAAATCGCGAACCTGACTGTGTTTACGCGCGACTTTAAAATCATTAAGACGTTTGTCAACGGAGACGACGTCCTGAGCGAGTAAGCACTGAATGACCACTGGCGGCCAGTCACAAATAGGAAATGTCGATCTTGTTAAGCAACTCAATAGCGCAGCGGTTTACCGGCTGATTGATCAACAGGGGCCGATATCGCGCATTCAGATTGCTGAACTCAGTCAGCTTGCCCCCGCCAGTGTCACCAAAATTACCCGCCA
The DNA here is from genome assembly GCF_014155795.1 of Pantoea hericii. Taxonomy (NCBI): domain Bacteria; kingdom Pseudomonadati; phylum Pseudomonadota; class Gammaproteobacteria; order Enterobacterales; family Erwiniaceae; genus Pantoea; species Pantoea hericii. The sequence continues at coordinate 175,352 of NZ_SCKV01000004.1, forward strand.
GTTGATTGAGCGCGGCCTGATCAAAGAGGTAGACCAGCAGGCCTCTACCGGTGGTCGCCGCGCCATTTCGATTATTACTGAAACTCGCCATTTCCATACCATCGGCGTCCGTCTCGGACGCAATGATGCCACCCTGACCCTGTTCGACCTCAGTGGTAAATCACTGGCACAGGAAGATTACGCCCTGCCGGAACGCACTCAGGAGACGCTGGAACATGCGCTGTTTAACGCCATCAGCAGCTTCATTGAGCAGCACCAGCGCAAAATACGCGAGCTGATCGCGATTTCCGTTATCCTGCCAGGGCTGGTCGATCCGATTAACGGCGTCATCCGCTATATGCCGCATATTTCCGTCAGCCACTGGCCGCTGGTCGCCAGTCTGAAAAAACGTTTCAACGTCACGAGCTTTGTCGGTCACGACATCCGCAGTCTGGCCCTGGCCGAGCACTACTTCGGTGCAAGCCGTGACTGTGCAGACTCAATTCTGGTGCGCTTACACCGTGGCACCGGTGCCGGCATTATTGCTAACGGCCATATCTTTCTTGGCAGCAACGGCAACGTCGGCGAGATCGGCCATATTCAGGTCGATCCCCTTGGTGAACGCTGCCACTGCGGCAACTTTGGCTGCCTTGAAACCATTGCCGCCAACGGCGCCATTGAAAATCGCGTACGACATCTGTTGAGTCAGGGCCATCCCAGCACACTGACGCTGGAGGCGAGCCAGATGTCCCATATCTGCAAAGCGGCCAATCAGGGGGATGCGCTGGCGTGTGAAGTGATCGAGCATGTTGGCCGTTATCTTGGCAAAGCTATCGCAATCGCAATCAACCTGTTTAATCCACAAAAAGTGGTGCTGGCGGGTGAGATCACAGAGGCCGAAAAAGTGCTGCTGCCCGCTATCGAAGGCTGCATCAATACCCAGGCCTTAGCCGCCTTTCGCAAAAATCTGCCGGTTGTGCGCTCCACCCTGGATCATCGTTCTGCCATTGGCGCGTTTGCGCTCGCCAAACGTGCCATGCTTAACGGCATTCTGCTGCAACATCTTCTGGAAGACTAAGCTAACCCGCTGCTGTGGCGGGCCACATCGGATCTGACTATGACCATTAAAAGCGTAATTTGTGATATCGATGGCGTGCTGATGCACGACAACACGGCCGTTCCCGGCGCGCAGGAATTTTTACAGCGCATTCTGGCCAAAGAGATGCCGCTGGTGGTGCTGACAAACTATCCCTCGCAAACCGAGCAGGATCTGGCTAACCGTTTTGCCTCGGCCGGTGTTGAGGTTCCTGAATCCGTTTTCTATACCTCGGCAATGGCCACAGCCGATTTCCTGCGCCGTCAGGAAGGCAAAAAGGCCTATGTCATTGGTGAGGGCGCGCTGATTCACGAACTCTACAAAGCGGGCTTTACGATTACTGATGTGAATCCCGACTTCGTGATTGTCGGTGAGACACGCTCGTTTAACTGGGACATGATGCATAAAGCGGCTTTTTTCGTGGCTAACGGCGCTCGCTTCATTGCCACTAACCCGGATACGCATGCGCGCGGTTTTATTCCTGCCTGTGGCGCGCTTTGTGCGGGTATCGAGAAAATCTCTGGTCGTCGCCCGTTTGTTGTTGGCAAACCCAGCCCCTACATCATGCGCGCCGCGCTGAACAAAATGCAGGCTCACTCTGAAGAGACGGTCATTGTTGGCGACAATCTGCGAACCGATATTCTGGCCGGTTTTCAGGCGGGTCTGGAGACGGTGCTGGTTCTCTCTGGCGTCTCCACGCTGACGGATATTGATGCTATGCCGTTCCGCCCGGACTGGATCTACCCTTCTGTTGCCGATATTGACCTGTTCTGATTCATTTCTCTTATGACGCATCCGGCTAATCTGTGATGCGTCCCCCTTTTTTTCCCTGTTCCCGCGGGTTTCACTGCCTGTTTTTTGTTCACAAAAGCCATTCCATTGCTGACCCATCAACAAAACAACGTTTAAATTATCGTTTATTCAAAATTATTGCCATGTGAACAATATTTTTATCAGTAAATCACGATTCCTCTTGCATTGAATGCACTAAATAGCGCATTTTCTTATGTATCACGCAGCGACAGGCTGCCGGACAAACGTAAAAGATAACATCGCCGTAAGGTGAGCTCAGGAGTCAGTTATGTGTTCAATTTTTGGTGTGCTGGATCTGAAAACCGATCCTGTTGAGCTGCGCAAAAAAGCGCTGGAATGTTCACGCTTAATGCGTCATCGCGGCCCGGACTGGTCAGGCGTCTTCGCCGATGATCATGCTATTTTGGCGCATGAACGCCTCTCAATTGTTGACGTTAACAATGGCGCACAGCCGCTGTACAACGCCGATCACACCCACGTACTGGCGGTTAACGGCGAAATTTACAACCATCAGGCACTGCGCGCTGAACTCAGCGATCGCTACGAATTTCAGACCGGCTCTGACTGTGAAGTCATTCTGGCGCTCTATCAGGAGAAAGGTGTCGATTTCCTCGACGAGCTGGAAGGCATGTTCGCCTTTATCCTCTATGACACCGTTAAAAAAACCTGGCTGATTGGTCGCGACCACATTGGCATCATCCCGCTCTATATGGGTAACGATGAGCACGGCAACCTGTTTGTTGCTTCAGAAATGAAAGCGCTGGTGCCAGCCTGCCGTTCCATCAAAGAATTCCCGCCGGGAAGCTATCTCTCCAGCACCGATGGTGAAATCCGTCGTTACTGGCAGCGTGACTGGATGGAATACAAAAACGTTGAGCACAACACCACCGACGCCGCTGGACTGAAGCATGCGCTGGAAGAGTCCGTGAAAAGCCACCTGATGTCAGATGTACCTTACGGTGTGCTGCTGTCAGGCGGTCTGGACTCCTCCATCATTTCAGCTGTGACCAAGCGTTTTGCAGCAAAGCGGGTTGAGGATCAGGACAAAAGTGATGCCTGGTGGCCGCAACTGCACTCCTTCGCAGTCGGACTGGAAGGTTCACCCGATTTAAAAGCGGCGAAAACCGTAGCGGAACATCTGGGCACCGTGCACCACGAAATTCATTTCACCGTTCAGGAAGGACTGGATGCGATTCGCGATGTGATTTATCACATTGAAACTTATGACGTCACCACTATTCGCGCCTCTACGCCGATGTACTTAATGTCGCGTAAAATCAAAGCGATGGGCATTAAGATGGTGCTGTCTGGCGAAGGCGCAGATGAAGTCTTCGGCGGCTATCTCTATTTCCATAAGGCGCCAAACGCCAAAGAGTTCCACGAAGAAAACGTGCGTAAACTGCAGGCGCTGCATATGTTCGACTGCGCCCGTGCTAACAAAGCGATGTCAGCCTGGGGCGTTGAGGCACGTGTACCCTTCCTGGATAAAAAATTCCTGGATGTGGCGATGCGGATTAACCCGGCCGACAAAATGTGTGGCAGCAACGGTAAAATGGAGAAGCACATTCTGCGTGAATGTTTCTCCTCTTACCTGCCAGAGAGCGTGGCGTGGCGTCAGAAAGAGCAGTTCTCGGATGGCGTGGGGTACAGCTGGATCGACTCACTGAAAGAAGTCGCGGCGAAGCAAATCAGCGATCAGCAGCTGGCAACCGCCCACTTCCGTTTCCCGTTCAACACGCCAGGTTCTAAAGAAGCGTATCTTTATCGTGAGATCTTCGAAAAGCTGTTCCCATTAGCGAGCGCGGCAGAATGTGTGCCTGGTGGTCCATCGGTCGCCTGCTCTTCTGCCAAAGCAATTGAGTGGGATGAAGCGTTTAAAAACATGGACGATCCATCCGGACGTGCCGTCGGTGTGCATCAGTCAGCTTACAAATAAGCAGGCAGAGAGCCGTCAGAATGGGCCCGCTGCGGCCCATTTTTTTTACGATTAGCGTTGTATTCACTGAAAAATTGCCGAATAAACCGCCAGGCTGGTTATAAGCCAGTCAAACAGCAATTATCTGGCAAAAAACGGTAAAAAACTTGTTGACGCTGTCTGGTCAACTCCGCATAATGCGCCCCGCAACGCCGATGAAGGTAACGCGAAAAAAAGATGGCTACGTAGCTCAGCTGGTTAGAGCACAGCACTCATAATGCTGGGGTCACAGGTTCGATTCCCGTCGTAGCCACCATCTTTTTTTGCGGGAGTGGCGAAATTGGTAGACGCACCAGATTTAGGTTCTGGCGCCGCAAGGTGTGCGAGTTCAAGTCTCGCCTCCCGCACCATTTCATTATTCGGCAGCGTGGATGGGATATCGCCAAGCGGTAAGGCACCGGTTTTTGATACCGGCATTCCCTGGTTCGAATCCAGGTATCCCAGCCAATTTCGATGATTCTTGTATGCTGAGAACGGACGAATGGGATATCGCCAAGCGGTAAGGCACCGGTTTTTGATACCGGCATTCCCTGGTTCGAATCCAGGTATCCCAGCCATCATTGAAAAATGCAGTACAATTAGGCTACGTAGCTCAGCTGGTTAGAGCACAGCACTCATAATGCTGGGGTCACAGGTTCGATTCCCGTCGTAGCCACCATATAATTGGGGTGTCGCCAAGCGGTAAGGCACTGGTTTCTGATACCAGCATTCCGGGGTTCGAATCCCTGCACCCCAGCCATACAAAGACAATTTGAAAAACACCATTATTGGGGTGTCGCCAAGCGGTAAGGCACTGGTTTCTGATACCAGCATTCCGGGGTTCGAATCCCTGCACCCCAGCCATACAAAGACAATTTGAAAAACACCATTATTGGGGTGTCGCCAAGCGGTAAGGCACTGGTTTCTGATACCAGCATTCCGGGGTTCGAATCCCTGCACCCCAGCCAAATTGCACAACCAGGCCCGCTTTTGCGGGCTTTGTTGTTTTTGTCCCTTCTGAAACGTTCCACGCTTCCTGATTGCCGGCCCGCCCTGCAGCGAGCCTCAATGCGCAATGGTCTATAAACCCAGTGCGTATCGTAATACCTGTCGCTTCAGGACACCGGAATGCTCGGCAGCAATCAGTCCGAGATTACGCGCGAAGCGCAGTGGTGCCAGCTGATTGCTGAAAGCAAAGTAAAAGAGATCCATTCCGCCCTGCATCAGCATATTGTCTTTACGACGCTGCCGGTGATAGCGCTGCAATATCCGCTCTGACGCCCAGTCTTCCGCCGCACCGCGTGCGCTGACCAGCACCTCAATCAACGCATCAATATCGCGATAGCCAAGATTCACGCCCTGCCCGGCCAGCGGGTTAATGGTATGCGCGGCATCGCCAACCAGCGCCAGTCCTGGCAGGACATAGCGTGAAGCATGGCGACGCACCAGCGGAAAACCCCCTGCCGCATGGGCTTTGAAACGTCCCAGCCGCGCCGGGAAGTGGCTGGCAATCTCTTTTTCCAGCCGGGCCATCGGCATCGCCTGCAGCTGACGCACTCTTGCAGGCGCGTCGTACCAGACCAGTGAGGCGCGATTGCCATACAGCGGCAGGAAGGCGCGCGGCCCCTGCGGCGTAAAGTGCTGCCAGGTCGCATCTCCTGCCGGATGTTCGCAGGTCACGCTGATCAGTAAACAGGACTGCGCATAGCTCCAGCCATGAATCCCGATGCCGGCCATCTGCCGCACCTGTGAGTTCGCACCATCTGCGCCAACCACCAGCCGGGTGTGTAAGGCCACGCCGTCGTTAAGATCAACGCGCCAGCCGCCATTTTCTGGCTGCAGATTTTCCAGCGTGGCCGGACAATAGCAGGTCACGCCCAGCGACTGCATCTCCTCCCACAACGCCCGCTGAAGCACGCTGTTCTCAACCATAAAACCCAGTTCAGGTAAGCCCAGCGAGGCAGCATCAAAACTTACCTGCGCCGCTTGCCACTCCCAGGTTTCCAGCCGGCGATAGGGCGCGCTGCGCATCGCGTCTACCCGCGGCCAGACGTTAAGTTGCTTCAGTAACGCCACCGAGGAGGATCCGATCGCTGAAATTCGCAAATCGGGATCGCTGTCGGCCTCAAATGGAGCGGGTTCGGCGCGCTCAATGACCGCCACGCGAAAATGTTGCTGTGTCAGTCCACAGGCCAGCGCAGCACCGACCATGCCACCGCCGACAATCACGACATCAAACTGATTATCCTGCATTGCTTATATCCCTCTCTTATTCCCGCCAGCCTGCGCAACACGGGTCTGAATAGAGCAAAGTGTACCGGAAAACCCGAAGGCTGGCAGAAAAGCCCTCAGGCTGGTCACAACAGCATCAAAGCATTACAATACGCGCCCCTCACTTCACTGCACTGAATCAATGGCTAGCGCGATGACAAAAAAACTGCATATCAAAACCTGGGGATGTCAGATGAATGAGTATGATTCATCCAAGATGTCTGATCTGCTGAACACGACGCACGGCTACACGCTGACCGAGGTCCCTGAAGAGGCGGATATCCTGCTGCTTAACACCTGTTCTATTCGTGAAAAAGCGCAGGAGAAAGTGTTCCACCTGCTGGGACGCTGGAGAAAACTCAAAGAGCGCAATCCGGATGTCATTATCGGCGTTGGCGGCTGCGTCGCGTCGCAGGAAGGGGACCATATTCGCCAGCGTGCTCCCTGCGTCGATATCGTTTTTGGTCCGCAGACACTCCATCGTCTGCCGGAAATGATTAACACCGTGCGCGGCACCAAAAGTCCGGTGGTCGACATCAGTTTCCCGGAAATTGAGAAATTCGATCGCCTGCCGGATCCGCGCGCAGAAGGTCCCACAGCCTTTGTTTCTATCATGGAAGGCTGCAACAAATATTGTACTTTCTGCGTGGTTCCTTACACACGCGGCGAGGAAGTGAGCCGTCCCAGCGATGACATTTTGCTGGAAATCGCGCAGCTGGCGGCGCAGGGTGTGCGTGAAGTTAACCTGCTTGGCCAGAACGTCAACGCGTATCGTGGCGCCACCTTTGACGGTGAGATCTGTACCTTCGCCGAGCTGCTGCGCCTGGTCGCTGCTATCGACGGTATCGACCGTATTCGTTTCACCACCAGCCACCCGATTGAGTTTACTGACGACATTATCGAGGTCTACCGCGATACCCCGGAGCTGGTGAGTTTCCTGCATCTGCCCGTTCAGAGTGGATCGGACCGTATTCTGACGCTGATGAAGCGTGCGCACACCGCGCTGGAATATAAGGCGATTATCCGCAAGCTGCGCGCAGCGCGGCCCGATATTGAGATCAGTTCTGACTTCATCATCGGCTTCCCGGGTGAAACGCAGCAGGATTTCGAGCAGACCATGAAGCTTATCGCCGAGATCAATTTCGATGTCAGCTTCAGCTTTGTCTACTCTGCCCGTCCTGGCACGCCAGCCGCTGACCTGCCGGATGATGTCAGCGAAGAGGAGAAAAAGCAGCGTCTGTGGATCCTCCAGGACCGCATTAACCAGCAGGCGCAGGCGATCAGTCGCCGCATGGTGGGCACCGTGCAGCGTATTCTGGTGGAAGGCATCTCCCGCAAGAACGTCATGGAAGTTTCCGGCCGCACCGAAAATAACCGTGTGGTTAATTTCGAAGGCTCACCTGAGATGATTGGCCGTTTTGTGGATGTTGAAATTGTCGATGTCTACACCAACTCGCTGCGCGGCAAACTGGTGCGTACCGAAGAAGAGATGGGCCTGCGTATGGCGGAAAGCCCGGCCTCTGTGATTGCCCGTACCCGCAAAGAAAACGAAATCGGCGTGAGCCTGTTCCAGCCGTGATCCCTGCACTACCGGGCGGCAGCGCGCAGCGCGTTGCCGCCAATTTCACGCCGCGACACTTGGTTTCTGAAAGTGTCGCCCAAATATCTCTCCTTAAGCTTGCGCCCAGGCGTTACGGCATAAATAATTTCGTTATGGTGCACACGGTTAAGCCCAACGGTGCGTCAGACACATCCCATAACTGGCCCTGAGTGACCCAAAGGATTCGTTTGAATATCGAAACTCGTGAAATCGCCCTTGAACCGGCTGATAACCGTCGACTGATGAGCCTGTGCGGGCCGTTCGACGATAATGTGAAACAGCTTGAGCGTCGTCTGGGCATTGAGATCAATCGTCGCGACAATGTCTTTAAGCTGGTGGGACGTCCACTGTGCGTCAATGCCGCCGCAGATATTCTGAAAACCCTGTATGTCGACACCGCGCCGATGCGTGGTGAGATCCCGGATATTGAGCCTGACCAGATTCACCTGGCCATCAAAGAGAGCCGGGTATTGGAACAAACCGCCGAAAGCGTGCCGGAGTACGGCAAAGCGGTCAATATCAAGACCAAGCGTGGTGTGATTAAGCCACGCACGCCAAACCAGGCGCAGTACATCGCTAACGTGCTCGACCACGACATCACCTTTGGCGTCGGCCCGGCGGGTACCGGTAAAACCTATCTGGCGGTGGCAGCCGCAGTGGATGCCCTGGAGCGTCAGGAGATTCGCCGCATCATGCTGACGCGCCCTGCCGTCGAAGCGGGTGAAAAACTCGGCTTCCTGCCTGGCGATCTGAGCCAGAAAGTCGACCCATATCTGCGTCCGCTCTACGATGCCCTATTTGAAATGCTCGGTTTTGAGCGGGTAGAAAAGCTGATGGAGCGCAACGTCATTGAGGTGGCTCCGCTGGCTTACATGCGTGGTCGTACCCTGAACGATGCGTTTATCATTCTTGATGAGAGCCAGAACACCACCATCGAGCAGATGAAGATGTTCCTGACGCGTATCGGCTTTAACTCCAAAGCAGTAATTACCGGCGACGTCACCCAGATTGACCTGCCACGTCACGTTAAGTCGGGCCTGCGGCATGCCATTGAAGTGCTGGCAGACGTTGAAGAGATTAGCTTTAACTTCTTCCACAGTGAAGATGTGGTGCGCCATCCGGTGGTTGCCCGCATTGTTACCGCCTATGAAGCCTGGGAAGCGGCCGATCAGACCCGTCGCGATCAGCAGGCTGAAGAGCGTAAACGTGAAGCACTGGCTGCACAGAGCGCCACGCAGGAGAGCAAATGAGTGAGGTCATTCTCGACCTGCAGGTCGCCTGTGAGAACACGGCGGACCTGCCGGATGAAAGCCTGTTTCATCGCTGGCTTTCCGCGGCTGTTACCCCTTTTCAGCCCGAAAGTGAAGTCACCGTCCGTCTGGTCGATGAAGCGGAGAGTCATGAGTTAAATCTGACTTATCGCGGCAAAGACAAGCCGACAAATGTGCTCTCCTTCCCGTTTGAAGCGCCACCGGGCATCGAGTTACCTCTGCTGGGCGATCTGATCATCTGCCGCCAGGTGGTTGAGCAGGAAGCCGCAGAACAGGGCAAAAGCGTTGAAGCCCACTGGGCGCATATGGTGGTACACGGCACGCTGCATCTGCTGGGTTACGACCATATTGAAGACGACGAAGCGGACGAGATGGAAGGACTGGAGACCGAGATAATGCTTGCTCTTGGGTATCCTGATCCGTACATTTCGGAGAAAGAAGACGCCTGAATCCCGAATTCTGGCTATCCGGCTGTCAGCACGGTTTGCTGACAGCACCTATTCCTCACCAGAGAGATCTATAAAAACCGCCATGAGCGACGACCATTCTCAAAACAGCGATGCACCCAGTAGTAAAAAGGGATTTTTCTCCCTGTTGATCAACCAACTTTTTCACGGTGAACCGAAAAGCCGTGATGAGCTACTGGAGCTGATCCGCGACTCGAATAACAAAGAGCTGATTGACCAGGACACCCGCGACATGCTCGAAGGGGTTCTGGATATTGCGGAGCAGCGCGTGCGTGACATCATGATCCCGCGCTCGCAAATGATCACCCTGAAACGTAATCAGAGCCTCGAAGAGTGTCTGGATGTCATTATCGAATCCGCCCATTCCCGCTTCCCGGTGATCAGCGAAGATAAAGATCATGTGGAAGGGATTCTGATGGCGAAAGATCTGCTGCCGTTTATGAGCAGCGAATCTGAGCCTTTCAGCATTGAGAAAGTTCTGCGTCCTGCGGTGGTTGTGCCTGAAAGTAAGCGCGTTGACCGGATGCTGAAAGAGTTCCGCTCCCAGCGCTACCACATGGCGATCGTTATCGATGAGTTTGGTGGTGTCTCTGGTCTGGTGACCATTGAAGATATTCTGGAGCTGATTGTCGGTGAGATTGAAGATGAGTATGACGATGAAGAAGATCGTGATATCCGTCAGCTCAACCGTCACACCTTTACGGTGCGCGCTCTGACCGCCATTGAAGATTTCAATGAGGTGTTTGGCACGCAGTTCAGTGACGATGAAGTCGATACCATTGGTGGTCTGGTGATGCAGGGCTTCGGCCATCTGCCCGCGCGCGGTGAAAGCATTGAGATTGAGGGTTACCAGTTCAAGGTAGCAATGGCTGACAGCCGCCGCATTATCCAGGTTCACGTGACCATTCCGGAAAACTCGCCACAACCTCAACTGGAAGACGAATAAGTCTATGGCTTTAGCCTCACTCTACCCGCGCCAGCGGGTTCGCCTGCTGCTGGCTTTAATTACGGGTGCGTTGGGCACCCTCGCCTTCTCTCCTTACGATTTCTGGCCCGCCGCACTGCTGTCGCTGTGCGGCTTGCAGCTCCTGACCCTGAACCGCTCAAGTCCGCAGGCTGCGGCAATCGGTTTTGTCTGGGGAGTTGGCTTATTCGGCAGCGGCATCAACTGGGTTTACGTCAGTGTCGCCACCTTTGGTGGCATGCCTGGCCCGGTGAATGTCTTTATCGTGGCATTGCTGGCGGCGTATCTGGCGATCTACCCGGCGCTGTTTGCCGGTGTACTGAATCGCATCTGGCCGCGCACAACGCTGTGGCGACTGGCGCTGGCCGCACCGGCTTTGTGGCAGATCACGGAATTCCTGCGCGGCTGGGTGCTGACCGGCTTTCCATGGCTGCAGTTTGGCTACAGCCAGATTGACGGCCCGTTAAAAGGTCTGGCCCCGCTGGCGGGGGTCGAGACCCTGACCTTCCTGCTGATGGTGGTGGCTGGCCTGCTGGCATATGCCCTGCAGCAGCGCAACGTCAGAAGTCTGGTCGCAGCATTGCTGCTGCTGGCCCTGCCGTGGCCGTTGCGCTATATCCAGTGGGTTCAGCCGATGCCCGAGCGTGCCGTCGAAGTGGCGCTGGTGCAGGGAAACATCCCGCAGTCGATGAAGTGGGATCCGCAGCAACTGCTCAACACCCTGCGCATTTATCACGGTCTGAGCCAGCCGCTCATGGGCAAAGCGCCGATTATTATCTGGCCTGAATCGGCGATTACCGATCTGGAAAGTAATCAGCAGCCGTTCCTGCATTCACTGGATGATGAACTGCGTGAACGCGGCAGTTCGCTGGTCACGGGTATCGTAGACTCCCGACTGGAGCAGAACCGCTATCACGATTACAACACCGTGATCGTGCTGGGTGGCAAGACGCCGTACAACTACTTCAGCGGCAATCGTTACCAGAAAAATCACCTGGTGCCATTTGGCGAATTTGTGCCGCTGGCCGATCTGCTGCGTCCGCTGGCTCCGTTCTTTGATCTGCCGATGTCGGCGTTCAGCCGTGGCAACTATCTCCAGCCGCAACTCCGCGTGGCGGGCTATAACCTGACCAGCGCCATTTGTTATGAGATCGTGCTGGGTGAACAGGTACGAGCCAACTTCCATCCCGACACCAGCTTCCTGCTGACCGTTTCGAACGATGCCTGGTTTGGCCACTCTATCGGCCCGTGGCAGCACTTCCAGATGGCGAGGATGCGGGCGCTGGAACTGGGTCGTCCGCTGTTGCGCAGTACCAACAATGGTGTAACTGCAGTGGTGAATGCCAGTGGTGATGTGGAAGCCATGCTGCCGCAATTTACGCGCGATGTCCTGACCAGCAAAGTTACGCCTACGCAGGGAGAAACCCCGTACGCGCGGGCTGGCATCTGGCCTGTCTGGTCACTGACGCTGCTGGCGGCGTTGATTGCCCTGCTGCGCCGACGCCGATAACAGCGCAGAGGCGTCATGGCGAAGCGAATGCTTCGCCTGAGGTTGTTGAAAACGCGCGGTGCTCAGGGAGTAAACGCCTTACGCAGAGACGCAAACACCGCCATCCCTGCCTTGCGCATCGCGGGCCATCTATGGCCCGCGATGCGCTGCTACAGGCGAAAGCTCCCCTCGCTTGACGTTTATCTGCCGTCGGTGCGAGGTGCAAGTTTCGCCTTTTCGCCTTGTTATTCTCTGATACTCCCACTCCCTGACCGCATACTCTGCTGCCTTTCTCACCCTGCACCGCTTTCTGGCACGATGATTGCAAAATGTTTCACTGTTTTTCGCTAACGGCCTGATTGCAGACGCTGCCGCGAGGCGGATTGCACCAAAACTGTCGCACCTCCTGCACCGCAAACGCGCAGTGTGAGAAATTTGCCTTTTTTTGGTGCGGATCACCTCGCAAAAAAGAAACTTTTTTGTTTCATTGCGTTAACAATCCGCTATGTTAGTGACTCTTCTGCGCCCATTTAATCCGCAGAATGAGCAGAAACGCAGCACAAAACAGACACAACATCATAATCAGCGCAGGTTATATCCTGTGCCTTTTTCATACGAAGGAGTTGGAACATGCAACTACGCAAAGTGGCATTATCTCTTCTGCTGATCGGTGCAGCGGCGGGAGCGGCCCAGGCGGAAGATCTCAGCGGCACCCTGAAGAAAATCAATGACAATGGCGTCATTGTGGTCGGGCATCGCGAATCATCAGTTCCCTTTTCTTATTATGACAACCAGCAAAAAGTCGTCGGCTATTCACAGGATTACTCAAACGCCATTGTGGAAGCCATCAAAGCGAAGCTGAACAAGCCTGACCTGCAGGTCAAAATGATTCCAATCACCTCACAAAACCGTATTCCACTGCTGCAAAACGGCACCTACGATTATGAGTGTGGCTCCACCACCAATAACCTTGAGCGCCAGAAACAGGCGGCTTTCTCTGACACCATTTTTGTTATTGGCACCCGTCTGCTGGTTAAGAAAGATGGCCCGATCAAAGATTTCGCCGACCTGAAAGGCAAAACCGTGGTGGTAACCTCAGGGACCACGTCTGAAGTGCTGCTGCACAAACTCAACGACGAACAAAAACTGGATATGCGCATCATCAGCGCAAAAGATCATGGCGACTCGTTCCGTACACTGGAAACCGGCCGTGCCGTGGCCTTTATGATGGATGATGCCCTGCTGGCTGGCGAACGCGCTAAAGCCAAAAAGCCGGACAACTGGGAAATTTTAGGCACGCCACAGTCTAAAGAGGCCTATGGCTGCATGCTGCGTAAAGATGATCCGCAGTTCAAAGCGCTGGTAGATGAAACCATCGCCAAAGCCCAGACGTCGGGTCAGGCAGAAAAATGGTTCGATACCTGGTTCAAAAAGCCTATTCCGCCTAAGAACCTGAACATGAACTTTGAGCTGTCTGATGACATGAAAGCGCTGTTCAAAACGCCAAACGACAAAGCACTCAATTAACAAAAAAATACCCAATGGATTTCAGGTCACATTGAGTCGGCAGGAGAGCATGCATCCCGGGGAACCTACTCAGGTAGATGATTCGGATGCGTGGACATACATAGCCAACAAAATGCAGCCTGAAAGACGGCGGGTATAACAAGGGCGGCCTGGCTGCCCTCTCGATTGCTGAAACCGCGGCATGGACAGACAGACTGACACGGGTCGTTCCCCTGCGTCAGGACATAAAACGCCGTTCATCAATCTTCAGGGTAGCTTAGCTACCCTTTTTTTCCGGAGCTCGTTATGGGTATCGATTGGAACTGGGGCATATTTCTCGAACAGGCCCCGTTCGGTAACACGACCTACCTCGGCTGGCTGTGGTCCGGTTTTCAGGTGACGATAGCCGTCTCCTGCTGCGCCTGGATTATCGCTTTCTGCGTGGGTTCATTTTTTGGCATTCTGCGCACCGTGCCGAATCGCCTGCTGTCGACCATTGGCACCTGCTATGTCGAACTGTTTCGTAACATCCCGCTGATCGTCCAGTTCTTCTTCTGGTATCTGGTGGCGCCCGAGCTGGTGGGCGAGAATCTCGGCATGTGGTTTAAGTCTGAGCTGGACCCCAACATTCAGTTCTTCCTCTCTTCCATGATCTGTCTCGGCCTGTTTACCGCCGCCCGCGTTTGCGAGCAGGTGCGCGCGGCGATTCAGTCACTGCCGAGTGGACAGAAGAATGCTGGCCTGGCGATGGGATTAACCCTGCCGCAGACTTACCGCTATGTATTGCTGCCGAATGCGTATCGCGTGATTGTTCCGCCGATGACCTCGGAAATGCTGAACCTGGTCAAGAACTCCGCTATCGCCTCCACCATTGGTCTGGTGGATATGGCAGCACAGGCGGGCAAACTGCTCGACTATTCTGCTCACGCCTATGAATCCTTTACCGCCATTACGCTGGCCTACGTCGCGATTAACCTGGTGATTATGTTGTTGATGAGTCTGGTCGAGCGCAAAGTCCGGCTGCCAGGCAATGCGGGAGGCAAGTAATGTACGACTTTGACTGGAGTTCGATTGCGCCCAGCCTGCCCTATCTGCTTAACGGCTTAGTGATTACCTTTAAGATCACGATTACCGCCGTGGTTTTCGGCATTCTTTGGGGCACCCTGCTGGCGGTAATGCGTCTGTCGACCTTTAAGCCCATCAGCTGGTTCGCCAAAATTTATGTCAACCTGTTCCGCTCAGTACCGCTGGTGATGGTGCTGCTGTGGTTCTATCTGGTGGTGCCGAGTTTCCTGCAACAGGTGCTGGGCCTGTCGCCTAAAACCGATATCCGCCTGATTTCAGCCATGGTCGCCTTTTCACTGTTCGAAGCGGCGTACTACTCAGAGATCATTCGTGCCGGCATCATCAGTATCTCACGCGGCCAGGGTAATGCCGCGCTGGCGCTGGGTATGACGCAGTGGCAGGCCATGAAACTGATTATTCTGCCGCAGGCATTCCGGGCCATGGTTCCGCTGTTACTGACGCAGGGTATCGTGCTGTTCCAGGATACCTCTCTGGTTTATGTGTTAAGCCTGGCGGACTTCTTCCGTACCGCGTCGACTATCGGTGAGCGCGACGGCACCCAGGTTGAAATGGTTCTGTTTGCAGGTCTGGTCTACTTCGTTATCAGCCTGAGCGCATCGCTGTTGGTCAGCTATCTAAAAAGAAAAAGGACGGTTTAAATGATTAGCCTGAAAAATGTTTCTAAGTGGTATGGTCACTTTCAGGTGCTGACCGACTGCTCAACCGAAGTCAAAACCGGTGAAGTGGTGGTAGTGTGCGGCCCGTCCGGCTCCGGTAAATCGACGCTCATCAAAACCGTGAACGGACTTGAGCCCGTTCAGCAGGGTGTGATTTCCGTCAACGGCACCGAAGTGAACAACAAAAAAACCAATCTGGCGCAGCTTCGCAGTCAGGTCGGAATGGTATTCCAGCACTTCGAGCTGTTCCCGCATTTGAGCATTATTAACAATCTGGTGCTGGCGCAGGTAAAAGTGCTGAAGCGAGACAAAGCGGCGGCCCGCGATAAAGGGCTGAAGCTGCTGAAGCGTGTGGGACTGTCAGCCCATGCGGAGAAGTTTCCTGGCCAGCTCTCCGGCGGTCAGCAGCAGCGCGTGGCAATTGCGCGTGCGCTCTGCATGGATCCTATTGCGATGCTGTTTGATGAACCGACCTCCGCGCTGGATCCGGAAATGATCAATGAAGTGCTGGATGTGATGGTTGAACTGGCGCAGGAAGGGATGACGATGATGGTGGTGACACACGAGATGGGCTTTGCCCGTAAAGTCGCCAATCGCGTGATCTTTATGGATGAAGGGAAAATTATCGAAGACACCAACAAAGATGACTTCTTTAATAATCCGCAGTCTGACCGCGCTAAAGATTTCCTCGCTAAAATTCTGCACTAAACAACGTATGCGGGTCACTCAATGTGGCCCGCATAATGTTTGTTATCAGGGTTCAAAAGGCTGACGCTGGAACTGATCGTGGCCGCACTCCGGACAACGGGATAAGGTCTCAGGCGTATAGATTGCCCGGGTAAACTGGCACTTTTCACACACCAGATTGCCAAGACCGACCACTTCACCGCTCTGATAGACACCATGGTGATGCAGATCCTGAAAGACCTCACGCCACTCCAGCTGACTTTTATCCGTAATATCCGCCAGCTCTTTCCAGACGCTCTCGCGGATAATGCGCATAAACAGTGAGTCCGCCAGCGGTTCTTCAGCATCGCTGTAACTTCGGGCAAACTCGCCTAAATCACGGCGCACCGAACGCAGCGCCTGGTCAATCTCACTTTCTGACATATCATCGCGCACCAGCAACTGACTTCGCCGCCCGGCAATCAGCTCATCAAGGTTACGATCGCCCTGACGAAGACGTTCAGTCAATACGGCTAACGACTCGCGATACTCCTGAGCCACTTTATTCATTTTGTTCTCCTTTATGCAGACCCTCGCTGACTTAAGTTTAGTCGTAATGTTGCTTTTGCCGTGTCGTCTGTACAGTGAATTACAAAAGGGTGAAGAGGCTGACGCTTTCGGCAGAAATCGTGCCAGCAAAAGTGGGAAGTGTTGTTGATACGCGGCCTTATGGGTATGCTATGCGGATCTTAGAGCCAGAAAAATGTTTTTCATAAAGGACCACAGGCAGCCATGCAAGAGCAATACCGCCCGGAAGAAATTGAATCCCGTGTGCAGCAGCACTGGGATGAAAACGAAACGTTTAAAGTGACTGAGCAGGAAGGTAAAGAGAAATACTATTGCCTCTCCATGTTGCCCTATCCTTCTGGCCGCCTGCACATGGGTCACGTTCGTAACTACACCATCGGCGACGTAATCGCGCGCTATCAGCGTATGCTCGGCAAAAACGTGCTACAGCCGATTGGCTGGGATGCTTTCGGCCTGCCTGCAGAAGGCGCTGCGGTTAAAAACAATACTGCACCTGCCCCGTGGACTTACGACAACATCGCCTACATGAAAAACCAGCTCAAACTGCTGGGCTTTGGCTATGACTGGAGTCGTGAACTGGCCACCTGCCAGCCTGAGTACTACCGCTGGGAACAGTGGTTCTTTACCAAACTGTATGAAAAAGGCCTGGTCTATAAAAAAACCTCCGCAGTGAACTGGTGCCCGAACGATCAGACGGTGCTGGCGAACGAGCAGGTGATCGATGGCTGTTGCTGGCGCTGCGACACCAAGGTTGAGCGTAAAGAGATCCCGCAGTGGTTTATCAAAATCACCGATTATGCGGAAGAGTTGCTGAACGATCTGGATACGCTGGAAGAGTGGCCTGAACAGGTCAAAACCATGCAGCGTAACTGGATTGGTCGTTCTGAAGGCGTCGAAATCACTTTCGACGTGGCAGAGAGCGAAGAGAAAGTTACAGTCTACACCACCCGCCCGGATACCTTTATCGGCGCAACCTATGTGGCTGTCGCAGCAGGTCATCCTTTGGCCACTCAGGCATCCGTCAATAATCCGGCACTGGCTGACTTTATTGCGGAATGCCGTAATACCAAAGTGGCCGAAGCCGATATGGCGACCATGGAGAAGAAAGGCATGGCGACCGGCCTGTCTGTTATTCATCCGCTGACCGGTGAGCTGCTTCCGGTCTGGGTCGCCAACTTCGTCCTGATGGAATACGGCACCGGTGCCGTGATGGCGGTTCCGGCACACGACCAGCGTGACTGGGAGTTTGCCACTAAATACGATCTGTCGATCAAGCCGGTCATCCTCAACCTGGATGGCTCCATTCCTGACGTCAGCGCTGCGGCGATGACGGATAAAGGCGCCCTGTTCAACTCGGGTGAGTTCAACGGCATGGATCACGCAACTGGCTTTAACGCTATCGCGGATTCACTGGCGGCAAAAGGCGTGGGCGTACGTAAAGTGAACTACCGTCTGCGCGACTGGGGTGTTTCCCGTCAGCGCTACTGGGGTGCACCTATCCCGATGGTGACGCTGGAAGATGGCACTGTGATGCCGACACCTGAAGACCAGCTGCCGGTTATCCTGCCGGAAGATGTGGTGATGGATGGCATTACCAGCCCGATCAAAGCGGATCCGGAGTGGGCGAAAACCACAGTAAACGGTCAGCCAGCGCTGCGTGAAACGGACACCTTTGACACCTTTATGGAGTCCTCCTGGTACTATGCGCGTTATACCTGCGCCAGCTACAAGGAAGGCATGCTGGACCCGGCCGCAGCAAACTACTGGCTGCCGGTCGATCAGTATGTGGGTGGTATCGAACACGCCATCATGCACCTGATGTATTTCCGCTTCTTCCACAAGCTGCTGCGTGACGCGGGCCTGGTGAACTCTAATGAGCCAGCAAAACGTCTGCTGTGCCAGGGCATGGTACTTGCTGATGCCTTCTACTACCTGGGCAACAACGGCGAACGTAACTGGGTTTCCCCGGTTGACGTTGAAGTTGAGCGTGACGAGAAAGGCCGCATTATTAAAGCGACCGACACGCAGGGCCGCGACGTGATCTACGCGGGCATGAGCAAAATGTCGAAGTCGAAAAACAACGGCATCGATCCACAGCTGATGGTTGAGCGTTACGGCGCCGATACCGTACGTCTGTTTATGATGTTTGCTTCGCCAGCAGATATGACGCTGGAGTGGCAGGAATCGGGCGTTGAAGGGGCTAACCGCTTCCTGAAACGTGTCTGGAAGCTGGTCTACGAGCACACCTCACAGGGTGCGACCGTGGCACTGGATGTGGACAGCCTGAATGACGAGCAGAAATCGCTGCGTCGTGACCTGCACAAAACCATCGCCAAAGTGGCGGATGATATTGGCCGTCGTCAGACCTTCAACACCGCTATTGCGGCCATCATGGAGCTGATGAACAAGCTGGCCCGCGCTCCGCAGGAGAGCGAGCAGGATCGCGCCCTGATGCAGGAAGCGCTGCTGGCCATCGTCCGTCTGCTCTATCCGTTTACCCCGCACGCCTGCTATGTTCTGTGGCAGACGCTGGGCGGCGAAGGCACCATTGATGAAGCGAGCTGGCCGGTTGCTGATGAAGCCGCTATGGTTGAAGATTCACTGCTGGTGGTGGTACAGGTTAACGGTAAAGTGCGCGGCAAAATCACCGTACCCGCCGATGCAACACAGGAACAGGTTCAGGCACGCGCTGCGCAGGAGCATCTGGTGGCGAAGTATCTGGACGGCGTGACTATCCGTAAAGTCATTTATGTACCGGGCAAACTGCTTAACCTGGTCGTAGGTTAAGTTCAGGAGGAACTGTGCGACATCCGATTATCAGGCTGTTTGTCATGCTGGCGGTGGTGATCACCGCTGGCTGTGGTTTTCATCCGCGCGGCACCACGCAGGTGCCCAGCGAACTGAAAACCCTGATTGTTTCAACCGGCGATCCTTATGGTCCGCTGGCGCGTACTGTACGTCAGCAACTGCGTATCAACGATGTCACCATTGTTGAAGACAGCAAGCAGACCCGTACCGATATTCCGACACTGCGTCTGGGTCCTGAAATGTCAGGTCGTAATACAGCCTCGGTCTTTATCAGCGGCACCACTGCCGAGTATCAGCTGGTGATGACCCTCACTGCGCAGGTGCTGTTGCCGGGCAAAGGTATCTATCCCATCAGCACCACGGTTTATCGTTCGTTCTTCGATAACCCGAATGCGGCGCTGGCAAAAGATGCCGAGCAGGACCTGATTACGCAGGAGATGCGTCAGCGTGCAGCTGAACAGCTGGTTCGTAAGCTGCTGTCGGTGCATGCCGCGCAGATGAACAGCAAAGATACTCTGCCAGCGTCAGTGATTTCGGTGCCGGGTCAGGGTTCACAGGAAGCGCCCTCTTCCTCTGCTACCAGCCTGCAATGATCAGGATTTATCCTGAGCAACTCAGCGCGCAGCTCCGTGAGGGGCTGCGCGCCTGTTATTTGTTAGCCGGTAACGAACCGCTGCTGTTGCAGGAAAGCGCGGATGCCATCCGTGCCGCCGCAACCACACAGGGATTCGACGAACATTTTAGTTTTACGCTGGATGCCCAGACCGACTGGGAGAGCCTGTTCGTCAGCTGCCAGTCACTGAGTCTGTTTGCCCAGCGTCAGACGATGACACTGCAATTCCCCGAGAATGGCCCCAACGCCGCCATGGCCGAGCAGCTGGTTAAGCTCTCTCAGCTGCTGCACGCCGATATTCTGCTGATCTGCCGGATGCCAAAGCTGACCAAAGCGCAGGAAAACAGCGCCTGGTTTAAGGCACTGGCTGCCTCTGCGGTTGTCGTGCCCTGCCAGACGCCAGAGCAGGCACAATTGCCACGCTGGGTGGTAAATCGCGCGAAAGCGCTGAAATTATCCGTGGATGACGCGGCAGTACAGCTGCTGTGTTACTGCTATGAGGGTAATCTGCTGGCGCTGGCGCAGGCGCTGGAGCGGCTCTCACTGCAGTGGCCGGACGGCAAGCTGACACTGCCACGGGTCGAAGAGGCGGTCAGTGATGCCGCGCACTTCACGCCCTTCCACTGGGTGGATGCCCTGCTGGCGGGTAAAAGTCGTCGCGCGCTGCATATCCTGCACCAACTGGAGAAAGAAGAGAGCGAAGTCGTGATTCTGCTGCGTACGCTGCAGCGCGATTTGCTGACGCTGTTGCATCTGCAACGCCATCAGGCCCAGCAACCACTGCGCACGCTGATGGATCAGCAGCGTATCTGGCAAAACCGCCGCGCGCTGTTCACCGACGCACTCCAGCGACTGGATGCCACCCGTCTGCAACGCGCCATCCATCTGCTGAGTCAGATTGAGATCACCCTGAAGCAGGATTATGGTCAGTCAGTGTGGCCGCAGTTGCAAACCCTGACGCTGCTGCTCAGCAGTCGCGCTTTTCCGACGAGCTTTGCCCATGTCTGAGTTACACGCACTGTTTGGTGGCACCTTCGATCCGATCCATTTTGGCCATCTGCGCCCGGTGGAAGCGCTGGCTCAGCAGACCGGCTTACAGCGTGTGACGCTGCTGCCCAATAATGTGCCCCCGCATCGTCCACAACCGGAAGCCAGCGCGTCTCAGCGGGTTGCTATGCTGCGCTGCGCTATCCGTGGCTTACCGCTGTTTGAAATTGATACCCGGGAGCTGGAACGTGACACACCCTCCTGGACCGTGACCACCCTGGAAGCCTGGCGCGCAGAACGCAGTGCAGAGCAGCCGCTGGCCTTTATCATTGGTCAGGATTCCCTGCTGAGCCTGTCCAAATGGCATCGCTGGCAGGATCTGCTGTCACTCTGCCATCTGCTGGTCTGCCAGCGTCCCGGCTATCCGACCCGGTTCGACTCGCCAGAGATGCAGGCGTGGCTTGAGCAACACGTCGCTCAGGATATCCGGCAGCTGCATCAGCAGCCCGCGGGGCATATCTGGCTGGCGGAAACCCCACTCTATGATATTTCGGCGACCGAAATTCGCCGCCGTCGCCATCAAAATCAGCCCTGCGATGACCTGTTACCCGCTGCGGTTATCGACTATATCGACCGCGAAGGCTTATATCGCGACTGATCCGGGCATGCTATACTGCGCCGCTTAATTTTTTGGCTGCACTCTCCGGGCTTACAGCCGGCTCGTTACTACCAGATTCCAAGGGGAACCTTTTGCAAGGTAAAGCACTCCAAGAGTTCGTTATTGATAAGATTGATGATCTTAAAGGCCAGGACATTATTACCATCGACGTTCAGGGCAAATCCAGCATCACCGATTACATGATCATCTGCACCGGTACCTCCACGCGTCATGTGACTTCGATCGCAGAACACGTTGAGCAGGAATCCCGTTTAGCTGGCCTGATGCCATTAGGCATTGAAGGTAAAAGCGCGGCAGACTGGGTCGTGGTTGATCTGGGCGATGTCATCGTGCATGTGATGCAGGAAGAGAGTCGCCAGCTGTATGAGCTGGAAAAACTCTGGAGCTAATCGGTGAAACTGCAACTCGTTGCCGTCGGCACCAAAATGCCTGACTGGGTGCAGACCGGTTTTATGGAATACCTGCGCCGCTTCCCGAAAGATATGCCGTTTGAGCTGATCGAAGTTACCGCAGGTAAGCGCGGTAAAAATGCTGATATCAAACGCATTCTTGAAAAAGAGGGTGAAGCGATGCTGGCGGCGGTCGGCAAAGGTAATCGCATCGTCACGCTGGATATTCCGGGCCAACCGTGGGAAACCCCGCAGCTGGCACAGCAGCTTGAACGCTGGAAGCTTGATGGTCGCGATGTCAGCCTGCTGATTGGCGGGCCCGAAGGCCTGGCCCCCGCCTGTAAAGCGGCGGCAGAACAGAGCTGGTCACTGTCAGCATTGACGTTGCCCCATCCGCTGGTGCGCGTGCTGGTAGCCGAAAGTCTGTATCGTGCCTGGAGTATAACGACAAATCATCCTTATCATCGTGAATGACCGATCAGCCCACATCAGACATGACAAGTAGCGGATGAAATTACAAAGCAACGCCTTTCGCGATTACAGCGCCGAACAGAAACTCTTTGTCCGTCGGGCGTTTATCGCCTTCGTCGGTATCTTACTGCTCTCGTCAATTCTGGTGGTTAACCTCTACCACCTGCAGATTCTTCGCTTTGATGATTACAGCACCCGCTCTAACCAGAACCGCATCAAACTGGTGCCTGTCGCGCCCAGTCGCGGCATAATTTACGATCGTACCGGCACCCCGCTGGCACTGAACCGCACCATCTATCAGGCTGAACTTGTCCCGGAAAAAGTCGATAACCTGCAACAGACGCTGGAAAACTTACGTCCGGTTCTTGAGCTGACGGATGAAGACCTCGAGAATTTCCAGAAAGAGCGTAAACGCTCACGTCGTTTCACCTCTATCCCGGTTAAAACCGGTCTGAATGAAGTGCAGGTGGCGCGCTTTGCGGTTAATCAGTACCGTTTCCCCGGCGTGGAAGTGAAAGGTTATCAGCGCCGCTACTATCCTTACGGTGCCACGCTGACGCATGTCGTCGGCTACGTGTCAAAAATCAACGACCGTGACGTTGCCCGCCTCGATAAAGAGGGCATATGGCCGAACTATGCCGCAACACACGATATCGGTAAGCTGGGGATTGAAGCGTATTACGAGAGTTTGCTGCACGGCAAAACCGGCTTTGAAGAGGTAGAGGTTAACAATCGTGGCCGCGTTATTCGCCAGTTGCATGAGGAGTCACCTCAGGCTGGACGTGATATCTATCTGACGATCGATCTCAAACTGCAGCAATATGTCGAGACTCTGCTGGCGGGAAGTCGCGCAGCAGTGGTGGTCAGCGACCCGCGCACCGGCGAAATTCTCGCCATGGTCTCTACGCCGAGCTACGATGCCAACTTATTTGTCGACGGTATTTCCAGTAAGGATTACCGTGGACTGCTGGAAGATGAAAACCGCCCGCTCTACAACCGCGCCATTCAGGCGGCTTACCCACCGGCTTCCACAGTCAAACCTTATGTCGCGGTTTCTGCCATGAGTGCGGGCGTGATCAACCGTAACACCAGTCTGTTTGATCCCGGCTGGTGGCAGCTTCCGGGTTCAGAAAAGCGTTTTCGTGACTGGAAAAAGTGGGGCCACGGCCGTCTGAACGTCACCAAAGCACTGGAAGAGTCTGCTGATACCTTCTTCTATCAGGTCGCCTACGACATGGGTATTGACCGCCTGTCGGAGTGGATGAACAAATTTGGTTATGGCAGCCGTACCGGCATCGATTTGCCGCAGGAGAGCGCCGGTAATATGCCTACCCGCGACTGGAAAATGAAACGGTTTAAAAAGCCGTGGTATCAGGGTGATACCATTCCGGTGGGGATCGGTCAGGGTTACTGGACGGCAACCCCGCTGCAGATGAACAAAGCGATGATGATTTTAATCAATGACGGTGTCGTCAAGGTGCCGCATATGCTGCGTGCTACCCGCGAAGGTCGTACCCTGGTGCCCTATCGTCAGCCGCCTGAGGCCCCGATTGGTGATATCCATTCCGGCTTCTGGGAAATCGCCAAAGATGGCATGTACGGCGTGGCGAATCGCCCTAATGGTACCGCGCACAAGAGTTTTGCTGATGCGCCCTATAAAATCGCCGCCAAGTCCGGTACAGCACAGGTCTTCGGCCTGAAAGAGAACGAAACGTATAACGCCCATAAAATTGCTGAACGATTACGCGACCATAAATTAATGACCGCGTTTGCCCCTTATGACAAACCTCGGGTCGCTGTGACCATTATCCTGGAAAACGGTGGCGCCGGTCCGGCTGTCGGCACCGTCATGCGCCAGATTCTGGATCACATTATGTTGGGTGATAACAATACAGTTCTGCCGGACGCCGCCCCTGTGCCGCCCGGTTATGAAGGTGAATAAACATGTCGATGCAAGATAGTCCGCAGAAACGATCGATCTGGATGCGCATCCACATCGATCCGATGTTTATGCTGATCATTCTCGCGCTGCTGACCTACAGCGCCGTGGTGATCTGGAGTGCCAGCGGACAGGATCCTGGCATGATGGAGCGTAAACTCGGGCAGATCGCGATGGGTCTGGTGATCATGATTGTGCTGGCGCAGGTGCCGCCGCGCGTTTATGAAGGCTGGGCGCCCTATCTCTATATTGTCTGCGTCATCCTGCTGGTGGCAGTGGATGCTTTTGGACAGATCAGTAAAGGGGCCCAGCGCTGGCTCGATCTCGGCTTTGTGCGTTTCCAGCCTTCGGAGATTGCCAAGATCGCGGTGCCGCTGATGGTGGCGCGCTTTATCAACCGCGATGTCTGTCCGCCGACGCTGAAAAATACCGGTATCGCGCTGATTCTGATCTTCCTGCCTACTCTGCTGGTGGCCGCACAGCCCGATCTCGGCACCTCGATTCTGATTGCCGCCTCAGGCCTGTTTGTGCTTTTCCTCTCAGGAATGAGCTGGAAACTGATTAGCGTGGCGGTACTGCTGGTCGCCGCCTTTATCCCGATTCTGTGGTTCTTCCTGATGCACGACTATCAGCGCGACCGCGTCATGATGCTGCTCGATCCGGAAACGGACCCGCTGGGCGCCGGTTATCACATCATCCAGTCGAAAATCGCGATTGGCTCGGGCGGACTGCGCGGCAAAGGCTGGCTGCAGGGCACCCAGTCTCAGCTGGAGTTTTTGCCGGAACGTCATACTGACTTTATCTTCGCGGTCCTGGCCGAAGAGTTAGGGCTGGTCGGCGTGCTGCTGCTGCTGGCCCTCTATCTGCTGCTGATCATGCGGGGACTGGTGGTAGCAGCCCGGGCGCAGACCACCTTTGGCCGTGTTATGGCGGGCGGTTTAATGCTGATTTTATTCGTTTATGTTTTCGTTAACATTGGCATGGTTAGTGGTATCTTACCGGTAGTTGGCGTGCCGCTGCCGCTGGTCAGTTATGGCGGCTCCGCGCTTATCGTGCTTATGGCGGGATTTGGCATTGTGATGTCGATCCACACTCACCGAAAAATGTTATCTAAAAGTGTCTAAGAGGCTGCAGATGCGTAAGGAATGGCTTGGCGTTGCACTGGCATCACTGGTTCTGGCGGCCTGTACCACGCCCGAACCCCAAAATACGGCGCCGCCGCAACCGGCTTACAATGGACCGGTGGTAGAGATTCCAGGCGTTGAGCCACGTTATGAGCCGATCAATCCGGGCACCAGTCAGGATTACAGCGTTAACGGTAAAAATTATCGCATCATCAAAGATCCGTCGAACTACAGCGAAGTCGGCCTGGCAACCTGGTACGGTGAAGAGGCGCAGGGAAACCGCACCGCCACCGGTGAAGCTTACGATCCCGATGCGCTGACTGCGGCTCACCCTACTCTGCCGCTGCCGAGCTATGTGCGCGTGACCAATATCGCGAATGGCCGTCAGATTGTGGTGCGCGTTAACGATCGCGGTCCCTACACGCCGGGACGCATTATCGACCTGTCGCGGGCTGCCGGTGACCGCCTGAATATCTCTAATAATTCGCGGGTACGCGTCGACTTTATTAAGGTCGCACCCGACGGCACGCTCTCAGGTCCCGGCACCATCGGAACCGTGGTAGCCAAACAGAGCTACTCTCTGCCTGCCCGCCCGGATCTGAGTGGCGGCGCGGTGATGAACGGCGGCAGTGCAGCCCCTTCTGAACCGCCTGCACAGAATGTTGAAGCCATCAGCAACAGCACGCTGCAGAGCAGTGACAACATGGGCGCGCCAGTACAGAGCAGCGGCTTTCTTGGCGCACCCCAGCCATTAGCGAACGGTGTACTGGAAGGTAACGAGCCGCCAGCCGCCGCACCTGCCAGTTCCGCACCCGCAGCCAGCAGTGCTGCTCCCGCAGCAGCCAGTGCCTCGCCTGCAGCCAGCAGTGGTTCCGCCGATGGCTATGTGGTGCAGGTTGGTGCGCTGAACGATCCGGCGCGTGCGCAGCAGATGATGAAAAGCCTGAGCCAGCGTTATGGTGTGCCCGGCAAGGTTGAAAACGCGGGCAACAATGTCTATCGCGTACAGCTTGGTGGTTATGCCTCCCGCGCCGAAGCGGCTGCGCTGCAACAGCGCCTGAGCAGTGAAGGCCAGGCCGCGTCATTTATTACGAACACACGTCGCTGAACCGTGGTTCAGAGCACTGCAGGTTACGTCTGCTAACAACCCAATCATCATGCCCGGTGCCAGAAAATCTGGCATTGGTTATGATGAGTGACATTTTTAACCTCAAACTCACGGATGTTGTAGTCCTACACATGAACACGCTGAAATCATCTCGTTTACTGAAACGCCTGACAGTGGGATCACTGATCGCTATCTCTCTCAGCCATGCTGCTATTGCTGATGACGTCAATCTCAAGACCATGATTCCGGGCGTGCCGGACATTGATGCCGAAGCGTATGTCCTCATCGACTACAACTCAGGCAAAGTGCTGGCAGAGAAAAACGCCGATGCACGCCGCGATCCTGCCAGTCTGACCAAGATGATGACCAGCTATGTCATTGGTCAGGCCGTGAAAGCGGGCAAAATTCATCAGGATGATCTGGTGACCGTCGGCCCGGATGCCTGGGCGACCGGCAACCCGGTGTTTAAAGGTTCTTCGCTGATGTTCCTGAAACCAGGCGATCGCGTGCCGGTTTCACAGCTGACCCGTGGCATTGTCCTGCAGTCCGGTAACGACGCCTGCGTTGCGATGGCTGACTATGTCGCTGGCAGTCAGGATGCCTTTGTTAACCTGATGAACAACTACGTCAAAGCGCTTGGCCTGCAGAATACCCACTTCGGGACCGTTCATGGCCTGGACGCGGAAGGTCAGTACAGCTCCGCGCGCGACATGGCGTTGATCGGCCAGGCGCTGATCCGCGACGTACCGGAAGAGTATGCTGTTTATAAAGAGAAAGAGTTCACCTTCAATAATATCCGTCAGATGAACCGTAATGGTCTGCTGTGGGATACCAACCTGAACGTGGATGGGATCAAAACCGGTCATACTAACTCAGCCGGTTACAACCTGGTGGCGTCAGCGACCGAAGGCCAGATGCGCCTGATCTCCGCTGTGATGGGCGGTCATACCTATAAAGGCCGTGAAACTGAGAGCAAGAAACTGCTTACCTGGGGCTTCCGTTTCTTTGAAACTGTTGCGCCACTGAAAGCAGGCAAAGAGTTCGCTTCTGAGCCAGTCTGGTTCGGTGATAATGACCGTGTACAACTGGGCGTGGAAAAAGATGCTTACCTGACCATTCCACGTGGCCGTATGAAAGATCTGAAAGCCAGCTATGTGCTGACCAATACAGAACTGCACGCGCCACTGAAGAAAAACCAGGTTGTCGGCAGCATCAACTTCCAGCTGGATGGCAAAACTATCGAACAGCGTCCGCTGGTGGTGCTGAACGAAGTCTCTGAGGGTGGTTTCTTCGGCCGTATCGTTGATTACATCAAACTGATGTTCCATCACTGGTTCGGTTAAGCGTAAGGGGTGATTGAAAAATCACCCTTCTGCCCCCATTACAGGATATTATGATGCTCCCGCTCAGGCGGGAGCCTGTTTTTTATGCACCGGAGTTAATATGAAAACCAAACTGAATGAGCTGCTCGAATTTCCTACCCCGTTTACCTACAAAGTAATGGGTCTGGCGCAACCGGAGCTGGTTGATCAAGTGGTTGAAGTGGTGCAACGTCATGCGCCCGGCGACTACAGCCCTGAAGTTAAGCCGAGCAGCAA
Source organism: Pantoea hericii (assembly GCF_014155795.1). NCBI lineage: Bacteria > Pseudomonadati > Pseudomonadota > Gammaproteobacteria > Enterobacterales > Erwiniaceae > Pantoea > Pantoea hericii. The sequence goes on from NZ_SCKV01000004.1 coordinate 203,474, forward strand.
AGGCAACTATCACTCCGTAAACATCACTATCACCGCCACCCACATCGAGCAGGTTGAACGCCTGTACGAAGAGCTGGGCAACATCGAAATCGTGCGGATGGTCCTGTAATTTACGGGTCGGCAAGGCGCCTCTGCCTGACGGTTTGCCGACGCTATTCTTAACGTTATTTCCTTTAGCGGGCTATCGTTTTGTCAGTTGAAACCCTCTTTGTCCGTCAGTCCGGTCTGTGCGACTGGCAATCTGTCTCCGACGCCATGCATCACTTCACCGACCAGCGCGATGACCAGAGTCGTGACGAAATCTGGCTGGTCGAGCATCCTCCGGTCTTTACGCAGGGTCAGGCGGGAAAAGCGGAGCATCTGCTGATGCCAGGCGATATTCCGGTGGTGCAGAGCGATCGTGGCGGTCAGGTGACCTATCACGGGCCGGGACAGCAGGTGATGTACGTCCTGATCGATGTGAAACGCCGTAAACTCGGCGTGCGCCAGCTGGTGACCATTCTGGAAGAGACGGTAATCGCGACGCTGGCAGAGTTCGGCGTCAGCGCCCGCGCCCGCGCGGATGCCCCTGGCGTTTATGTCGGGGAAGAGAAAATCTGTTCACTGGGATTACGCATCCGCAAAGGCTGTTCATTTCACGGCCTGGCGCTGAATGTGGCCATGGATTTATCTCCTTTCCTGCGCATCAATCCCTGTGGTTACGCCGGGATGAGAATGACCCAGTTGAAAAATTTTGAGCCAGAGGTGACAACGGAGCAGGTACGTTCTCCGCTGGTCAGCGCCTTTGCGCGGCTGTCAGGTTATGAAAATGTTGAATGGATATCAGGCGATCTCCCTGTTAAGCCTTAACGCAGAATGCGAATTTACAAATATGTAACGTATCCGTGCTGACTGTGGCTGCTTCGCAGGCGATGTGATGATATAATTTTTGCACTTTTTTCAAATAAAGTTGAAAGCCCCCTTCCCGGTTTGAGTGGGAACGCTTTCAAATCGCAATCCGACCGGAACCTGCTGATTTATGAGTAAACCAATTCAGATGGAACGCGGCGTCAAATATCGTGACGCAGACAAAATGGCGCTGATCCCGGTGAAAACCGTGGCTGTTGAACGGCAGGAGATGTTGCGTAAGCCGGAATGGATGAAAATCAAGCTGCCAGCTGACTCCAGTCGTATTCAGGGCATTAAAGCCGCGATGCGTAAAAACGGGCTGCACTCAGTCTGCGAAGAGGCCTCCTGCCCTAACCTTGCTGAATGCTTCAACCACGGTACTGCCACCTTTATGATTCTAGGTGCTATCTGTACCCGTCGTTGTCCGTTCTGCGATGTGGCACATGGCCGTCCTAATGCGCCTGATGCTAACGAACCGGCAAAACTGGCGCAGACGATTGCCGATATGGGCCTGCGCTACGTCGTGATCACCTCTGTTGACCGCGATGATTTACGTGATGGCGGTGCACAACATTTTGCAGACTGTATCCGCGCGATTCGCGAAAAAAATCCCACGATTAAAATTGAAACACTGGTTCCGGACTTCCGTGGCCGCATGGACCGTGCGCTGGAAATTCTCACCGCAACGCCACCGGATGTGTTTAACCACAATCTGGAAAACGTACCACGCGTCTACCGCCAGGTGCGGCCGGGCGCTAACTACGAATGGTCACTGAAATTGCTGGAGCGGTTCAAAGAAGCGCATCCGGATATCCCGACCAAATCGGGTCTGATGGTTGGGCTGGGTGAGACCAACGCCGAAATCGTGGAAGTGATGCGCGATCTGCGTCGCCACGGTGTCACCATGCTGACTCTGGGCCAGTATCTGCAGCCGAGCCGTCACCACCTGCCGGTTCAGCGCTACGTCAGCCCGGCTGAATTTGATGAGATGAAAGAAGAAGCGATGGCGATGGGCTTCACCCATGCCGCATGCGGTCCGTTTGTCCGCTCTTCCTATCATGCGGATATGCAGGCCAAAGGCGAAGAAGTGAAATAAGCCGGCCTCCGCTATCAGAAGCCTGAAAAACAAAAAACCAGACTGGAAACAGCCTGGTTTTTTTATGCGTGCCTGACGTTGCCTGAAATAAAAAGTAACAGTTATTTTCAGCAAATAACCGATTAATCTTTATGAACGACGCGTTCTGCCGGTACGTCTTCAGCGGTTGTTCGGGTTGCGCTGGTATCTTCGTCTTTCATGGCTTTTTTGAAGCCCTTAATCGCGGAGCCCAGATCGCCGCCCAGTGAGCGCAACTTGTTGGTACCAAAAAGCAGTACGATAAGCGCACCGATAATCAGCAGCTTGGCAATACTGATACCTTCCATATTTAACCTTTCAACTTATTCAAATCACGGTGACTGTTATTTACGCGCAGTTTGCCTGCGGCGACAACTGGAATCTGTAACAGAGTGAGATCTCTGAGAGGCCGATTAAGTATGCACAAGTGCCAGCACTCAGCGTTTTGCTCGCTTTGTCGTCATGGATTTTTATCCTTAGATCACTTGAGTTCAGGACGCGCAAAGCGCCGGTTCTCCAGTACCGGCAGCATCCGTCGGGCATAGACGACGCGTTCCGGGTCGAGTTTAGCAAACAGTAGTGTCGGGGACTCCGCGGCATTCGCCACCGCTACCCCCAGCGGGTCGACCACCAGACTGTTGCCAATATTGCGTGGGCCACACTCGCCCACCGCCACCATATAGCAGGTGTTCTCCAGCGCGTGGGCACGGGTCAGTAAATCCCAGTGCATCTCTTTCAGCGGGCCTTTCACCCATGCGGCAGGCAACACAAGCACTTCTGCACCGTCCAGCGCCAGTCGTCGTGCCAGTTCCGGGAAACGCACATCATAGCAGGTCATTAATCCGACTTTCATACCCGCAACCTCAATCAGCGGTGGAATGACATGGCCTGGATTGACCCGTTGCGATTCCTGCACGGCAAATGCATCGTACAGATGCAGCTTTTCATAGGTGGCAATAATTTCGCCGTTGCGGATAGCCACCAGTACATTGAGCGCTTTATGCTGGTCACTGGGGACATGGACGCTCATTATAGTGGTCAGCGCATTATGCTCACTGGCAGCCAGCAACTGTGTGATAAAAGGGCCATCCAGCGGCTGTGCGGCTTTCACCACTAAATCGGGATCGGTATTATCGCGCGCCAGAACAGCTTCTGGCAGGACCAGCAGATGCGCTTCTCCTTCTGCTGCCCGCTTCATCAGAGCCAGACAGCTATCAGCGTTCTCCTGCCATTCACGGCTGACCGCAAATTGTCCCAGTGCAACTTTCATCATCTCTTTCCTCCCCCAGCGACCAGAAGTGTCACTTCCCGCGTCACTCATCAGTGATTAAGCCCTTGCAGAGAATGCTCGCATCCAGAGCCGGCGATCGTTGTCTGTTCTCTTTAAAACGAACCTGATCGCCGCTTATTCCTGCGCTATGCTTCGGCATTGTACAGCCAGTGCAGTGTCATCCTGTTTTCTTTTATACCGCCATAGCCTCTAAGCGCTATCGCTCGCCGCCCTTAATACCGCTAACAGCTTCAGTGCGTGTTCTGCGTGGACGCCGTCCCGATGGGTATGCAGAGAGTGTCTGCATCACGTGAGGTAACGGCGCTAATCAGCAGTCGGACAACTGTTTATGCTGTCCTGAAACCAGATAGGAAGCAGAAAGTGCTGGCAAAGAACAAATGCTGTGGTAGCAGGTTAGCAATAATCCCTGTCGCCAGCCTCAGGGATGAACAGCGGGAGATGATTGCCGAGGCACTGGTCATCGCCTCAGGACGGGAATTTAACCCGCTTGCAGATTTTTAATGAGATAACAGGGTGATTCAGCATAACCCTCGCGCGCGTAAAACTGATTCGCCTTGAGCCGTGACTGATGGCAATGGACTTCCATACGATCGCAGCCACGGCGGGCTGCCAGCGTTTCGGCATATTGGAGCAGTTGCTGGCCGACGCCTTTGCTGCGCTCACCTTCCGCAATACAGAAGTAACTGATGCGGGCGAAATCACCGGCCAGGGCCAGCTGAGGAATAAAATGAAGTGAAAGGAAACCCAGAACCTGACTGCCCAGTTCAGCCACTAACAGCGCTTCACTGGGATCGCTGCATAACTGCGCCAGACGCTGCTCAATGAAACTTTCAGTGCCGCCGTAGCCTAACTCACTCAGCAAGGCACTCAACGCAAAACTGTCTCTCAACTCCGCATGCCGTATGTTCATCCTGTCTCCTCACTCATCGGGTTCTGTAGCACTGTTATATAGCGTCGCAGGCTAAAAAGCTGCACAGCTGGTTGTTATAAATATGTTACGAGGATTTATTGTGAACCGCCGCGCAGTTTGTGCGCCCCTGGGGACAATTCAGAAGGTTACGATGTGAGGGATGAAGCGCAGATTACAGCCATAAAAAAACCCGCCATAAGGCGGGTTTTTAGAATTCTGACTGTTAACTTACAGACTGATAACGTTAGCAGCAGATGGGCCTTTAGCGCCGTCGGTGATTTCAAACTCTACGCGCTGACCTTCAGCCAGAGTTTTGAAGCCGTTGCTCTGGATTGCAGAGAAATGTACGAATACATCTTTGCTGCCATCTTCAGGAGTAATGAAACCGAATCCTTTAGATTCATTAAACCACTTAACGTTACCTTTGATCTTAGACATCTATATTACCTTTACATGAAAAATGGACACTAAACTGTGTCGGGGTCTAGTACAGCAATTGCTGAGGGATTTGTCCAGCATGATTTGATGAAAAAGTGATAAATATCGACTTTCCGTACATGCATCACACTTTCCTGCTTTTCGACTTGCGAAACACTCATCAGCAGGGATCAGACGTATGGCCTGTGTCTTCCACTAACCTGCTGGAAAGGAAAACCTTTTTGATCTTTAGCACCGTGACGTTTTGAGGTTAAAAAGGAAAATCTTATTAAGACGTATTCCTGTTATTACTGATAACGATCGTCTCAAAAGCGTTATTTTTTATCGTCCTGCGGGTAGTAAACCTCAGCATAAAAATCCGATTTCCCTGCTTCCGGAGGCCGCCGTAACGCGTCTGGTTATTTAATGTGCAGTTGATCGCAAATTCCTATCCGCCGAAACGACTTTTTCTCAGACAATATTGAGACTGCTGTGCCATTGCCCCCAGTGAGAGCAGGCCATCTGCTGATATTTTCACCAAAAGCAGGCAAACCTTGATAAAGATCAATGAAGTGCTTTTTAGTGTCCGGATTCGCATCTGGCAACAAACAATTAACGTTATGAGCAACTACTTTTCTTATGGCGAGCCGGAATAATATTACCCGGCAATAGATTACGTCCGCTTAACCGGTGAGGGGATAGCTTCCTTCCGGGCAAATGAAAAGGAGAGTGAGGCACAGGATGGTGATGAAGATACGCTGCAGTCAGTGCGGAAGCACCCGATTCGTTTTTACGGAATATCACGAGGAAGAGCACAACGTTCATGGTGCCCGCTGTGCGAACTGTAAAAAATGCTTGGATTCCCAGGATCTGCTGCCCACGACGCCGATGGATCCCATTACACAGTGTCTGCTGGCCAGCCAGAAAACAGTTCGGGCACCTGATTAGGTGCCCGTTGTCGCTGAAGCTTTTACAAAAATCAGAAAATCAGTTTGAACACCCCTGTCAGGGTCAGCAGGCCGACGATAAAGATAATCGCGATAATCCACAGAATAATTTTCATTTCCTTTTCCCTCACTGATTAGACATGTTTCCTGTAGGCAGTATAGACAGGAATATTTATCGCGCCGCTTCACTCAGGCTTCAATTGGTCAAAAGTTCACCAATCCTGCTCTTTATTTGCTTTATGGGATAGCGATCGCAACACCAGTTTTTACCGGCACTCTTTTTTCGTTTTAAAGAATACTCCTGGCTAAAATTTATGCGGCAAGGCAGGCCTCAATAGTGATGAGACTGAAATGAGTCGCGAGGAGATCTTATGAGCACGATTAATACCAGCATGGGCCGCTACAGCCTTAAGGCCAAAAACAGCGGTAACCACATCAGAGGTTCTTTCGCCATCAACGATGAAGGCGGCACGCAGCTCTCTATGCAGGAGTTTGACGAGCACTATCTTGATGATGTGGTGAATAACGTGATCTACCCGGTCACTGGCGGCAACCGTGAAATTGCACGTGCGCTGCGGGAAGAGATGGTGAAAGCCGGTTTTGAACCGCCTCACTAAGGCGTCAGAATTAAGTGACAGCCTGGGCCGCACTTGCGGCCCTTTTTAGTTTTAACGTCGTGCACCCGGTCAGAACAGAGCGCCGCTGACAGATGTGCCAGCGACGACAGGTTAAATCACCCAGGAGAGCAACAGGCAACCCACCAGGCCACAAACCGAAATAATGGTTTCCAGCGCAGACCAGGAGCGAATGGTTTCGCCAATCGTCAGGTTGAAATACTCTTTGAACAGCCAGAATCCAGGGTCGTTAACGTGAGAGAAGATCACGCTGCCGGACCCCACGGCGATCACCATCAGTTCCGGGCTGGCGCCACTGGTAACAATCAGCGGTGCAACAATACCGCCGGCAGTAATCGCTGCTACCGTGGCAGAGCCCAGCGCAATACGCAGCACTGCGGCAATCGACCACGCCATAAAGATGGGTGACAGCTGCGTTGAGTGCATCATGCTGGCGATATATTTATCTACGCCACTGTCCACCAGCACCTGTTTAAAGGCACCGCCACCACCGATGATCAACAACATCATGGCAATGATTTTGATCGAGTCGGTCAGGGTATCCATCACCTGTTCCATCGTGCGGCCACGATTCAGTCCAAAGGTGAAGATGGCAATCAGCACCGCAATCAGGGTCGCCATGACCGGGTCGCCAAAGAACTCCGCATAGGGCAGCAGCACGTGGCCTTTTGGCAGCAGCATCTCCGCCACGGCACGCAGCGCCATCAGCACCACTGGTACCAGTGCCGTCCAGACACTCACGCCAAAGCTGGGCATTTCCGCTTCGGTAAACGTTTTCGGGTTATAGAGCCCCTGTGGAATCGGTTTATCGATATTTTTCAGGAAACGTGCGTAGACCGGACCTGCCAGAATCACCGTAGGGATACCCAGCAGCGTGCCAAACAGCAGCGTTTTACCCATGTCTGCGTTAAACAGCGTGGCAATGGCGGTTGGACCCGGATGGGGCGGAAGGAAACCGTGCGTCACGGACAGAGCAGCGGCCATCGGCACCCCGACATAGAGCAGCGGCACACGCGCCGACGCCGCCACGCTGAATACCAGCGGCAGCATCAGTACAAAGCCGACTTCATAGAACAGCGCAAATCCGACAATAAAACCGGTCAGCACCAGCGCCCACTGAATGTGCTTTGTGCCGAATTTCTCAATCAGGGTGGTCGCGATACGTTGCGCCCCGCCGCAATCGGCCAGCAGTTTACCGAGCATGGCACCAAAGCCCATGATCAACGCCAGGCTGCCCAGCGTGCCACCTACACCCGCTTTGATTGAGGTAATAACTTTATTCACCGGCATGCCCTGCATCACGCCGACGGCCAGCGCCACCAGGATCAGCGCGATAAATCCATTGAGCTTAAAGCGAATCATCAGCAGCAACAGTAGCGCGACGCCGATCGCCACATAGAGTAATGGCATAGCTTTTCTCCACCTTGTGCACCGAACGGAATACGGTGTCGATTTATTATCATGATCCCCGTAGGGCGACAAAACAGTGCCTTTGTAAGATGTTTACACATCCCGACAAACGCTGTTACCGATAACATGTTAAGGGTAACATCCGCAGGAAAGCATCACCCCGCCGACGGTGAATTTCTGTTTTGCGAAGGTGATCAACTTTTTGCCGATGCGTTATCAGAAAGTTTGCCAGTGTCGACGCCGCGCTTTTCGTTACACTCAGATTTTAGTGAAATGTAAAAAGGATGCACTGGTGAGTGAGAACCTGAGTGAGCTGTACAGTAATCAACGAACCCTCTTTGGCCGCGGCAGTCTGGATAAGCTGGTGCCGCTGCTGGCCGCCCGTTCACAGCCTACCCTGCTGTTTTGCGGACAATCTTTCCTGCAGGGCCCGGCCTACGCCCGGCTGAAAGCTGGCCTCAACGATCACATTATTGGCTACGAAATTGTCAGCCATGAAGCCTCGCCCGCTGAAATTGATGGCTGGGTTGCGCGCTGGCGCGGGCATGTTGATCGGGTAGTCGCGATTGGCGGAGGGAGTGTGCTGGATGCGGCGAAAGCGTTCAGTGCGATGGTACAGCATCCGTTACCTGTCGCCCGTTATCTGGAAAAAGTAGGTGACACCGCCGTTCAGCCCATCACGTTGCCGCTGATTGCTGTTCCGACTACTGCCGGGACCGGCAGTGAAGTGACGCAAAATGCGGTGGTAACCGATCAGCAGGACATTCAAATCAAAGCGTCATTGCGTCACCCGGTCTTTGTGCCAGAGGTGGCGATTCTTGACCCGGATCTGCTGAAAGGTGCACCTGACTCTGTGCTGGCGACCTGCGGAATTGATGCCTTTACCCACCTGTTTGAAGCGTATCTCTCCAGCAAAGGCAATCTCTTCACCCGACAGCTGGCGCTGACCGGTCTGCGTCAGTTTATTCAGGCCTGGCCTGCACTCAATCGCGAGGATGCGGTTGGTGATGAGGCACGAGAAGCGATGATGATGGCGTCGTGGCTGGGAGGTGTCAGTCTCAGCAGTGCGGGTCTCGGCGTGATCCATGGTATTGCGGGAGAACTGGGGGCGATAAAACCGTTCCATCACGGAGAAGTATGCGGACGGCTTCTGTTTCCGTTCCTGGATCTGTTGTCTGATAGCGAGCAGCCGCTGCAGCGAAAGCTGATGGCCGAGCTACACCCACAACTTTTCAGCGAAACCACGGATTCACCGGCACAGTTTCTGAAGCAGTGGCTGCAGGCGCAGTCGATCACCCCGTTCTGGCAGGATGGCCCCACACTGAGCCGCACCGAGGTCGAGTGGATTCTGGCGCGTGCCAACAGCAAAAACTCGCTGGTAAATTACAGCCACGAACAGATGCAGACGATGATTACGCAGGCCTGGCAAATCACGGCGTGATCAACGCGAATCTCGCTTCCCGGTTCCGGCAATTCTGACCTGCCAGCCCTGGCAGGTCAGGCATCCGCTCAGCGCAATTCTGTTGCATCCGCGCTCTGAGACGCGAGGCTAAGCCTCTCTGGCGCTAAAAGGCCCCTCACCTGCCAGCATCTGCTCAATCACCTGCAGCACGCCCTGCTCGTTGTTAGAGGGCGCTTCAAAGCGCGCCGCCTGCTTCACCCGCTCAGGCGCGTTACCCATGGCAAAACTAAAGCCGGACTGTTTAAGCATCTCCAGATCGTTACCGCCATCGCCGAAGGCCAGCACCTGGTCGTGCGTAATCCCCCAGCGTTGAGCCAGCAGATCCAGACCGTGCGCTTTATGATTTCCCGGCACGATCAAATCTACCGAACCGTGACCGCTGGAGGTCGCCGCCACGCGGCCCTGATGCAAACGCTCAATATCCGCCATCAGTGCTTCGATGTGATCGTCAGACAGATTCAGTGCGAACTTAAACAGCCTGTCATCCTGCACCTCATTCAGATGATGAATCGGCTTCAGCCGGTGACAGTAGTGGCGCATCTTCTTAAGCCAGGTCTCTTCCATGCCCTCGAAGTAATACGCGCTGTCACGTCCACACAGCAGGTAACGCAGGCCGGGATAGTTGCCGTTTTGCAGAGTGTCGATGACCGCTTCCACATCACGTCGTTCAAAGGCACCGCAAAACAGCTCCTCATCACGATCAATAATCCATGCGCCGTTCTCTGCCACAAAAGCGATATCGCTGGCGATCTCCGGGAAGAAGGATTTGAGCTGGTAATACTGATTGCCGCTGGCTACCACAAATTTGATGTCACGGGCGGTGAGTTGCTGATAGCCGTCGAGAAAACGGGATCGATTATACTGCTTGTTATCGTCCAGAAACGTGCCATCCATATCTACCGCAACCATCTTAACCGTCGTCATCATGACTCCTTACACAGGAAATTTCAGAGTGGAGTCTCAGGATAGCCGCTGGCGCAGCAAAACGGAAAGAAAGAGGGATGGCCTGAGCCATCCCCCGGGAATCAGTTCAGGGCGCTATTCAGCACCAGCGCGGTAATCACCCCGGTCGCGGCAGCAATCAGCACATAGTTGCCATCAATGTTTGCCCAGTGGTAACCACGTGGCGGTTCACGCAGACCGCGTTCATGCCAGTCGGCTACACGATAATGGTCACCGCGATATTCTGGCGGAACAGGATGGCCGCGACGGAAGTCGTGTCCCTGCCAGGCGAAATGGTCCCGGTCATTGCGGCCTTCTCTGCCATGGCGTTTGTTATCCTGATCCGGGCGATGATTGCCCATATCATGATCGCGATTGTCGCGACCGCGATTCTGGTCAGGACCGCGATTGTCAGGACGATGATCATCATTCTGATGTGGCACCGGCATACGCGGTGCGTCTCCGTGATCGTCTGCCCGTGAGGCCTGAGAAAAGAGTGTGCTGCATGTCAAAAGTGAAGCGATAAGCGTAAATGTTGTTTTTTTCATGATACTGCCTCCGAAAATAACGGCTGTTCAGGCACCGTTGATTGGCATGATGGCAATAATTGTGGCGGGAGACATCTTCAAAAGTCTTAAAATCCGGTAACTTACACACTATTACGCTTGCTTAGCGCTTTCTTAACACACGTCATATCCGGACAGCTTTCCTGACGTAATCCAGATATCAAAGAGTCAGCCTGATAATCACGCATCAGGCTGACTGTTTAAGCGTTGAGATGCGTCAGGATGCTGAATCGCTCTCTGACGCGTTATCCGGTTATGGCGTACTGAGGATCACTGGCGCGTCCGGTAACCCGGTAAAGTGCGTCACAATGTGGTGATAATCAGCCGTCGGATCCAGATCCCTGAACAACTCCGGATAGAGATCTTTTGCCAGAATTTCCATCCCGATAATGTTGTAAGGGTGATTATAGAAATGGTGATAAACGCCATACACCCGCTTCTGTTTTACCGGTTCGATCTGCTCCAGACCGGTACGGCTCTGCAGGCGGTTAAAGGTGGCGGTCACGTCAGCCTGGCTGGCACCGTAGCCAAACGGCAGCACATTGCTGTTCGGGCGTTTAGAGCCGGTCATGATGTAGACGTCCGGCTTCATGGCGATAATCTTCTCCAGCGACACAAACCCTGAACTGCCGGGCAGTAACGCTGAGCCAATGTTTTTTCCACCGACCGCTTCTACCAGCGCGCCCCAGCCGTTATGACCGTGGGTAAAGCAGCAGTTATCGCTGTTGCCGGCAATTGGCTCAATAAACACTGTCGGCTTGTGCTGCACCTGGGCAATCTTCTGCTGAAGCATCTCCCAGCGCTGCTGGTAAAAATCGGCATAGGCTTTTGCTTCGGCTTCGCGGTTCAGAACGGCGCCCAGCACTTTCACACTCTTCAGGGTATTCTCTTTTGGATGGAGTTCATCATCCAGGAACAGCACCGGGATATGCAGATTTTTCAGGGTCGCCAGCACGCCTGACTGCACCAGGGCCGGTTTGGCACGCAGCTGGGCAATCATCATATCGGGCTGCTTAGCCAGCACGCTCTCCAGATTGACCTGTCCCTGATCGTTAAAGCCCATGTCCACAATGGATGCGGCCTGCGGCCAGCGCTGCTTCAGCAGGTCCCAGGTCTGAGTGTCCTGCTTTTTCGGCAGGTTGTTCCAGGCGACAACCCGCTGAAACGGATTCTGTCGATCCAGTAGTGCCAGCGACATCACGTCGCGCCCATCCTGCAAAATTACATGTTGCGGCTCTTTTTGCAGCGTAATTTTCTGGCCATCCATGTCGGTCACGGTGACCGGATAGGTGGTAGCCGCACAGGCCGTTGACAGTAAAAGTGTGGTAGCTGCAGCAATCCCGATTTTCATTTTTCTCCTGTCCCATAAAGGAATAATAATTATTCGCGTTTACTTTACCATGCGAATACGTAACAAATGTAAAAATTGCTGACCGGATGCTACTGGCAGAGAAGATCAGGAACGCGACTGCTGGCTGAAATCACGAAGCGATGGCGCAGAATTGCGGAGGAGGAGAGTAAGAACGGCGAGTAGCGGGCAGGAAAGCAGGCGCGTCTCAGCGTGACTGAGATGCGCCTGTTGCGTGTTACTTCACCAGCGAATAGAAGATTGCAGAGATAGCAATTAGTCCGATCAACACAACAAACAGGTTGCTGATGTGACCACTGTGTTTACGCATCGCGGGCACCTTCTGGATGGCATACATCGGCATCAGGAACAGGATCATGGCAATAATCGGTCCGCCCAGTGTCTCAATCATGCCGAGAATATTCGGGTCCAGCGTCGCCACCAGCCATGTGGTCAGCAGCATAAAGAGTGCCGTCAGGCGATTCAGTCTGGCTGGCGCGATGGTCTTACCGCGACTGCGCAACGCCTTATTGACCATACCGTTAAATCCTTCGCGCGCACCCAGATAGTGACCCAGGAATGATTTGGTGATCGCCACAATGGCAATCAGCGGCCCCATCCACGCAATCATCGGCACCTGAAAATGGTTAGCCAGATAAGAAAGGATGGTGATGTTCTGCGCCTTGGCAGCGTGTAAATCTTCGGGCGACAGGCTCAGCACGCAGCTGAACACAAAGAACATCACCGTCACTACCATCATCAGGTGCGAACAGGCCAGAATGCGCGAACACTTTTTCTCAGCGGCATCGCCATACTCTTCGCGCTTCGCCAGCGCAAAGGAAGAGATGATAGGTGAATGGTTAAACGAGAAGACCATCACCGGAATCGCCAGCCACAGCGTCATCCACAGGCTGCTGCCCGCAGGCTGAACGTTAAGGGTCGACAGCGCCGCGCCGTGCCAGTGTGGAATCAGGTAGCAGGCCATCAGCATCAGTACCGCCACAAACGGGTAAACCAGCACGCTCATCGCTTTCACGATCATCTTCTCGCCGAAACGCACAATGGTCATCAGTCCGACAATCAGCAGCAGCGACAGCAGCACACGCGGCGGTGGCACCAGGCCAAGCTGATTCACCATCAGGCTCTCTACCGTATTGGTAATCGCCACGCTGTACATCAGCAGTATCGGGTAGATAGCGAAGAAATAGAGCAGCGTAATCAGCTTGCCCGCGCCGACGCCAAAATGCTCCTCGACCACTTCAGTGATATCACCGGCCGGATTTTTACCGGAGAGCACAAAGCGCGTCAGAGCGCGGTGCGCAAAGAAGGTCAGCGGAAAAGCCAGCACCGCCATAATGATCAGCGGGATCAGACCGCCGACACCCGCATTAATTGGCAGGAACAGTACACCCGCGCCAATTGCCGTGCCGTATAAACCCAGCATCCACATGGTGTCGGTTTTACGCCATCCCGTATCGACGTCACTCTCAAGCGCACCCAGCGTGCCCGTTTGCGTGGTTTTCATCAGATTTTCCGTGTTAAAAAGCCGCCATTAATTTGAGCCAACAGGCAGGAAAAGGTCTCTCCCGCTCTCCGCCTCTGCTGCAAGCGGATCAGTGAAGGGTGCCGCTGATCCGCCCGCGCATAGGTAATCGATTGCGTGCGCCACTTTTTACACTACATGACGATAAAACTTCAAGTAACGAAGATAAACTCGCATGTGTTGCGCAAAAATCCGTCATATCGTGCAAGGCGACTGCACGGCGATCATGCCATTTATGTGGCGGTTTTACCCCCTTAAAAAGGTGATCCCTGCAACGATTCAGCATAACGGACTACGCTTTACCTCACGCTGTCGCGATCACGCCGACAGATGCAAAGGAGATGAAAATGAAGATTGCCTGCCTGGGATGGGGATCGTTAATCTGGAAAACCGGCGACCTGCCAGTGGCCAGTCCGTGGCATCATGATGGTCCTGCGGTACCGATTGAATTTGTGCGCATCGCTGACGGCGGTGAACTCTCGACCGCAATCTGTCTGAACGCAAAACCGGTGCAGGTACTCTGGGCCAGGTTAAACACGGCGTCACTGGAGAGCGCCTGCCGTGCATTGCGCCTTCGTGAGGCGATTCCGGACAGCCGCGTCGATGGCATCGGCATGATTACGGTGACAGAGAACGCAACCGGACCGCTGGCGGAGTGGGCACAGACGAAAGGCATTGAAGGATTAATCTGGACCGGTCTGCCCGCCCGCATGGCGGGAACGGAAGGCCAGATCCCCACGCTGGATGACGCACGGCACTATTTGCAGAATCTCACCGGTGAAACACGCGAGCATGCGTTTCACTACATCGAACAGGTTCCGGCGCAGATCGATACGGTTTATCGTCGTGCCTTTGCCGATCTGGCCCGCTGGCAGCCCGATTCGGCCTCCGCCCCGGTCGCTACGATCCAGCTGCATCCGCCCTGTCAGCCCGGCTGATACAGGTCAGTCATATGCACCGCTCTGCTTACTCCTCAAAGGGTTACTACACTTCAGGCAGGTTGCGATTTCAGGTTCCCTGAGTCTTTCCCGCGGGTAGTCACGCCTTCTGGCCTGACCACCATTCCCTTGTCAGCAGGAGATGAAGAGATGAAAGCATTAACTTATCATGGTCCCCATAAAGTCAGTGTGGATAACGTGCCCGATCCGGGACTGGAAGCCGCCGATGATATTATCCTGCGTGTGACCGCTACCGCTATTTGCGGTTCAGACCTGCATCTCTATCGCGGCAAAATCCCGGGGACCGGGCATGGCGATATCTTCGGTCATGAGTTTATGGGTGAAGTGGTTGAGACCGGAAGCGCCGTGACCGCCGTGGCCAAAGGTGATCGGGTTGTCATCCCTTTTGTTATCGCCTGTGGCGACTGCTTTTTCTGCCTCATGAGTCAGTATGCCGCCTGTGAAAATACCAATAGCGGACGAGGCGCCATCCTGAACCGCAAAAACATCACGCCACCTGCGGCGCTGTTTGGGTTCAGCAAGCTTTATGGCGGTGTGCCTGGCGGCCAGGCGGAATATGTCCGTGTGCCCAAAGCCAATACAGGCCCGTTCAAAGTGCCGTCGGTGCTGTCGGATGAAAAAGTGCTGTTCCTGTCGGATATTCTGCCCACTGCCTGGCAGGCGGTGAAAAACGCTGAGGTCAAGCCGGGCTCCAGCCTGGCAATTTTCGGTGCCGGACCGGTTGGCCTGCTCAGTGCTGCCTGCGCCCGCCAGCAGGGTGCCGAACAGATCTACATGATTGACCATAATAATTACCGCTTAAACTTTGCCCGCGAACGTTACGGCGTAATCCCGATTAATTTCGATGAAATTGATGATCCGGCTGGCTGGATTATCGAACACAGTACCGGCAATCGCGGTGTAGATGCCGTAATTGATGCCGTCGGGTTTGAGGCAAAAGGCAGCATGACTGAGACCGTGCTCACCAATCTCAAGCTGGAAGGCAGTAGCGGCAAAGCATTGCGTCAGTGTATTGCTGCAGTGCGACGTGGCGGTATCGTCAGCGTGCCAGGCGTCTACGCAGGATTTATTCACGGCTTTCTGTTTGGCGATGCCTTCGACAAAGGGCTGACCTTTAAGATGGGACAGACGCATGTCCATGCTTATCTGCCTGACCTGCTGAAGCTGATTGAGCAGGGCCATCTGACGCCGGAAGAGATTATAACTCACCATCTCCCGCTGGAAGATGCCGCACGCGGCTACGATATTTTCGCAAAACGCGAAGAGGAGTGTCGCAAGGTGATTCTGGTGCCTGGCATGGCAGCCTCCCAGGCCACCATTTAGTCACATGAACCAGCAGGGCCACATTCCCTGCTCCCCGGCAGAGAACTCTGCCGGGGAATTCATTTCAAAACGGCTTACGCTCCAGACTGCTTCGCCACTCCCGCCGCTCCAGCAGATGTTCATCCGGCGAATCCGCCGTGTCCACCTGACTCCCCTGCTCGAGCAGTCGCGCACTGCGTGAATGGGGATGACTTTCACTGATCACCTGTTGTGAAAACGCGCCAAACGATAACAGCAAAAACAGTAATGCACTGGCCAGCCTCACTTTCATACGCACACCTCAATGAATTCGGTGTCGCTATGCTGCCTGAAGGGTTTTCATTTTCTGTCAGTAACAGGCAAAGTTATGTTGGTAGCGGGAACAAGCTGCGACGGGTTTACTCGCGGTTCAGGATAGCCCGTCAGTACAGCTCGAAAGTTTTCCCGCTTCCCGTCCCTATTCCCTTCAGGAGGATGCCAGTGAACATCAATCAGTTTGATCAGCCGGTCGGTGAAGCGTTGCCCCACTGGCAGCCGGTCGCCAGACCGCACAGCGTTCCTCTCCAGGGACAGCACTGCCTTCTTTTACCGCTTAGCGTGGATCATGCAGAGTTGCTGTTACAGGCCTTTATGCTGGCACCGGATGATCGCGACTGGACCTGGCTGAGCGCGGAGCGGCCCGCTTCGCTGGTGCAGATGCAGCGCTGGATTGCGGATAAAGTTGCCGATAAAGCCCTGGTACCCTTCACTGTCTGCACGCCGAATCAGCAGCCCTGCGGTGTGGTCTGCTTCGCCAGCATTGAACCCGAACATGGCACCCTTGAAATCGGTCACGTCACCTGGTCGCCGCTGATGCAGCGTAGTGTGATCGGCAGCGAGGCGATTTTTCTGCTGCTGCAACAGGCTTTCTCGCTGGGGTATCGGCGAGTCGCGTGGCGCTGTGATTCAACCAATGTGGCGTCACGACGCGCAGCAGAACGGCTGGGGTTTCGATTTGAGGGCCGTTTTCGTCAGGTCATGACGCGAAAACAGCGTAATCGGGATACCGACTGGCTGTCGATGATTGATCGGGAATGGCCAGACGTTCAGCGCGCCCTGAACGCCTGGCTGAGCGCGGATAATTTCACCGCCGAAGGAGAGCAAAAGCGCTCACTCAGCGCCTGTTTCGCCGGTGCTCATCGGGGCGATACTGACGCGACAAGCCGGAAAGGTTAAGCAGGCACGGGCCATTAATGCAGCCGACGCACGCTCAGTGCCGCAGACCAGCGCTGCCGCTGACAGCGCGGACAGACGGCCGGCTGCCCGGCTTCTATCCTCTGTGTTTGCCCGCAATGCGTGCAGGCGTAAAGGGCGCTGATCGGCACCGTACTGTAATCCTGCCGATGATCCGGCGGCAGTATGCTTAGCCCGGCGCGAATCTCATTATCATCATAGAAATAGAGGCTAAGCTGACCGTCGACCTCCACCAGCGCCAGCCGGACCTGTCCCAGATGCTCCACGCCGCTCTGCCGCAACTCCATAAAGAACTCATCTTCGGAAATATTCAGCCGATCCAGACTTTCCAGCACATACAACCCATCTTTAATCAGCGTAATGACGTCGCCCTGAATAAATCGTGAAAAGCGCGGGCTGTGTGCCGTCAGCCAGGTCGTCAGGCGGTAGAGGGCCAGAAGCACCACAAACACCATAATGACCGGCAACACCGGTACATCATCGTAAAATGTGACGTCACCCGATGCCGAGCCCAGTGTCAGGATGACCACCAGTTCGAACAGGGACAGCTGGCGCACGCCGCGTCGTCCAGACACTTTCAAAAAGGTGAATACCACCAGATATGCGATCAGGACCCGCGCCACCACCTCAAATAAAAAGGTGGCCGGTTGATCGTTGAGTAAGAAACGGTGCCAGTCGAATGAGAACATAGTCTGCTAAACATCCTGTTTTAAAGGAACACGCATTATCGCAGCCCTCCGTTGATGACCCGCAGATTCAGGCCAGTGATAAGTAAATCTTGTCGCCAGCCCGCCAAAAGGCAAGCGAAGCTGTAACGTAAAAGCGGGTGAGTCTGACCTCTCTGCATGTGAAGGAAAAGGTTAATAAAGCTGAAAATAGCGCTGACTTCGTTCACGTTGCGCTTATCAAACAGATTATGAAACCTAACCAAAAAATATCCTGTTTCTGACTGGAATTCTTTTACCGCTGCGCTTTTTTCTTTTTACTTCAATAAGTTGATTACCACACTCTCGCATCTATACTTTCCAGTAAGGCTTCCATAAACCCGATAACATTCAGAGAAGTCAGCCTTTTTCCTGCCGATAGCGCCGCACGTAGACACCTGCTATCTCTCGTCAAGACCGCCACAGGACCTGATGCCTGTCCTTCAGTGGTTGTGCCTTATGGCAAGGATCGCCCATCTGTTCAGACTGGTCATAACGACCAGTCTGCAATGCATACCTGTAACGCCCTGACCCGTTTCACGACGGCTCGTCAGAGAGAAACGTGTTGCTTTTTTCGGGAGATGCCATGACGCCTTTTACCAGTTTCTGGCAGGCCGGCTATGAAGGTGCCGACCATATCAATCCTGCCGGGATTGCGCTGTCGATGAACGATCTTAACCAGCATCAGACACGTGTAGCAGAGGATTATGCCGCGCTGTCCCCCTTTTCTATTCGCACGGTACGCGAAAGCGTCGGCTGGCGCTTATGTGAACGCGATGGGCATTATGACTTTTCGACGGTCGCTGCGCGGATGCGGGCCGCAGAGCAGCAGGGCATCCAGCTGAGCTGGACAATCTGCCATTACGGCTGGCCCGCTGGCGTCAGCCTGTTTGATCACGATTTTATCAGTCGCTTTGCTGCGTTCTGCGGTGCGCTGGCCCGCTTTCTGGCGCCCTGGTATCAGCAGCCGCCGGTCTACTCCCCAATGAATGAAATCTCCTTTGTCAGTTGGGGCATCTCGGTCGGGCTGTTCGCCTGTGAGGCGATTCCGGCGCCGGATCGGGCGGATGCTGCCAAGCAGCAACTGGTTCGCGCCACTCTGGCCGCCTGTGATGCGATCTGGCTGGCCGATCCGCGCGCCCGTCTGCTGCACTGCGATCCGCTGATCCATATCGTGCCCGATCCTGCCGATCCCACCAGTGACGTGCTGGCACGTGAGATGTGCGATACCCAGTATCAGGCGTGGGACATGCTTAGCGGCAGGCGTAACCCGGAGCTGGGTGGCACACCGCGCTATCTCGATCTGATTGGCGTGAATTACTACCACGATAACCAGTGGGAACAGGGCTCAAACCTCCGCCTTTACTGGCATCTGGGCGACAACCGCCGCCAGCCACTGCATCAGATGCTGCAGCAAGTCTGGCAGCGTTACCAGCGGCCCATTCTGCTGGCGGAAACGAGTCATGTTGGCAGCGGACGTGGAGCCTGGATCAGCGAAATCACCGCCCAGGTAGCGCAGGCACAGCTGGCAGGCGTTGATCTGATCGGCGTCTGCCTCTATCCGATCCTCGATCGTCCCTTGTGGGAAGAGACAACCTTCTGGACCCGCAGCGGTTTATGGGATCTCGATCTGCTGGGGCCGGATCCTTACGCCCGCCAGTTACAGCAGCCTTATGCCGACGCTTTACGGCAGGCGCAGCGCTTTTTGCAGCACATTCAGTCCCCACTACAACGTCAGGAGCACACCATGAAACCACCTGTTCTCATTGTTTTCAGCCATTTACGCTGGGGATTTGTTTTCCAGCGTCCGCAGCAGCTTCTGACACGCCTGGCGCAGCACTATCGCGTGCTGTTTGTCGAGGAGCCGGTCCGGCAGTCGGGGCCACCGGGTCTGCATCAGAGTTCACCTGCCGCTAACATCACGGTCATCCAGCCACATACCGACAGCGACGCGCCCGGTTTTCATGACAGCCAGATCGCGCCACTGTTGCTGCTGCTGGCGCCACTTCTTGAGGAAGATGAACAGCCGCTGATCTGGTTCTATACGCCGATGGCGCTGCCGCTGCTGACGCCGTTTGATCCCTCGCTGGTAATTTACGACTGTATGGATGAGCTTTCCGCCTTCCAGAATGCGCCGCGCCAGTTGCAACAGCGCGAATCGGCACTGATGACCCGCGCCGATCTGGTCTTTACCGGCGGCACCAGTCTTTACGAAGCGAAGCGTGACAAACATTCTCAGGTCTATTGCTTTCCCAGCAGTGTCGATGCTGTTCATTTTGAGCAGGCACGCGATCGCACTAATCGTCATCCGTTGCAGGATACGATTCCACCGCAGCGTCTGGGATACTACGGCGTGCTTGATGAGCGCATCGACCTGTCGCTGATTGCGACGCTGGCAGACACCCACCCCGAATGGCAGATCATTATGGTTGGGCCGGTAGTAAAAATTGATCCCGCCAGCCTGCCACAGCGCGACAATATTCACTGGCTCGGCCAGCAGCCCTACCAGGCACTGCCGCAATTTCTGGCAGGCTGGGATGTTTGTCTGATGCCGTTCGCCATTAATGCCTCCACCCGCTTCATCTCGCCTACCAAGGTGCTGGAATATATGGCGGCGCAGCTGCCGATTGTCAGTACCGCGATTGTCGATGTGGCGCGCCACTACGCAGAGGAGGTGGCAGTAGCAGAAACTCACCCGGCGTTTATTGCCGCCTGTGAACAGGCAATGGCGATGGGTGCCGCTGAGCGGCTGGCGCTGATGGGACGGATGCAGACAAAAGTGGATGCCACCTCATGGGATCGCACCGCTGAGCAGATACATGGACTGATCCAGCAGGCGCTCGCGCAACGTCAGCCTGCCCTGAAGTCAGCCAGTCAGGCCAGCGCACAGACTAACGTGACACCTTTAACGCCGGCCATGCTGGAGAGCGATGCGGTGCCCTGCCTGATTATCGGAGCCGGACCCACCGGGCTGAGCGCCGGTTATCACTATGGCGAAGGTGCCGTACTGCTGGAGAAAAATAGCACCCCAGGCGGCTGGTGCCGCTCGATTGACGATCAGGGGTTCACCTTCGATTATGCTGGTCACATTATGTTCTCGCAGGACCCATATGTGTTGCAGCTCTATGAAATGCTGCTGGGCGACAATCTGCACTGGCAGGCACGTGAAGCCTGGGTCTACAGTGACGGCGTGTATACCCGCTATCCGTTCCAGTCTGCGCTGCACGGCTTGCCGGTCGAGGTGGTAAAAGAGTGCGTGCTGGGGGCTATCGAGGCGCGTTATGGCGCAACGGCGACAGCTGCCGTGCCGCTGGATCGCGCGCGGGCGCGGCGGGATTGCTGTGCGGATGGCGCGATTCCTGATGAGGGCAGCAGCAGCGGCATGGTGGAAGGCGAAGAGGATTTCCAGCACTTCATTATGCGAACCTGGGGTAAAGGCATCGCACGTCACTTTGCCCTGCCCTACAACCAGAAGCTGTGGAAGGTGCCGTTGAGCGACATGGAAACCTCGTGGCTGGGCGGACGCGTCCCACTGCCCGATCTGTCGCAGATCATCGATGGCGCACTACAACCACTGGCGAAACCGGTCGGCCCTAACGCCCGATTTGGCTATCCGCTGCGGGGCGGTTTCCAGGCACTGATGTCCGGCTTCCTGCCGCATCTGAAATGTACGCTGGAAACGGATACGACGCTGACCCGCATCTATTCGCAGGCGCATGTTGCGCTGCTGGCGGATGGTCGCCACTACCGTTATGAGCAGTTGATTAGCACCATGCCGCTACCGGAGCTGATTAAACTGATGGGCGATGAGGTGCCAGAGAGTGTGCAACAGGCGGCGCAGCAGCTGCAGTTTGTTTCGGTGCGCTGTGTGAATCTGGGCATTGGTCGCGCTGATCTGACCGAAAAGCACTGGATTTACTATCCTGGCGATACGCTGTTCCACCGCATCTTTGTGCAGGGTAATGCCAGCCCACACTGCAATCCGCCGGGCGGGTTCGGCTTAACCTGCGAAATCACCTACAATGCGGCCAACCCACTGCCGCTGGAGGGCGATGCGCTGATTGAGCGCTGCCGTCAGGATTGCATCAGGGTCGGCATGATCACTGCGGACGATCCGCTGCTTTGTGCTTCAGAGGTTGATATGCCCTATGCCTACGTGGTCTATGACCATGCACGAAGCGATAACGTGGCGCTGATCCGTCAGTGGCTGCTGACTCAGGATATTCATCTGTCGGGTCGCTACAGCGAGTGGGAATATTACAATTCGGATCACGCGTTTCTGGCAGGTAAACGTGCAGCCGAAACTGTCCGGCTGCAGCATGTCCGCGCAGGAACCGTTGGCTGATTTTAAGCCACCCGCTACGACAGTCGCTGGCTGCACTTCGCGGCTTTCAGCGACTGTAACTGATTCAGTCGCCGTTCTGCCTTCTGGCTGGCATTGTATTTCGCAATGCCATTACCCAGCCCGAAATCGCCGACAAACCCCAGTACGGTCAGTGCATCAAACTGGCCGGTTTGCTCAATGTCACTCTGCACGCTGTGCGCTTTCACGAGTTCCTGATCCAGTGCACTGCAGTTAAGTGTCGCCGTCTCTTCCGGCGTTACGGCCGCCGCCTGAGGATACTGTTTGGTGGCACAGCCGGTTAATGCCAGCGCCAGCAGCACCGTTAAAACGCTCGGTTTACCCATTTCTTATTGCCTGTTTTTTGCTCAGTCAACGCTATTATCGGCAGCATACACAGAGAACATGAGTCTCTGACCTACCAATAATGGTCGAAACCGCTACGCTAATGTAGGATTCAGCGCGCTGCAGTCATAAGCAGCCTGCTACCGACCGGAAGTCACGCAGCGAACGAACATTATCCGTTCATCACTTCTGCCAGACCTTTCAGATAGTTAGCCAGTATGATGCTGCCACCAGCAGCGTGTTAAGAACAAAGCCAGACCGTTAATGCGTCCCAGGCCCTCGCATAGGCGAAGACAGGCACAGAAAATTTGCGCGTCGGGTTTATCAGCGTTTGTTCCAGATGAGGTTTTTCCATGCGTTTTAAAGGATTGAACATCGGGTTTTTCATTTTGATTCTGGCTATCGCCACCGTCGCTTTTTTTGACGTCCTTTCGCCCTATTTCTCGTCGATTTTATGGGCAGCGATTCTGGCGGTCATTTTCCATCCGCTGAAAACCTGGCTTCGTAATCGACTGGGTGATCGTAATGGCGTAGCGGCGTTAATTACCCTGCTCTGTATTTGCCTGATTGTGTTTACGCCGCTGGCGATCATTGCCTCCTCACTGGTGGTTGAAACCAACGCCGTCTATCACAAGCTGCAGACCAACTCGTCGCAGTTCCCGGTGGTCTTCGCCGATCTGTTGCAGCATCTGCCGCGCTGGGCGAAGCATTTTCTGGCTGAAAACAATCTGGATAACGCCGGGCAGATTCAGCAGAAGCTCTCCTCGTTTGCCCTTAAGGGCGGTCAGTATGTCGCGGGCAGCGCCTTTATCATCGGTAAAGGGACGTTCAGCTTCACCGTCGGCTTTGGCATCATGCTTTATCTGCTGTTCTTCCTGCTGAAAGATGGCTCCTATCTGGTACATCTGATTCTGGAAGCGCTGCCGCTTTCAACCTACGTGAAGCATCACCTGATGGTGAAGTTTGCCGCCGTGGCGCGCGCGACGGTGAAAGGCACGGTGGTAGTCGGTATCGTTCAGGGTATTCTCGGCGGGTTGGCCTTCTGGTTTACCGGCATCGACGGCAGCCTGCTGTGGGGTGCGCTGATGGCCTTCCTCTCCCTGATTCCGGCCGTCGGTTCCGCCATTATCTGGGTGCCTGCGGCGATCTTCTTCTTCGCCACTGGCGCACTGTGGAAAGGGCTGTTCCTGGTGGGTTTCTTCGTGGTGATTGTCGGTCTGGTGGATAATATCCTGCGTCCGCTGCTGGTCGGCAAAGACACCAAAATGCCTGACTACATGATCCTGATCGCCACGCTGGGCGGTATGGAAATCTACGGCATTAACGGTTTTGTTATCGGTCCGGTGATTGCTGCTCTGTTTATCGCCTGCTGGAATCTCCTCTCCGGACGCGACAACCGCGAGAATATCGAAGCCATCGACGAAGAGTTTATCGAAGAAGGCAAGAAACAGTCCGATGACGCCGCCGAGGCAGCAGCAGAAGCCGCGGCAGAAGCGGCTGCGGCATCAGCGGAAGCGGCTGCAGAAACGGAAAGCAAAGTCTCAGCATTAGTCGCCTCGCAGAGAGAGAAAGCAGCCTTGAATAAGCCCTGACAGCGTCAGGCCATAAAAAAACCCACCTTTCGGTGGGTTTTTTTTAACTCTGAAACAGCAGCGAATTAGTTGGTCGCTTTGTTTTTCAGATCTTCAGCACCCTGCTTGGTTTTATCCCAGCCTTTCTCAGTGCCTTCTTTGGTTTTGTGCCAGCCCTTCTGTGTACCTTCGGTGATTTTGCTACCGGTGGTGTGGCTCTTGCCTTCAGCGGCGTGCTCAGACTTCAGCTTCAGCTCTTCGCCTTCGTTCTGGGTCTGATGCAGTTTTTCTTTCGCGGTATCAGCGCCTTTATGCGCTTCTGCAACGGTGTTGTCTGTAGTAGTAGCAGCAAATACTGGCGAGGCCAGCAAAATAGCAGACAGTGCAATAATTGATTTCTTCATAATTCCCTCTGTATTCATCGTTGCCGTGTAGGTTTTAATCCTGGCATAGCCTTCCCAGGAAAGATTTAAGAATAAACCAGGAATGAAAAAGGGCCAGTTTTCACCAGAAAAAGTGATTGATTGTGGATTTTTCGCCCACTACCAAAGCGCGAGCTGCGGATCGTCGTCTTTTTCAGGCTGATTTCGGGTCACGCGAGCAGGCGGCGCAGGCTGTTCCAGCTGTCGCGTAATCCACGCCAGTAACACCGTTACCACATACACCTGCTGCTCAGCACTCAGCGGCTGATGCTGTCCGATATTGTGCCATTTACTCAGACAGCCACGACAGCATGTCGCGGTGGCGTGCTGGGCGATAAACACCGGATGGCCGCGCATGGGTGTCTGTTTGCCATCATTCTCAGGCTGGGCAGGCGCAAGGCGCTGTTCCACAAACTCTGCGGCGTGCTGTCTCACCACCGACTCGCCTTTGCTGTTGGCGTAATCATATTCAGCGCGTCCAAGGCGAAAACGCTGGCGGAACGGTGAGCGCGCCAGCCGGATAAAGAGATCGTCTGAAACCTTCATGCTAATACTCGTTACTCATATTTACGTCCCGCCAGATAACTGACGCCCTGCAGACCAAACGCCTCGCGATGCAGCTCATTCGGCTGCAGGTGAAATGTCTCACCGGGATGATACGTCGTGTCGCCCTGTTCAGTACTGATAGTGATGTCACCACTGAGAATCAGTGCCAGCGCCTCAAAGGGATGGACGTGATTATCAAGCTGGGCTGACGCTGCACGTTCAACCAGCAGCGGCTCATCAAAGCCCTGTTCGGCTAACAATTTTCTGAATTCATGTTCGGTCATGGCAACACCTCGATGTGGAACAGACCCTAAGCAGTGTAGACGATCTTTATGGTTACTTATGTCACTCAACGGGTTACGTACCGTCGCGCAGGCAACGTTGTTGACCGGTCAGTCGGATGGTGTTCCTGCTCTCTTATTGTCGCTGGTTTGACATCAGGATGACAAAAAAGTGTGTTCACCATGAAAGAACAGGGCTATTGCTGATTAATCACCAATAGTCCAAAAGAGGCGTGGAGGCCCGTCGGGCACAGACGCTGCTGACTCAAACAGGACTCATTATGCTGCAATCAGACGAAAACGAACCCCGCAGCGACAGCCAGTGAATCGCAGCGTAGGCCAGTCGCATAGTGTGGCGTGGATAGCGTTATTGTCGGCGGTGGTGCCAGTAGGTTAAATGCGGCGGCAGCGTAACGGTGTGCGCACCCGACGATGGATTACTGAATGCCAACCGCCAGGCGTCTTCCCGGATGGAAACTAGTGCTGGTTGCCCATTTTTTCGGCGTAGTCGATATGTTCGGAAAGACTGGCAACCAGTTTTTTGGCCATTTCAATGGTCAGCCCCAGGAACAGCGTCTCCTGCGGGCCCTGTTCACGCGGGGCGTCGGGATCGATATAACCGAATTTGAGGACGAGTGCCTGATGCGAGCTCAGAGGACCGATATGCCAGCCGGTGATCGGATAGAAGGTAAAACGTGTAAATTCATTCACATTAATCCTGACTGTAAAAGCATAACGCTGATTGATAGTCAGGCCAGCTCTGATGATAAAACATGAGTGGAGTAGTGAGTCTGAACTAAATCGACAGGATTACAAGGGCAGCGGCAGAATAAGCGCAGCGTCAAAGGGTTCGCTTTGTGGCGGTGTCTGTTGCCTGTTCTGCCGGACCAATCCCGCGCATCTTCATGTGGACCCGCGGCAAAAACGGGCAGCTGCGTCAGTTACAGCGAAATAACACGGGTCAGGAACCGGATGACCGCCTGTGCAGCCTCTCCTGACCCGTCACGATCACAACCAGCCAGAGCGGCGCAGCCTGGCCCACAGCCCGCCGCAGGCCACCAGTGTCAGCCCGACAGCCAGCGGATAACCATACAGCGACTTCAGCTCCGGCATGTGCTCGAAGTTCATGCCATACATGCTGAATACAACTGTCGGAATCACCAGAATCGCGCCCCAGCCGGCCAGCTTTTTCACCACTTCATTCTGCTGCACCGTGACCAGCGCCAGATTGACCTGCATGGCGCTGGTCAGCATCTCGCGCATATCTTCCGCGTCAGTTACCACATGGCGGGCATGGTCCTGTACGTCACGGATATAGGCACGCAGCGGACGGGGTATCAAATCTTCATGCAGGTGAATAAGCTGATTGCAGATCTCTTCAACCGGTAGCGCCGCATTGCGCAGCGACAGCAGATGACGACGCATGGTGTAAACCGATTGCACCGACTTGCGGTCGAATTCGCTGGTAAAGAGATCGTTCTCCATCTGCCCGACCCGCTCATTCAGTGAGGTGGAGAGTTGAGCATACCGATCCACGACAAAATCGAGCAGGCAGTAAAGCGGATAGGCCGGACCAAATTTTAGCAGCGCCGGGTTTTCAGACGCCCGCTGTCGCACCGGGGTGTAGCTTTCCGATGCGCCGTGACGGATGCTGATCAGGAATTTTTTCCCAACAAAGAAATGGGACTCACCCAGCTCGCAGGTATCATCCTTAGCGCACACCGTCTTCACGACAATAAACAGTGAGTCGCCATAATGTTCGATTTTAGGTCGCTGATGGGCATTAAGCGCATCCTCAACCGCCAGTTCGTGGAGTCCAAACTCCTCTTTAATCTTCGCCATAAACTCAGCGTCTGGCTGCCACAGCCCAAGCCAGATAAACGCCTCCGGCTCTTTAATCACTTCACTGATATCATCGACCTGGACCTCTTCGCCCGCGCATCCCGGACGATACACCATGCTACTTACGATCATCTTCTGCATTCCTGTTGTGACAGTACATGGAGCTTAGCTAATGCCGGGCCTGTAACCGGATAAAAACCGTAAGGATTTGCTGCGGCGTTGCGCAATCTGCGGATTACCACTTTAGCCCAAGCCCGGTGGAGAAGATGCCTTCATTCAGGGTATCCGGTATGCCGCTGACCAGGTTGCGATGATAGCCAATATGCAGGGTTGACCAGGAAGTCAGGCTATAGCGCATTCCGACTTCCGCATCCAGCATAAATACCCCGTCATCGTCCAGCGAATGGCCGATGTCGCCATTGCTGTAAAGCGTGACCGACTTGCCCAGCAAATAGCGCTGATAGTTCCAGCGTACTGAGCCGCCAAAATGTCGCTCTTCCCTGTCATCGCTGTAGCCATACTCAAAGGCACCGCCCAGCAATGAGAGTGAGAACGCGCTGAGTTCAGTGTCCCACAGCTGATAGCCTGGCCCGGTCCCGATCAGCGCCTGCCGGGAGAGATTCTCAACCCAGTCGCGCTTGTAGGTCGCGCGGGTCTGCCAGAAATACTGCTCCCTGACCAGGTAATCAAAGGCATAGCGCAGGCTGTAGTTACTGGTGTTGATGCTGTCGTTTTCCTGCTCGCGATTGAAGGTCGCGCCGATGTCATGCCGCCATTTTCCCTGGTTGAGTTTGGTGTTAAGCGCAAAACTGTAGTCATCCGTTTTGGTCGAGGCTTTTTTGACTTTGACGCCCGCATCGATGTTGCCGGTCCAGGCGAGCTGATCGGTGCGTACTTTGGCTTTCATAAACTCGTCAATACGCCTGAGGGAGACCTGCTGCTCCTGCTCGTTGCGCTCAACCCAGACATAGCCGGGATCGGACGAGCTGAGCCGCACCTGATAATGCTCACCGGTCTGTTTGTTTTCGACATTGACCGGATTCTCGCTGGCGAGCGTGCTGACCGCATTCCAGTCCAGCGTGACGGTCCCGGCATACTGTGTCTCTATACCCAGCTTGCCGTCACTGAGATAACGAATCGTGCCCGTCAGCCGGTCGCCATTATTCAGCCAGACGGTATCGGCTGCGGCCTGCTCTGCCCATCCGGCACAGCAGAAGATGACCAGCAGTCTGGTCAACAAGTTGGAACAACGCATGGCTTTCCCTGTAAAAGCGTTGTCCTGCATGGACGACGCGTCACCGCAAATTCTGACCCGACAATTAAGCCGATTCTGCGATGATAAGCAATCTGCCCAGGGTTATGACAGGTCGTGCAGTGCTTTACCGAGCGGCGGAGTCAGCGCGAAATCCATAAAGCTAACCGCCAGCCCTTCGCGTTCGGGCGAGCAGCCCATCACGCCGACAAAACGCCGCCCCTGACCCGGCCACGGGCAGAGTCGCAACAGCGGCCATATCTCTCCATCAGTGGAGTACTGGATCCTCAGCGCGGCATTTTCCAGCGTGGCTCGCATCCAGAACTGACGCGCATCGCCTGGAAAAACGCCGGTAGACCAGTCAGAAAACTCACGCGTGACCACGCTGCCAATGGCGGGCTGGTCATCGTTGAACTCAATACCCGCTTTAACCCAATGCGTTTCACTGTCCTGAATGAACAGACCAGCCTGATCATAGAGCTGACTGAATTCTGCCCTCACCTGCACCTGAACGGTGAAGTCGTTTTCTACCCAGAAGCCAAAGGCGTGGCCGCTGTGCCGTTCGAAGCCGTACCAGGTGCGCTGCCAGAAATCACTGTTTAATGCGGTTTCGAACTGCAACGTATTGCCATCCAGACTGTGTACCGGCGGCTGATTAATCCAGACGCCGCCTTCGGTGGTCAATGAACTGACTGCTGTCATAGGGACTCCTTTCTGTACGTTAAACCGCCCGCGATCAGGTTGCTCTACCGCAAGGCGATGGGTCTGATTATCATAGCCTTGTTGTTAAACGCGCGGCAGACTCACGCAGCTAATCTGATTAAAGTGATGTGGCAGATGAACAGGTCAGAATGCCTGATGCAACAGACAAATCCGCCTTATCTGCGGTTTCGCTTATTTTTCTTTCACACACTTATGAGGGGAAATAATATCGACCAGGACCAGTGCACTTAACTATTTCATTTTGTTAATCGCCTGGCTAAAAACGTATTTAACTACCAGGCTTGTTTTGTCTGAGGGCAACTTAACTCATCAAATATAAGGATTAAGCCACCATGGTAGATAAATCAGAGATTCTGGATCACGCACAGGTTGTTGATGTAAACGGCGAACATGTCGGTATTGTCGACCATTTTGAAGGCGACGACAAAATTAAACTGGCGAAAAGCGACCCTGAAGCAGGCGGCAAGCACCACATTATCCCATTCAGCTGGGTTAAAGAAGTGGATGACAATAAAGTCATTCTCTCTAAAGCCAAAGCGGATGTTGAAAGCGAGTGGCAGTCTGCATAAATCGTTAGCCGTGGCGCCTGCCACGGCTTATTTTTATTACTCCAGAAAACCGCTGTAAATGAAAACGTCATTCCGCCCTGCCCGAACTCCTTTATTTAATCACTCTGCTTATATTAAACAGCGCGATACGCATCTCCCTGCACTCATTATACCCCGTCTGTTTATAACGCTTCAGATGTTGATATTTTCAGCATGAGACGAGGAATAACAGTGAAACACACCGTCAATCAGAGGATAGTTCTCTGAACCGGGCAATTCAAAATGCCACCATTCGGTTGCAATACCGCTAAAGCCACCGCCCAGCATGATGGCATTAAGCATCAGTCGGTTGCGCTGTGCCGGAACAGGCACTGCAGGATGATAAGGATGAGAGTGCTCACTCATCTCATCAAAGCCGGTGCCCATATCCACGATCTCACCGCGCTCATCGATCAGCGTCACGTCTACCGCCGTTCCGCGACTGTGGTTTGATCCACGCGAAAGCGGCACAACATAGTCAGGATTCGGACAGGCCTGCCATAAAATAGCCTGCGCAGCAGGTGGCCGATATGCATCGAGGATCAGCATCTTATAGCCCGCCACACCGGCGATATTGATACATTTTGCCAGCGCTTTCGCCGCATCAACGTGCAGCAGACAACGCGCGTCGCGATAGATCGGCTTACCGGTGAGGTTGTCAGCGGTGGCATATTTGAGATCGATGGCTGACTGAGGAAAGGCCTCAGCGATATCAACAAGACTCTGACTTTCCATGATGGGGTGCTCCTTGTTCATAAAATTTTAGGGTTCAGGTATCTTTGCTAACGCATTCTTCCAGACCGTAATGAACGATCTATTTCCTTACCAATTCTGAGGTATTTGCAGGCATTTGCCAGATTCTGTAGTGAATGAATCTTTCTGGCACTCCTGGACATCCTGCTTTTCAAAAAAAACAGTAGTCTAAAAAATTACATGTCTATCATTAACAAAAAATTACTTCAAAAAATCTCATTAAACTTACTTTTAGGCAAGAGTAATTTTACTGCCGGAATAAAATTAATATCAATGAGTTCTGCTTTTGGCATATAATGACCACTGTTATTCGACCAGCTTTTCAATACACCATTAATAAAATCCACTTCACCCGCAAAAAACACATCTTTATCAAGACATATTGAAGTATGGCCCTGTATTGGTTTGATAATATCAGAAGCAAACGTCCGGTAACCATCAGGTACGCCACAGAAGACCTTTCCTGGCGAGAAAGAGGGAATAACAAATAAAAATCGCCCATGAGGTTTCGGGATATTAACTTTCCTTTCAGGCATCACAGGGACAAAAAAATAATCATTGTCAGACAACCTCCTTAGCTCAAGGATTTGCTCTGGGCCCGCAGGTTCTTGTAAGGATAAAAATGAATTGATTGTCTTCATTTTAGCACGATGATTAAATATATTTTTTAACTTATCACGTTGAGTGCTTGTTAACATAAACATTACCTTTTATATTATAGAAAAATAAAAGCATCCACCAGAAAAAAATAAGAGAAACCTCACCCTGAAAACACCGCCATATTCTTCTTAAAAGCTAAAAAACCAAAAGAAGATATTTATGGAGTGTATGTTTTAACCCCAGCATTTTCAGGTGTGATATCAAACATGTTATTAAAATTATGCCTTAACGTTGCAATTTATGAACATCTGTTAAAAAGGGTATTTCCTTATCGGTATCTGGCGCAGAAACCTCTTTTAATTTATAGATAAACGCGCCGTATGTAGCACCCAGATAACGTATTTTTTCATAAGTATTTACTTGACAGACCTGAAAATAAACTTCTGGCGGATATAACACTTCACCTTCATCAATCCATGCTGATATTTCTGCACCAGAGTATCCCTCCACGATAAAGACAACTTTTTTATCTCCTTCAGAAACAGATCGGGAATCATATTTTCCTGCGGAAAACTCTCTGGCAACAAGCTGATATGTGGTAGTGGAAAGAAATTGATCTGTGGTTACAACGGTAGAATGCTGACTGTAATAATCGAGCAAAGTCACAAACTGTGATGACGCCAGAACGCCACGAAACGTTGTCCCTTTTCTTTTTCTTTCCAATAGCAGATTTTTAAGCAGTAATGTTGAAAAGCCCGCAGACAACCTGCCCTGTAATCTCATGCTTCTTACAGTAAAATCAAGGCTAAACCCATAACCTCTGGCAGCTTCTTCGCTTTCACGCCTGAACTTTTCAATGACATCCTCCATACTCATGGTAAGTGGTTCAGACACAAGCCGCTGAACTGGATTGAGACGTCGTCTTAAGGGCGTATTATAGTAATTACCTGAAGTAACATAGGTTGCTACCAATGCCCTGTGAAGGGTTTTTATGGGGCTGATTGCTTTTTCTTTTTTTACAACCATCCGGTTTCGCACTATAAAATCCTTTTTACAATACCCTTTTGATATAGCCATACTTCTTATTTTTGACTGAATAACATTATCACTACCCCCGAAATCCCAGTTGTATTCTTCAAACTCAACTTCGCAGTTAGTATATTTTGGGAAATAACACATAATCAATGCCTGTAGTTCCAATGCCTTGTTTACCTGCAATGGATTGCCGGCCACACACTTTTTTTTATCCATACGTATCTCCTTACTAATTAACGGATAAGAGGGGTGGCAGGAACATTCTCCCGGCACCTTACGAATAATCAGTAAAATGTTAAAAATTTAGCTTTCAACTAAGCACAAAAGAGCTACCATCAACTGTTATAAACCCTGCTTTTTCAATGTGATATGAAAACTTAAGCCTTCTTAACCCAGGATGTCTTCCCATCGGAAATAGAAGTCTGTTACTAGCATTAACCCTGAGAATTTTTTTTATAAACTCCATGTCCTCTTCAAATTTTGACAGTGTTTCTTCGTCATATTCCCCTTTGATCAAAAGCTTTATAAGATAATTTGGTCTGAATGAAACCCCTCTTAGCTTTATCATTTCAGTACATGGGAAGTCCATATACATCCGTACGCCTGTCTTCCCCACAAGAAGTATTTCGTTATAATTACCCGCACTGGAAACAATTTTTCTCAAGAATTCATTTGGATGACGTAAAATATTATAAGGACCAGACATTTTGAAACCATGATCATTAGGTCTTTCTATCCCTTTAAAAATACTTTCGGTCAATGCCGCTTTATCCAGAACACGTCCATGCGGAACATTACCTTCAAGCCCTGAAAAATTATTGAATCTCACATCACTATGATGCGTACCCAAAATATTTTGTACCGGAACACGAAGATTGAGTTGAATATCCAGAGGCACCCGACCTTCCATAATACCGTTAGAATTCGACACTACACCTGTACAACAGGCAGATATAACATCCCATGATGATAGAACCGCTTCTACAGTCTTTGTTAAAAAAGGTGAGTTTGTGTTCTTTTTTCCAATGGCAGAAACGCTTCCGCGGGAAGAGATACAGTGTGCGATCATTAAATCTGGTCTTGCTTTTTTATTTAATTCATAATCCCACGCCCGTAATATATCGCTATTAATCTTTTCTCTTTCGTTTCTAACCTGAGTTCTCTCACTGAATTTTTTTAAACCTTTCTTTGAAATACTTCTATCAAAGTTTATCATTTTAAATCTCATGTTTAGTATAATTTTACACGGGTGATGCTAGCTTAGTGTTGCCAGCCACCTCAAAATAACAAAATCAAATCAGCTTTATTTTTTCAGAAAAAACATTACGTTCATTAAAGAGCATAATCCTTTTGGGACTTAATGATTTTCTTGTGCTGGCTTATCATTTTGGTTCACTGACAATACATACAAAGCATTTAAAGCAGACAAGGTTTTTGCAACAGACTCCAGAATTTCTTTACGGCTGCCTTCTTTATCCTCTGCTGAATATCTAAGCAGTTCTTCTGGTGGTACGCCTGAACTTTCCAGTTTTCTGCGTATTTTCCAGGAAAAGCTTTTCAGTTCAGAAATCGTTAAATATCCTCCTTTTTTCTGTTCTGCATTGGCCAGTTTTAAATCAAATTCGTCCAGATCGGCAGTAACCTCTTTGTAGTTCCACGTTGAGGGTAAAATGTTAGCCTTAGCCTGCAGTTTATACTTCCATTTCTGACTGACTGAATTATCAGGCCATGCATTTTCAAGACGCTGAGCAAGAATATCGCCCTTGCGAAGTAATTCATCGTTTGGACGATCCGCAATCCATGTCAATAATGACGCCGACTTATGCAATATTTCATCACGATGACTTTCCAGTTCTTCCTTATCTATCCCCTGCCATGCTAATGCTGTCAGTGCATCGTCACCCGGAAAATCCTGAAGTACCCCAGCAAGCTTTTCGGTAACTCCTGGTTTTTCCATGTATCTGATGCCGGACATTAACAGCATGGTCGCCAACATACCGCCAATAATACCTGCACATCCAGCCTGAATAAGATGCTTTCTTTTTATGCTGCTCCCCTGGACAGAGGAATTGGTTTTAATATTGATCGGAGATAATTCTGGCCGTATATCTTTATCAATTTTTAAATGTGCAAGGCTTAAAATCAAAGAAGAAGATGCTTTACTGCGAACCTGAAGAAAATAATGCATATTTTTTAAAGAGTTTCTGCAACGCGCATCCGTTTTCACCGCTTCGTCATAAAGCAGTGCAATACTTTCAGCAATACTACTGGCCACGGCCGTAAAATTATCATCACAGTCAAGCTGGTAAATACTGGTCACTACGTGTGTATTCAGCCATTCAAGCAGATATCGTCGTCGATCCGAATCGACGACCGGAGGCCAGCAATATTCGGATGCCTTGCCGCGCCATACTCTAACCAGGATATTGAGTCCCTGCGCCAGACCTCTCCAGCCGTCCAGCTTTAAGCTCATCAGACAGAACCAACACCCACTCTGCAAATCATACCCATACTTACGCCAGTATGCCCGGCACTGGCTATCCAGCGTTTTCCATTCACTTTCACTCATCCTGCGAATATCTGCATTCTGCATGGACCAGTTGATTTCAAGAAACTCCGGGCTCTGTCTCGGATCTTTTTTATTAACTTTTAGCGCCTGAAAACCAGTGCCTGAGTTCATTTTCTTTTACTCTGTCGATCTGTAACGATGGCAAGATCTTTTCCCGTAACCTGCACCCGGATATGCAGGTTTCCGCTGCCGTCAGCTTCGAGCAAATAATCGGTCACCAAAGGCAACAGGCTTTGATTGATTACAGTATCAACATCACGCGCGCCACTTTGCCTGACATGACAGCGGTCAGCGATATACCTCACTACTGCAGGACTGTAACTGAGAGATCTCTTCTCACCGTCTCTGCCAGAAAAGCGCAGGCTGATTTTTCTGAGCTTAGCGTTGATAATATTATTAAGCGCCTGGGCACTGAGCGGTAAGTAAGGGAGCAGGGTCAGACGCCCCATAAACGCCGCTGGAAATACGCGGCTGAATTCAGGTCGTATCTGGCGGACTAATGCATTGATATCAGGAGATTCCTTTTCTCCTGCCGCCATAATTACATCATCAGCCAGATTACTGGTCAGAATGATGAAGGTGTTGCGAAAGTCGATAGTTTGCCCTTCACTGTCCTCCATGACCCCTTTGTCAAATACCTGATAGAAAAGTTCGATCACATCTCTGTGTGCTTTTTCAACTTCATCAATCAGAACAACGCTATAGGGTTGTCGACGCACAGCCTCAGTCAGTACGCCACCCTGTCCATAGCCGACATAGCCAGGGGGAGAGCCTTTCAGGCCGGCGACAGAGTGTGCCTCCTGGTACTCAGACATATTCAGCGTTATCAGCCCTCTACTTCCGCCGTACAACATTTCTGCCAGGGCCAGTGCTGTTTCTGTTTTACCTGTCCCGGAAGGTCCGGCCAGCATAAAGACGCCCATTGGCTTTAACGGATCGGCAAGACCCGCCCGACTGGTTCGAATCTGCCGGACAATTGCCTCAAGCGCATGTGATTGTCCGGTAACCCGTTCGCACAAACGTTCATACAGAGTATTCAGCGGCCCCTGTTTTTGCTCCAGGATTTGTTCCACCGGAATCCCCGTCCACCCGGCAATAATTTCTGCAACGCATGCCGCATCAACACGCTCGAAGACCATAGGTTGCTGTTTGTGCATTACAGACAGTTTCTGCCGCAGGCTTGCTTGCTGCTCAGAATTTTGGCATTGAGCAATCCGGGCAACCAGGCTCTGCTGTTCTTTCCATACCGGAGTCAGAATGGTCAGGTCTTGTTTGATTTCAGCTTTACGTTGATCCAGCCAGGCAATACGTGTTGCACATCCACTGTCCAGAGAGAGGCTACGGCGCTCAAGTGAGATATTCCTCAGCATGACATTCAGATCTTCAATCTCTCGTGGCTCGTCGCTCTGGGATAAAGCCACCCTGGCACATGCCGTATCCAGCAGCGTGACTGACTTATCAGGCAACTGCCGGCCCGGAAGATAACGGGCAGAGAATTCAACAGCAGCCACGATTGCCGAATCAGGGACTGGAATACCATGATGACTGCTGATGGCGGGTACAATCGACCGCAGCATATTAATTGCCGTGTCCCGGTCGGGTTCCGTCACCCTGACTATCTGAAAGCGGCGGGCAAGCGCAGCATCCTTTTCAAAATATTTTTTGTACTCGGACCACGTTGTAGCACCGATCATGCGTAACTCTCCCCTTGCCAGGGCGGGTTTTAGCAGGTTGGCCGCATCGTTCTGGCCCGCAGTCCCTCCTGCTCCAACCAGCATATGTGCCTCATCAATAAAAAGAATGATCGGCACGGGGTGTGACTGAATGTCACAGAGCAGGCTTTGCAGCCGATTTTCAAATTCACCTTTTACGCTGGCTCCAGCCTGTAACAGGCTGAGATCAAGTGACATGATATCCATTTTTTTCAGTGAGTCTGGTACGGTACCGCTGACGATGCGCTGCGCTAATCCCTCAACCAGTGCTGTTTTACCGACGCCAGGTTCACCCGTCAGGATTGGATTGTTCTGACGCCGACGAAGTAATACATCTATCATCTGGCGGATTTCATTCTCACGCCCTGTAGCGGGATCCAGCTCTCCCCGGCGCGCTTTCTGAGTCAGATTATGGGTGTATTTCAGCAATGCAGGCCCACCAGATGGCACACCTTCTTCCGTGTTAACTTTTTTCTTACCTGTACCTGAGTATTCAGCCATGAGTGCGTCAGCCTTCAGCACGTCACAATGCAGTGCCTGACGAACCTCTCTCGGAAGAGGCAACGTAACATTGTCCAGGTCAGCAAGCAGACAACCAATAAACGCCGTGGCAGGAAGATGCCGCTGATGCCAGCAAATGCTGGCATGCAGCCATGCTTTCTCAAGATGCCGGACAAGGGACTCAGACAGTACGGGTCCACAGGTATTGCCGCTGCGCTGCTGGTTCAGACTATGTGTCAGCGCGTCTGCCAACTGGTCCCCTCTGAGCCCCGCCCCCAGACACAGCTGTTCAAGCAATACCGTCTGAGTAGTGATTAGCGCCAGCAGTAAATGCTCAACACTCACCTCATGGTGAGTCCGGCTAACGGCCTGACTCACTGCCGCATTCAGGCAGTACCGCGCATCGGCAGAAAAGACTTCCGTAATTTTTTTCAAATACTGACTCATCTTTTTTTCCTGATTTTTATACTAAATGAACAGTTCATCCGACAGCTGGTCAGGGGCAACTTGCAATTTTTGCAGGAAGGCGGGAAAGCAGGTGTTTCTGCGGTTCAGAAAAGCGTCCATCGCCGGATTGAATGAGAGACGCTTGCTGCGCGCTATTATTCTCATCAAGTGCGTGTTCAAGCGCCTGCCATTGCCGCCAGGTCTCCTGAACATCAGCCTGGCTGGCTGGCTGATAGCGAACCATAATTTGTTTAATACCCTGCGCACGCAATAATGCAGCCTGGTCGGAAAAATCCTCCGCCTGATAAGTGTGCTGCCCTTCTGCTATATCGTTGAGGAAATCTGGCCAGGCACTCTCTCCTGTGTAGTTATATTCAAGGCTGAAGCCGGGAAACTGAATAAGCTGTGCCACCCGGCCGCAATGACCCGGCCGCCATCTGAAAAGCGCCTGTTCATCGAAGTTCATACTCTTCAGTACCCAGCGTTGATCGTCACAAAAAAGAGTAAGTTTTGTGCCGACAGGCATTAGCCCGGCACCACCAGGTACTGTGGCTGGCAGGCTATGCAGGCTCAGTTCTCTGGGCGTGCTCTCCAGCTGTTTCTGCTTATCTTCGAGACTTTTCTGCTGGGCTCTGAGCAGGGCTAATTTGTCATCCTTACGGGTTTTATCCCGCTCAGGCATGGGCAGCAAATCATCGGGATTGAGTTCCGCGTTTATCAGGGAGATAAACGATTGGCTCAGCTTTATATGCTGGCCTTCAAATTTGCCTGCTTCAGCACCGTTCTTACCGATAGCGAGAACATGTTTTGCTGAATCACGCATAAAGGAGGAAATATATTGGTGTGCGAGAGCCTGTTGTGCCGGATAGTCTATTCGCCTGGCGTTCTGCTCCAGTGGCCATAGCACCGTGCTTTGCCATTGATGCTGTAACCAGCATCCACTCTGTTGCATGGCATGAGCGATTATCAATTTTTTATCCTGCCCATACAGTGTCCAGACCGCGTCAACACCGGCATCTGGCGTCACAGAGATCAGGTTTTTACGCAATGCAGTGAAACGCTTACTCAGTGCAGGAAGTGGATTGTTTTCGTTTCCCTGAACAGGGGCAAACAGACCTGACGTCAGCAAGGGAGTATCTGATGGCGAATTAAGTGCATCTGATACGGCAGAATGTAAACTGCTCTGCCAATCCGTCCACGACTGTGCCTGTAAGCCCGCGTCAGTAATAACCTGAGCGCCCTTGCCCTTTTTAAGCCACTCCCCGAAGACAAAATCCAGCTCCTGCTTGCGCTGACTGAACTGTCGAACCAGCGTTCCTGAAACACTGTTCGTCTGCAATTCAACCAGCTTTCGCAGCTGTAACAGCCAGGGCGAAGCGTCAGCATGACTGATGTCTGCAAGCTGCTGATTTACCATACGCGCAAGGCCTGTTGCAGGACTGTTTCCCTGGGCAATATTGAGCAAGATATCAGACCACTGTTGCTCACTCAGATCCGAAACAGGCAGTCTGTTCAGCTGTATAATAAACTTAATCCAGGCCGACTGACGTAGTGCAGGCAGGCGTTGTTCAAACCGTGCCAAGGCGGGTAAGTCTATTTTTTTACCTGCTGCGTAGTGAATCTCTTTCAGCCAGCGGTAAATTTGTTGCGTCCCCTCCGCTGTCCAGATGCCATCAATGCTAACTTTGTCACCACTTCCTGGAAAAAAGCTTCCCGAACGTACAGGCGAAATCTGCTGAGTTGATGCCAGCAGCCATCGCCACTGTGGATCGTCACTGACAAGTTCACCCAGTAAACGTCTTAAACGGGATATCTGTTGTTCTCCTCCATTACGCAACAAAAGTGCACGCTGGAGCAGCAAACTCTGGCGTGGAGTCAGGGAAATATCGCTAGTCATCATTGTCAGGGCAGGAGATATCGGTGACTTTCCTGATGACGAAGCCAGTGCGTTGCCGTTCAGAAGGCTTTCTTTTGCCACAACAGCACGAGCAAGTTCCAGGATGAGTTCACGTTGTTTTTCCGGAACGACCAGTTTGAAATCCTGGTGGTAACGGCTGATAACCTCGCGATCATCCTGATAATGAATCACCGAATAGGATAATATCCTATCCTCAATCTCGGCCTGGCGGGAATAAAGCACACTTATGAAAGGTAAATAGCGGACCGGATGCTGAAGAGCAGCATCAATCGATTCCAGCTGAGAAAGAGAGCTAATTACATCACTGCTTTTATCGGTATCAACAACATGAAAGGTCATTGTCGCGCTAATCAACAGCAGAAATGTAACTATGCTCGCGATAAAAAGCGTTCCCCAGCGGCTCAAAAAGCCGCGGACAGGGCATGTGTATAATATTTTGCTGTTGCTACTGATAAATGGCAGCGTTCTGGAAAACAACTCTCCTGTAAAATAACTCTTTCTCTCATTTGATGTGTTGCTAACAGGTTCTGTTGCCGTAAACCAGATCCCGCCTAATGCCGGGACCGTAGAGTCTGAACTGACATCATCCCCACAGATGGACGCAATATATTGATGCAATACAGGCTGAAGCGACTGCATCTGCTCAGGCATGTCCAGCAGAAAAAGTGTATCAGCATCAGGCTTTGCTCCGGAAAACATGCTGATACGCACGTTATTTAGCCCCTCTCTCATGGCATCGAAAAGGGGACTGAGGAATGAGGGATCACGGCTATCAATCGCGGGAGGCGTGAGCCAGAAATATCCCAGAGGCTGGTGCTGTTGTTCTGGTGATAGCGCACTTATCCAGCGGCTAAATCCCGGGATATTTTCACACTCTGTCACCAGGACATAAACCGGCAAACGTCTTCTGGTTTTATTCAGCAACGGCTCCAGGCAAGCACGTATACGCCTCCCCCTGATGACAGGCGGCTCATCGCGAAGATTCAGCAATTCGGTAACAGAAATGCAGACGACAACGCCGGCCGGCGGCGGAGCCGCATGAAACCAGCTCGCAGTTCGTTTCCAGACTTTTTTCACACATCCGGACTCAGAAAATAGTCCGGGCAGTTCCAGAAATGACAGTGGCTGGAAAAACCACCACCGCAGGGTTCGGGCTGGCGTGATCTCCCGATTTTCCCGACATCCCGAAGCTGGCATCATCTCTGACCCCGACAGCAGGGTTGAATGACTGTTGCCTGCTGCGGTAATAAAAAACCAGGGATAGACCTTATTTATTCTTTTGGCTTTTTTTAATCTACGTACGCCCGATCTCCAGTGTGTATACAGGATCCGTTCTGTACGGGAAAATACATGGCGGGAAAAAAGCTTCTGAAAATAATCCTGCTTTTGCAAGGCGGATAACGATTTCCGAAGCAGACTAACCAGACAAACAGAAAAAATAAAAAAAAACCATAAAACAATGGCGTAAACAAGAGATATTTCCATCCATACTGACAGGAAAAGGCAAAAGATGAAAAGAATGCACAGCAAAACCGCCCAGATTATAACGGGAATTATCTTTTTTAACATATTAGTTCCGGATTAACAGATGCAGTCCTGAAAGAGTTGTCAGATAAAAAATAGCACCAAATAAAAACAATGATGTTTTGTTATGAAAAAAACGCAACCTCTGAAAAGACTGGCGCGAATTTAATTCGACGTCCGTTGCTATAATTCTCGCAACACCGGGCCAGGACTGCCATTCATCTGGAAGACATTTCCTTTCATCACTGATACGCAACTGTAATTCATCGCTCCTCTTATGAGCATACTTCCCCTGGAAACCCATGAGCAAACAAAAAAGGTAAACCTGCCTCAGGTCCTTATTCACTAAATCAATTCTATCAAGACGGGTGTAAAATTCCTCGCCCCCGATCGCCGTCCGGAACCTTTGACTTTGCAGCATGCTGGTGCGCCATTCATTTACCCAGTCCGGTGACGTTTTTAATACCATTTCATCAAGCCATACAATCACCGCAAAATGTGAATCCTCACAGTCCTGCAGGCTGTATAATAATTCTGAGTTCAGCATAGCCTTATCCAGCAATGTAATGCACTCATTTCTGAAATGATTACAGTCAGGATAATCCTCGGGCGTCAGACTGAACTTTATTCCTATACTGAACACAGGTAGATAATGATTTAACAGAGAATTCATTCTGCCCCCGTAAAAACCAGCTGCACTTCCAGGTCATCCGGCATTTCAGGAAAATAAAACGCAACCTCCCCATTTTCAGCTACAGAACGCCACTGGTCAGAATTGTGGTGTATGTGAAAATAATAATAATCGTTGCGAACAGGCACTCCCCGAGGTGGATTTTCGCAGGCGGTGAGCGCTACCCCTGGCAAAGCATGTCGAATCAATCCGTCAATCGTATTACCCGAGGCAAGCTTAAAGCCTGCCGCACTGAACTGACCACTTTGGCTCAGGATTTTTTCAGAAGTACGTAATAACAATAAAACATCGCCTTTCTTCAGTTCCTGATTTTTCGTTATCTCTCCACAAAATATGCCATTCTCATTTTTCAGCTTTATATACGTGCTGTCTTCAAGCACCAGGCTGTTCATAAGCATAGTTAACGTCGTTCTCACACGATAAAATGAGTCAAATAGTTTTTCATGATCATAATACAGGGCGATATTTTCCTCCCCTTTCCATTCTCCCAGACAATTACAACAATCACTGAATGAGGAAAGTTCGCCGACAAGCTGACTCAGTAAATTATAAATACTCCAGGGATGTACCTGAGCAGCCGCCATGTAATTTTTCAGCACGGGTAATGCGCGATTAAGAGAGCGCATAGTCATCAGTTGAATTAGCTGATCGCTCCGTTCCTGACGGCTGACCAGCTGTTCCGGACGCTTATATTCTTCGAGTTTCCGGGTTCTGGCTCCGATTTCGAACACAAGGCTCTCAATGAGCTTATGCAGTGAGGGGCTGCCACAGAGCGTAACGGCAGGAGGTGAAAACATTGAATCAAAGACCACTTGCTCACCCTCATGACACAACCTTACCAATGGGATGCATTCACAGTTGGTTGCGGCCTCTTTTTCCTCGCTCGTCAGCAACAAAACATTATATAAGATACGGTTTACTTCAGTTTCAGGACCGCTACCATGCACGTCTTTCATCAGAGGAGCGTTTGCCATACTCAGCCAGCGAGTTACCACATGGCTGTTTTCCTTTTCTGGCAACGTCACATTACAGTGGGCAGCGTCAAACCGCGGTAATGCCAGCCATAACGTTAAAGGATGATCGCGAAGTTTCCAGGCATCACGAAAGTTTCTTTTTTGAATACGACAGTTTCCGGGGTACGTCAGATAATCTCCACCCGGAAGAAAGAAACTAATGCTATCAACACTCATGACATAATCGTTCAGAGCAGCCCTGTTCACAGACATCTCACTAATCCCGTAGTTATAAGGTTGCGCCTGCTGCCGATGACGGGCATGCAACCATGCATAATGGAGATCGAGCGACTGTAAATGTTGAGGTTGCAGATAAAGTCCAGAATGCCAATAGATCTGTTGTTCTTCAGCGTTCATTGTTTATCTGCTCCGCTATTTTTTGTCTCAGTCAGATCAATGTCAGGCAGGCTGACATCCGGAGCCTGGCTTTTCTGAACGTTTTTCTGTGTGCTGATAATTCCCTCACTTCCCAGCGTGATTGCCAGAGATAATGGTGAAAGTTCGCGATGCCAGACGGGATTCAGCCATCCTGTCTTGTATTTCCTTACAGGAATATCTTCCTGGATCTGGTGCTGTTTACCCGGGAATGGGTAGTACCCTGCAATCAGCGCCATGTATCGCGTGTGCATTGCCCTGTCGACATGCAACGTGGTTGTCTGTCCCGGCATCATGGTGTAACGATCAATCTGTAAAACTGCGTGGCCGTTTGCCGCATCCGTCCCGACTCCTGCCCCCGCAAACAGGCTCTTTACTTTCACAGGATTGATGAGTATCTGTTCAAGCGTTTCGGCTTTTGCAGCCTGAAGCACTAAAATAGTGCAACTGTTGGCCATGCCGTTGACCAGATTCAGGTCAGGCCTGGCATTTAGCGTTACGCTAATGGCTCCAGCTGAAAACGGCGCTGACAGATCTGGTTTCGCTGAATTTTGCAAACTGCTCTGATGTCCCGCACAACCTGACAACATCCATATCAGGCTGAAACAGCACAGATTTTTCCCTTTTATAATCATTCCTTCCCTGGCCCCGTTAGCACGTTATTAATATCCTGAAGAGTGTTGTTATCACTCAGCATCTCTTCCAGCCATTCCGTCAGCGTCATGTCAGCCCAGCGGGCAGCTCGCTCCATTAAAAATGGAACCGGACTCGAGGGCTCAGACTGACGAAAAAAATGAGCAATCGTTAACATCTGGGTGATCGCCAGATCGCGAGACATTTGCTGATTGCCTGATCCTGAAGCCAGCTCATTGGTTTTTAACACAGGCTGTTCGTCATTCCGTGCGAGA
Organism: Pantoea hericii; assembly: GCF_014155795.1. Classification (NCBI taxonomy): domain Bacteria; kingdom Pseudomonadati; phylum Pseudomonadota; class Gammaproteobacteria; order Enterobacterales; family Erwiniaceae; genus Pantoea; species Pantoea hericii. The sequence goes on from NZ_SCKV01000004.1 coordinate 247,102, forward strand.
ACATTAAGCGACATGACATCTTCGCTGGTTGGTGTCACTAACCCGGCCAGTCGTTGTGAAAATGCCTGCAGGTCATTAATTCCCTGAGCTGTCTGCCCTAGTGCTGGTCCTTCTTTTTGCGGATTCAGCGTCTGATATGTGGCTTCAAAATCTGCAAGACATACTGACAGCAGTAACAATTCATCAGACAGTCGTGCTAACTTTTCCGCTGACTGCCGGGAGGCCCAAAGGTGAAACGTTTCGGCTGAAAAATCCTCGCTGCCGCGTTCACCCGGAGCCATTGACGCCTGATGTTCATAAGCCAGTACCTTCCGCCAGTATTCGAGCGTGCTTTCAGTCTGACTGAGCAAAGGAAGCTGAATAATCAGATCAGACAGTTGCCGATCAAGCCGGCTGACGATGGCATGACTAATCAACAGGCCATCGTCATCGTCTTTCCTGGGCCAGCCACTGTCCCAGTAACGGGCAACAAAACGATGCAGAAAAGCAAGGCCTTCCCTGATACCGACAATCCCGTATTGCTGGCTGGTCCCTTCAACCAGCCAACAGGCGACCTGCAAGTCTTTACTGGTTTCACGCAGTATTGATGCGCTAAGACGTATTACTTTTGGCCAGTCGGCTTTACGCAGGGGTGTCCGCCATTCGTCCTGTGGCAGAAAGTCCGGATCGCTCTCACGCGCCTGACGGATCTCTTCATATACAGATTCATATTCCATGCATCTGCCCGCTGGCTGCCCTCCGGGCAGGGGCAAGAGAAGCTCGTCTAAATCAATTTTCATCCCTATGCCCTTTCATGAAATCAGCACTGTGACGCAACCTGCGACAACCGTTCCACCATGGGCACAGATGTCCCCCATTCGCGCCGCTGGCTTACCACCAATGAATACGCAGGTACTTCCCGCCACTAAACTGTCTGGTGGCCCCACACAGATGGCAAGCGATCCCACTGTCGCTGCAGGCACGCCGCCTATTAGCACCGTGGGTGTACCGGGCGTTGATACCGCCCCTCCCACATGAGGAATTGGCGGCACTCCCGGAGTGACCATCGGGCAGATATGCATATCGCCGACTCGTGCTGCTGGCTGTCCCATCATTCGTTCTCCTGCACCGGAAGCCAAAGAGAATAGAGTTGCCGTGCGCCAAAATCCGGCGTATCGGGTCCGGCAAGCCTGATGCTCAGGAGTCGCAACACGGTACAGAGCATCAGGGGCGTAAGATGTTCGTCAGCATATACAGCTTCATATTCCGGCTGCGTCAGGCTTCCCGTCCAGAAAATCGCCAGGCCAAGAGCACCTGCAGGTGTGGAAAAACCCAGCGATTCAGCCTGATGAAAAATACGCCAGCGGTAGTTATCCTCGTAGGTTTTAAGCCAGTTACTGATATCGGCTTCAAATGCATGGGTGGATTCACCCGGCGGCAGCGTGCTGACTGAATGCGGTAGCAGCCAGGCAATCAATTTCTCAGCCGTACACGCGTTTACCCAGTACCCAAGCGCGTCTTCCCAGTGCAAAGCGGTCAGCAGGCTATGCATGTTTTCATGCCAGGACGCCGAATCCCGAATCTTCGCAACCCCTTCCGGGGATAAAATCTTAGACACAGTCATTTTTGTCATCCTCAGCCAATCATGACCACGCCACCTTTGACCTGGGTCATGCCGCTTCCTTTGATCGTGACCATTGCACCACCCAGTTCTGCCGTGGCTGTCCCTTCAATTTTGATGGTGGTGCCGCTCAGCGTTATTCCGGCCGGGGTAATGGAGATTTTGCTGCTGCCCACTTTCAGCTCAACCGCCTGGGTTGACTCGATAACACAGCGCTTATCTGCCTTTATTGTGCTGCCTCCCCCGGATATGCTGAGTGAATGGCTTCCGTCTTTCAGATTTTGCTGCAGGTGACCATTAATTTTCAGGCTGTAATTCCCCTGCTGCAGACCCAGCGCCATGTTTCCCTGTTGAAGGAGGGTGTTAAAATCTCCCTGTTCCAGGGTCAGGTTACAATTTCCCTGATGCAGAATGAGCGCATCGTTTCCTTTGGTGATTTCCGTGGAGCGATCAGAGCCGATGGTCTCTTTAACCGCAGAAGTAACGGCCGTCGTCAGATTATTTTTGACCACCACATCCATATCTTTTTGGGCGACGAGAGTTAGCTTTTCTTCTCCTTTTTTGTCGTCAAAACGGAGCTGATGCCCCTCTTCCACTGAACCATTGAGAGAACTTCTTGATACAAATCCCGCCTGTTCTTTCTCACCGGGCAGGTTAAGCAAAGGAAGGTTCCTGCCGTTGGAGACGGTGCCGGTAACAAGCGGATTGTCAGGATTGCCGAGCAGGAAACTAACCACCACCTCACTGCCGATGCGGGGGATGAACATGGCACCGAAGCGCGCGCCGCTCCAGGGCTGAGATACCCTGACCCAGCAGGAACTGCTGTCATCATTCTTATTTTCGCTGTCCCAGGGGAACTGTATTTTTATGCGGCCGTACTCATCCGTATGCACATCTTCAGAGGCAGGACCGACCACAGTCGCCGTAAGTACTCCGGGTATGTCAGGTACGGGTGTGACACACTCAGGCCGCCACACTCTGGCGGTATCAAAAACTGACGCGTTACACTTAAAATCGGGTAAACCATCATCCAGGTTGCTGACAGCCTGAAATGTCAGGGAATGCATAATATATTCGCCTGCCTGATCAGGCAGCGACGTGAGACAGAACGTCTCGCCGCAACTTAGCCACCATGCCTGAATGCGGGCATGCGCATAGCGGGTCTGCGCTTCAAGCTGCTCCATTTTCAGCCGTGCAGCGCTTTGCAGCGTCTCCCGGTCACTCAGGTCATACGCATCAACGAAACTGATCCCCTGAGCACTGTATTCCAGGTTATTACACAGACATTCGCCCTCTGCGGTAGCCGCCTGTTCGAAACTGAACGCTTTATAATGAACAGAAGACACTGCCAGACTTACACGGGATGACCAGCTCGAAATGCCGCCATCCTCACCCTTTCCCGCTTCAGGCTGATAGGCCAGCTCAGGTGTTATTGCACGGTAGTGACCGGATGGATGATCGGCCAGGACAAGCGTATGTCGATCTTTGGTCTGGCAGAAGAAATAGTAAATTCCTTCCTGCTCAAGAAGTCGGCTGATAAAATCAAAGTCCGATTCACGGTATTGAATACAGTATTCATGCGGTGCATAACTGCCATGTAACCGCAGGTCAATATCGGTGATGTTATTCCCGCGTAACAAACGACACACCAGGTCGGGTACCGTTATATTCTGATATACGGACAGATTACGGCCCATTTTCAGCAGAGCCAGGCGAGGCTGTAACCGTGCGTGCCAAGTACAGATCCCCCTGTCATCGCTTTCTTCTTCCATTTCTGTTACGACCCCCTGCACATAACGCGAGCGCTGTCCTGAACCAACATGGCAGGCAAGTTCCTCACCCAGCAAACTCGCCGTTTCTGACGATGTCAGTGTTGAACGAAAGCGGATTGTGAAGTCGTACGGCGCAGACAACTGTTCTTTACCTTCCAGGGACAACAGAACCAGAGACGATGCAGACTGTCCGACAAAACGGATAAAGCGATTTTCCTGACCTGATAACATTTATTTATTCCTGTTCACGGCACACGGGTAAATAAACACGATGAAAACCTGGTCCGGGCTGCCCGAGACAAAGATCCACACCGAGACATCCCCCCGGGACGCCGTGGCGATCATGTTTTGTAATTATTTCGACCGAGAATGCCAGTCCGGGACCAACATATTCGCGAATGCGTTTTAACAGGTCGGCATAGAATTTTCCGCCAGGCAGATACTGTGGCGCATGACTTAATGGCAACGGGCCCAATTCCACTGTAAAGCCGGAAGCCCTGTCTCTGCGCATCTGACCCAGCATAGGGGCCTGTCCCAGAGTCAGCCTGACATGACCAAGATGACAACACTGCTCAGAAGGAACCTTCAGCCATCCTCCGGTGAAAGAACGCACTCGGGCGGGAACGGAAAAAAGGTTTTCCAGCCATGTTTCAAGGTTCAGGGCTGACCGCACAGGGTGCATAAAAAGACCTGCGAAGGCTTCATTCTGAAGCGCAGGAGCAGACTGCATGACGCCAGCCAGCCCCAGCAACGCCTCGCTGAGAGGGCGTTGACTGTTCAACTCATACGAGGCGTAATAGTGATATTTAAGCTAGGCCAGATAACGCAGGGCATGCAATCTGTTATTAAAGATATCAATAAATGCTTTCGCCGTTTTATCACCGTATCGGTAATAGCGCTCCAGCATCCATTCTGTATACGTCGTGGGTAGTGCTCCCAGAGCACCCGTCATTCCATACATCAGAACCTCAACCTGCCATACTCCCTCTTCCGTTCTGATAATTTGACCCACTTCGCCTGCTGGAGCGTCAAGTGAAAGAGGCGATACAAAACTGATATCACTGGTCAGCGATTTTGTTCCGTTACTCTCAGGTCGTTCCTTCAGGCGCCGCAACATCAGGCGAACCTGCTGGAAAAAGTTATATCGGCTGAAAATCGTACTTAAATCCACGACAGCCTCCCGCTCCGCACAGGCCACACTCGCCGGCTTTCCTGATGAAATTCGATGCAGGTTACGACCTGTGAAAAGCTGTTTACTGGTGCATAAAGCGAAAGAAAGTGCTCAATAAAACGACAGAATAGAAAATACTCAGGTTCTTCTGCGGCGGAACTTTGGAAAGTCACACAGATCTCAACCCCACGCGCCATTGACAGGGGATCGTTGCTCACCAGACGAGCGGTCACAGGTGTTACAACGACATGTTTGATTAATCCGATCAGCTGCTGAATAGCGGGATTATCATTAATGTTATATAGCGCAAATGTTTCTTTAAGGACCTGAACCCCGTTATCGCCGCTGATGAGCATATGATTGAGGGATAAATGCGAGATGAGCCGCCAGCGTGAAGCCTGTTTTACCTGCTGAGAGACGGTTCGCGTGGGCCGCGTGAGTGCCGTAATGGTCACTCCCGCTACTGCCAGATCCGACTCGAAATCCCCTTCAGGATTACCATTGCGTATGCTGGAGGGTATATCCCGGTCATAGCAGGTCAGTTCTATATTAATCAAGTCATTCTTCGGCGTCAGAGGCTTTTCACCGCGGTCGGAAAAAGCAATAAACAGGCGGTTTGCAGGGCCACTTTCATCAACGGTTTCACGCTGCATACACTGCCAGTATGTCCCCTGCTCTCCCCCTGTAACGGAATGCGACAGACCAAACAGCGGCGCGATATCCCTTGTGCTGATTTCATTACCCGTTTTGTGCGTGGCACAAACGCGGTTCACTGACCATATTCCTATAGCATCACCATGACGGATATCGGGTCTCACAGGATATTCCGCAGTATCATCGTGCGGAACCAGAGGTTCAGCACGCATTGGAAAAAGGTTTACTGCCGGCGTACAGTGCAGCCGGAAAAAATGTCGGTCAACCGAGCAAGCAATTTTATCCAGCATTGCAACCATCGCGCACTGGCGAAAACGCAGCCTGAACAACATGACCTCATTCGATGTCACAGTGAGTCCTGCGGGCAGGCTGAAATCAATAAAATGGAACTTCTGAGGGAAATAAAAATAATCCTGAAGCAGAGCATAGACCGGTGATATACGGGGATCGCATTCGAGAATACTCTCTGCACGGTTAAATCCCACGACCTGAATATCAGATTCAGAAAGTAAATAATGCTTTTCTCCGCAAACCAGTGAAAAGGCTTCAATCTCATCATTTATCAGTGTGTAAAGTATATTCACTGCCAGACTGCTGCCATTAAGATAAAAGCGCAGTGAGGGTGAATTCAGGATTGCTCCCGGCCAGACCTGAAGCCGTAATTCCAGTTGCCAGCGCAGAGTGCTGTTATCAAACCTGAGACTTGTTTCCTCAAGCGTCATGGGCTCCATAATGACCGGGTAAAGCGTCCTGAAATGGCAGACATGCTCCTCTGATTGTCGGGTATAGAGCATTGTCCCGGCCTCAACCTCACAGCCAGTGGTCAGTCCGCTGATTCTTTTGTCAGGCTGCATCTGTACAATACATACCGACGGGTACGGCCGGAGAAACTGAGGAGCCAGAACGGTCAGCAGAGCTTCGGTTACTTCAGGCATATCCTCATCCAGACGCTGCTGAATTTGCGCAGTAACAAGTGCAAAAGACTCGATGATCCGCTCAACGTGCGGATCCTCGGACAGTCCATCTGACATGCCAAGACGTCGGGCAACCTTCGGAAAATGACGGGAAAACCGTTTTCCGTATTTTCTGAGATAGCTCAACTCATTCTGATAATAAGAAAGCAACTTCTTTGACAGCATGTCAGAAACCACTGTTAACGTAATGAGAAATGGCTGAGGACGTCATCCCATTCCAGATAAAAACGGATGGGAGCATTATTTTTTTCAGCCTCAATAATAAAGGAACTGCATCCATAACTTTCGTTTCCGGCGGACACCATGACGTCTTTTAAACGCGGTTCGAAAAGCTGAAGCGCACGTAAAATGCGGGATTCAAGAATAATATTTCTATCACTTCTGGATATCCCTCCCGGAAACACATCGCTGATACCGTAGTTAATGACCGACTGACATATTTCAGGCATGTCTGAAACGTGGTAGTGCCGAGGCCTGGATGAGAGCAGCATCAATAGCTCCGCTGCGAGCACCCCGTCATCCGAAATAATTTCCGGGATTTCATCCTGGGCGACAGGATTATCATCAGACAGCAGCTGTAAAAGCATAATGTTCCCATAAGCAGCACGCTATAAAGCGCGCTGCCGCTTAACTTAAAGTTTGGTATTAGTGACTTGATTCCAGCCAACAGGACCCTGTTTACTGGTTGAACCTTCAGACGTAATCATACTGGTCTGGAACTTAACCGAGCCAAATACCATGGCAAGCTGCTCATCAGGTATACCGTTTGAATTATGCAGGCTGATGTTATGGCTGGTAAAAATGCAATTCTCAAATTCCCAGCGGCAAATTTCATTATCTTTATTGTCAGTTTTGACGTTCAGCGCAATAATCACTTTTTTAACGTTGGTTCCCTGCGCAACCATATCAACCAGTTGGGTTGATGTGGCATCCAGCGCCTTCGCAATAGAAATATCTTCAAAATGCACGCCGCTGCTATTCAGTTGCCCACTGCCATTATCAATACTGGCCTGGCTATGCACGCCCATTGATGCATGACCGATAGCAATCCACTGTTTATACTGTTTATCAGTTACAATTCCTTTTACACCGTCGATTTGCATAAATAGATTACTTGCACTGGACATATCTTCTCCTGGTTATAATACGTTTTTTATCAGCCTGCCGATGCAGGTAATTCAGCTACAAGCCGAAGCGACATCGTCAGTCCCTCAAGCTGGAAGTGAGGCCTCAGATAGGCCACGGCACGATAGCTTCCGGGACATCCCGGGACATCCACTACCTCAATCCGGGCTTCGCGCAGCGGATGGCTGGCCTTAATATGCAGGCCGACATTGTCAGAGCCCACCACATATTGATTAATCCAGTTTTGCAGGAAGTTCTGACATTCTGTTCTGGACATAAAACTGCCGACTTTATCCCGCACAATCGATTTAAGGTAATGAGCAAACCTTGATGTGGTCATAATGTACTGCAGCTGGTTTGATAACCGCGCATTCGCGTTTGCAAGGTTGGAGTCATATTTCCGCGGTTTATTTGCCGACTGCACAGCGAAAAAGGCGGCATAATCCGTTCCTTTGCAGTACACCAGAGGAATGAACCCGAGGTCTGCTAACTCTTTTTCACGGCGGTTGGAGATAGCCACTTCCGTTGGACACTGCAATACCTTCTCGCCGGTATGCGAAATGTAGTTATACACCGGCATCGACTTCACCAGACCACCACCTTCAACACCGCGAATAGCCGCACACCATCCATGATCTTCAAAAGCAGAAATCATTCGGCCGGCCAGTTCATAGGCGGCATTGATCCACAGATAGCTGGCTCCCTCACGGCTCTCGTCGATTTTCTCTTCGAAATTGAACATCTCTACTGGTGTTGTTTTGGCACCATAAGGCAGGCGACCTATAACCCGGGGAAGTGTGAGTCCAACGTAGCGGGCGTCGTCGCTCTGTCGGAAAGAACGCCAGCGGATATAGTCTGACGTGTCAAAAAGCTTGCCGAGATCCCGGGGACGCGGCATCTCCTGAAAGTTATTCATACCAAACATGCCGGCATCCGCTGCCGTGAGGAAAGGGGCGTGAGCCGCCGCCGCAACATGAGAAATCTGCTCCAGCAGATATAAATCTTCCGGCATGGCGTCGAATTCAAAATCGCCCACAAATGCGGAGTACGGCTCTCCACCAAAAGTGCCGTATTCGCTCTCATAGACGCTTTTGAACAGGACTGACTGGTCAAAATCAGAGGCAGATTTAAAATCGCGGATCAGCTCTTTTTTGGTACAATTCAACACCCGGACTTTCGTGTTTTCCGTAACGCTGCTCTGAACCAGCTTCTGCAGACCCCGCCACGAAGATTCCATTTTCTGAAACGCTGGCGCCTGCATGATTTTGCTGATCTGCGCCGAAAGAAGGGCATCAATGACTGTGATGCGCTCCTCAATGCTACCCACCAGGTCATTACTTACAACAACAGCGCCTGTTGCCACCTCACTGAGGAAACTGTCAAGCTGAGACCTCAGCTTGCTGCGATCAGACTCACGCCTGATAGCCTGGGTATTGTCAATTATCTGATCAAGGTAATCGGCACTGACCGCCTCTGTGACTGCAGCCTGCATTTCCTCAGCACTCATTCTGCCTCTTCTCCCACATTATCAACTTTCGTTTCTGAAGGCTGATTGGCCAGCAGTTCCGCCAGTTGTTCTTTCAGGCGATCATTACTGGCTGTACGGTTGCGTAAATCACTCAGTTGCTCCCGCAGCTCAAGTAGTTTTTTCAGAGGCTCCACCTGTAGAGCTATATTTTCAGGAGCGAAATCCTCAATAGAATTGAAACGCAGTGCGACCGACAGCTTTCCATCGTCATTATTCAGTTCATTATCAACCAGCATTTCGATTTCAGGCTTCATGCCCTGCATCACTTCATTAAAATTGTCTTTATCAATCTGAACAAAGCGTCGCTCACGAAGGGGCTTTTTTTCATCCGAAAATTCGCCCATCACACCAATAACCAGTGGCAACTCTTTCTGGGTTTCCGCGCCACCAACTTCAACGTCATAGGTAATATGCACGCGTGGCGGCCGGGCCTTGCCCAGTTTACTTTGGGTTTCTGACATGAATTAAACTCACAGACATTAAGATCTCAAGAGAAAATTAGATTTTTAATATTTAAAAAATCCGCTCAGTTCACCAGCAAAATCGGTAGCAAGCTAAAAACAGCCCCATAGAAAAGACAATGGAATTTGGTGACATCTCAAATAAGTTGAATTCGGCGTATTAACCTCGCTTTTGAATTTTACCCACGCTCAGTGTTGACGTTCATAATCCTCGCTGTCACTTTGCTCTGGTTTATTAACATGATCAGATTCCTGAAGAGGACATTTGGTTCCACTGCAGTGGGTGTCCCAGCATGTATTAGTTCTCTGACATTTATCATGCCCGCAAGCCAGAGGATAAAATTAAACAGATAACTTTAATAGCTCACTTCGCCCTGAAAAAGCATGTTAACGTCAAAACCTTCACCTATCGTATTAAGCGAAGCAATTTCACACTGCGAGCAAGAATAAAAGGAATAATTAAAAAAATCACCTGCTTATTACCTTCCTTTAAACGCCCTAATAAAAAACCAGCCATCCACCCAAAAAATCATTATTACCAGCCGGATCCATATTATGTAATTTCATTCATCATCTCGTTAATGCGAAACTAATGTAACTAAATTTTTTTCCTGACACCACCTTTAAGTTCAGGAACCTTAAACAAAGACACAATCAAAAATGAACCAACTTTAAATTAATGTTAAATAAAGGTTGGCGCATCACTCACTGAAGAACAGCTTTCGAGCATGTATAATCAGATTACACAGAAAAAATGACCAGCAACAAAGAATTGAAAATCATACAACATGAAAAGAATATGTTATTTTTACAGCCAGCTCCTGAATAAAAATGAACAAAATCACCTTAAAAAATATTCGTATATTTTAAAAAATAGTTTTAACCCCTGATTATAATAGCTTCTGCCTTATAAATTTATGCAGGCTACATATTGATGGTGTGTTGACCGAAATCCTGAGTACGGTTAGCAGCTGATGAGACTTCCGGTATACAGCCTGTGGCAGAGCTCCCGGGCCAAAACACCGGCTTCTGTCTCGCGGAGAATACTGAAGATTGGTGTGCAGGAAAAATACTTCTCCAAAGGATCTTCTCCAGTGACTTATGAATACATCACTATTCATGGTCAGCAGGTCAGCAGGTCAGCAGGTCAGCAGGTCAGCAGGTCAGCAGGTCAGCAGGTCAGC
>NZ_SCKV01000004.1:257580-469128 GCF_014155795.1 Pantoea hericii
ATCATCGATAAATTGCTCAGCATTGCAAAACTTGCACACCTCAATTTGTGATCCCATACAACTCCAGCTATTTTAGGATCTGAAAATCACGTTTAGTGAGACCACGTTTTTACAGAGGTACTGTTATGGACAACTACTGGGACACAAAAAGACTCTCAAACTACTTTCTGACGATGGCAAATCTTGAAGCTAATCATTTAGTTAACATAGCTACTTCACTTTCTCAATTTCACCTCAAGGATGCTCTTGTAAAACTGAAATTCCAGGATGAGGTGCGCGAGTTCGCTCGTTTACAGATCCATACCATTCGTACTTCAAATTCTGACGATCAGTGTCAGGAGTGCATTCAGAATCTTAAGCAGGAAAGTCAGCATCTCAAGATTCAGGACAGAATGCTTAGGACCGGTGAAGCTGTCGTATCGTCTTCCGTGCAGTTTTATCATGACCATGAAAAGGTCATTGGATATGTCATCAATGGGATCGGCGTGGTGTTAAGTGGCTTGCAAATCGTGGCTGGTGTCGGTCTGATTGTAGGTTCTGTCACTACAGGTAATATTTTAGGTGTTGTAGCGGGTTCGACCCTGGTGATGAATGGAGTGGGATCAGGGATTGAGAGCATAGGAAAACTCAGCGGTGTGCCTCACCCATCGAACCCAATAAGAGATAAATATGAAGATGTTGCAGATTTTTTTGGTTTTGATAAGCGACTCGGCTTGTTAGCCTATCAGGTAGTTGATTTGACAACATCATACTATGGCATTTTCAAACTGACTTTAAAGCCAGAAGCATGGCGGCTATACAAATATCTGCCAACAGACTATTACCGCAAGGTTCAGGTTATGAGTAAACCAGCACTTGCCTTAAAAGGCGCTGGAGCAGCCTATAAGGGGGCTGGAGTAGGTTTGAACCTATACCAAATGCAAAATAGCCCTGCACAAAACTAACCTCTGGTTTTTCTGATAAACCTGTTAGCTTTCCAGGAGAGGTTCAGAGGAGTCACAAAATAGACCACAAGAAATGCAAACGTCAGAACAATAATATATGGAATGGCATTGGAAGCATCCGCATTGAAAATGCCATCCAGTCCAATCAGTAGCAAAATAACAAGAGCAATGACACCGCCCCAGAAGCGTTTACTCAAATCAATAACGAGGCTTTGTAGTGTATCTTTTTTTGATTCGTCTTTTTTAATGATGCTCTTGAGCTTACCGATATCTTTAGCAGAGAAGCCGTTATTATAGAGTTCTTGCTCAAATTCGTTCATCTGATTCATCCTGAATAACGTTGCGATACGTGCGAAATATAGCACAGTGAACGAGACACATGCTAACCAACCTGCTTACCTGGCCAGCACTGGTATCAACGTTTCCTCACCTCAGAAGGCTCTGCCTGAACATCATATCCATGCAATTGCGCATGATATTAAAATGCTATATGCAAAAAACAGCATGCACAATAAGCAGATCGTAAGCACAGAAAAATACTAACCTATCCAAACAGCCATGCGAGTAATGCGGGCAATTCGTTTTTTGAACATAAATAAGAGTAAAATGTTGAGGTATCAAACTGACAATAGAGAAAAAAGAGTCTCAGTATGCAAAAAATAGGAGAGAATTTGGTACGCCCTACAGGATTCGAACCTGTGACCTACGGCTTAGAAGGCCGGTGCTCTATCCAACTGAGCTAAGGGCGCATGGAGATGGCACGGATTATACGTCGGGAAGCGGGTACGTCAACGTTTTTGCCGTTTCCCCGCAGCGAAGTGCTGCGGGAATAACCAATTGGCGTCAGTGACGACTGCGCCATTCGCTGAGCGACACGAGTTTACTGCTGCCGGTCAATTCTCCTTCCAGCTCAATCCCTTGTGATGTGAAGCGCGCGTTGTATTGCTCACGAAGTGCGTGCAGTTCCTGACTGTCCGGTTCCAGCTGGCGCAGAAAGCCCAGCGCGAGTAGCAGCTGCTGGCGGCTGATAAGCGGTGAAAAACCGGCGCGACTGAGAATCGTATGCCAGCGCTGGCTGTTCTCCTCGCTGCCATCAACAATCAACACCTGCCAGATCAGCAGTACCGCTGCGCCATTATGCAGATGCGTTTCATTATCGTGGCTGAGATAGTCGGTAAACTCTTTCGCGGCCTCTTTTCCCATCATAGAGATCATTGATTCCACCTGTACCGGTGGCAGCTGCAGTCGTTTGCTGAGCCGCTGGGCGGCGTGGCGTGAGCCCGCGGTGAGCAGCTGAAATCCAGCAACAAATACCACCGCCAGAGTCGCAAGCATTATCCAAATCATTACATCGTCCCCGGATTGTCCTGCAGATATCATACGCATGCAGGCTGGCATCGTCGCGACGAAAACATCGGAAAGCGCATACACGGCTGAAACTGTAACTGACAGCAGCCCACGCTTCTGACAAAATAGCGCCCTTCCCCGATTCAACACAACACAGTGGATTTCCTCTCTGATGGCAGCAAAAATTATTGACGGTAAAACGATTGCGCAGCAGGTGCGCGTTGAGGTTGCGGAAAAAGTGAAGCAGCGTCTGGCGGCCGGAAAACGTGCCCCAGGTCTGGCAGTGGTTCTGGTGGGTGAAAATCCGGCTTCGCAGATCTATGTGGCCAGCAAACGCCGCGCCTGTGAAGAGGTTGGTTTCCACTCCCGCTCTTACGATCTGCCTGCCACCACCCGCGAGGCTGAGCTGCTGGAGCTGATCGATAAGCTCAATCAGGATGATGAAATCGATGGCATTCTGGTACAGCTGCCGCTGCCAGCGGGCATCGATAACGTGAAAGTGCTGGAGCGGATTACGCCTGACAAAGATGTCGATGGGTTCCACCCTTATAACGTCGGCCGCCTGTGTCAGCGTGCACCAACCCTGCGTCCCTGCACGCCACGCGGTATCGTCACGCTGCTGGAGCGCTACAACATTGACACTTATGGCCTGAACGCTGTGGTGGTCGGGGCATCCAACATCGTTGGTCGTCCGATGAGCATGGAGCTCTTGCTCGCGGGCTGTACGACAACGGTTACCCATCGCTTTACCAAAGATCTGCGTCATCACATTGAGCACGCCGATCTGCTGGTCGTTGCTGTGGGCAAGCCAGGCTTTATTCCGGGCGACTGGATCAAACCCGGTGCCATAGTTATCGACGTGGGCATTAACCGTCTGGAGAGCGGCAAAGTCGTAGGCGACGTTGACTATGACAGCGCATCAGCGCGCGCATCTTACATTACTCCGGTGCCGGGCGGTGTGGGTCCAATGACAGTAGCAACATTGATTCAAAACACGCTGCAGGCGTGCGAAGAGTTTCATGATAAAGAGGTTTTTTAAATGACAAGTTTTTCACTGGGTAAATTCCCGCATGTCGATCTGTGTGACCTGTTAAAGCTGGAAGGCTGGGTTCAGAGCGGTGCACAGGCGAAAGTCGTGATTGCCGAGGGTGAAGTGAAGGTGAATGGCGCGGTTGAAACCCGTAAGCGCTGCAAGATCGTAGCCGGTCAGACCGTGGAATTTGCCGGTTTCCGCATCACTGTGGTCGAGTAATTCCGGAGCGTCCCTGCGGGGACGCTATTAGAGCGGTTCATCCTCCTTCACACGCGTCTCCCCTTCCCGTTGCTCCAGTGCAATATGATTCACCGCCGTATGCTGCGCAATCAGCGTTGCAAGTCGGGGTGAATGGCTGGTGATCCAGAGCTGACTGTACTCGCTGGCTTCGGCGATTAACCGCGCCAGCGCAGGCAACAAATCCTCATGCAGACTGTTTTCCGGTTCATTCAGTGCCATAAAGGCGGGTGGACGCGGGCTGAGCAGCGCCACAACCAGACAAAGAAACCGCAGCGTGCCATCAGAAAACTCCGCGCTCTCCAGCGGACGCAGAATGCCATGACGGGACATCAGCATCTGAAAACGGCCGTTCTGCACCTCGACGTCAAACTGGCAGTCGGGAAACGCCTGCGCCATAACCTCAAACAACAGTTCTGAATGACCACGCTCCACGATGGTCGCCCAGGCCGCCGCCAGATTGCGGCCATCGTGAGCGAGCACCGGCGCACGCACGCCAATCTGCGGCGCACGAATCGGTGAGCCGGGCCAGACCGCGAACTCGTGGTAGAAGCGCCACTGCTGCAGACGTTCACGCAGTTGCGAAAGCTCCGGATAAAGATGGGGTTCGCCAAGCTGACCAAACAGCGACTCCTCCGGATGCAATACTGCCGGATAGGCGACGCGCTCACCTTCAACGTTGTGCAGAAAGGCGGTCTGGTTTTCGCGCTGCATGATGCAGGCAGAAGGACGACGTCGCTGGCCGCTGAGCCAGAGCCGCTCCTGCTTCAACAGCGGATCCAGATTGAACAGGCTGGTCGACAGTGGCCCGGGAAAACCAATCTCCAGCTGGTAATCCATATCATCCATCACCACCGCCAGCTCCAGTCGCTTTGGATCGTGTCGGCGATCGCCCCGGCGTAAACCACCGGCCCACATCGCTTTCTGGATGCCGCCTTCTTCAGCCAGCGCCAGCGCCAGACGACCGCTGGCAGCCTCATGCAGCAACCGCACCGCTTTATAGAGGTTGGATTTACCGCAGCCGTTGGGACCGCTCACCACATTCAGCTGCTGAAGCGATAGCGTCAGGTTGCGTATTGAGCGGAAGCCGCGGATCTGAATCTGTTCAATCGCCATAATAAAAAAGGGCGATTGCTCGCCCTCTCCGGTTTATTTTCGACGCCAGCTGGACCCTTGTGGCCCATCTTCGACGATGACACCCAGCGCGTTAAGTTTGTCACGCGCGATATCCGCTTCTGCCCAGGCTTTGGCAGCGCGTGCATCGGCACGAGCCTTCACCCAATGCTCAATCTCGGCAACTTCTTCGTCATTCACCTGCGCGCCGCTTTGCAGGAACAGCTCAGGATCCTGCTGCAGGATACCCAGCACGTTAGCCATTTCGCGCAGTTTAGACGCCAGCGCATGTGCTGAAGCACCATCTTCACTTTTCAGACGGTTGACTTCACGCGCCATGTCGAACAGCACCGAGTAGGCTTCCGGGGTGTTGAAATCATCATCCATCGCGCTGCGGAAACGCGCTTCAAACGCGTCGCCGCCGCTTGCAGGCACGCTGCTGTCGGTGTGGCGCAGCGCCGTGTAGAGACGCTCCAGCGCCGCACGCGCCTGATTCAGGTTATCTTCGCCGTAATTAAGCTGGCTGCGATAGTGACCGGACATCAGGAAGTAACGCACTGTTTCCGCATCATAATGTTGCAGCACGTCACGCACGGTAAAGAAGTTGCCGAGTGATTTGGACATCTTCTCGCGGTCAACCATCACCATGCCGGAGTGCATCCAGTAATTGACGTAAGGGCCGTCATGGGCGCAGCTCGACTGAGCGATTTCGTTTTCATGGTGCGGGAACATCAGGTCTGAACCGCCGCCGTGGATATCAAAATGCGTACCCAGCTGTTTGCAGTTCATCGCAGAACACTCAATGTGCCAGCCAGGACGCCCGTTGCCCCACGGCGATGACCAGGCTGGCTCATCCGCTTTGGACATTTTCCACAACACGAAATCCATCGGGTTGCGCTTCACATCGGCCACTTCAACGCGTGCGCCCGCCTGCAGTTGCTCCAGATCCTGACGCGACAGCGCGCCGTAATCGGTGTCGCTGAGCACATCGAACATCACGTCGCCATTGTCCGCTACATAGGCGTGACCGCGAGCAATCAGCTTTTCCACCAGCTCGATAATCTCAGCGATGTGACGGGTCGCGCGCGGCTCCTCATCGGGCGGCAGGATCCCCAGCGCAGCGAAGTCATTGTGCATCTCGCCGATCATGCGATTGGTCAGGGTTTCGATACTCTCGCCGTTTTCGTTGGCGCGTTTGATGATTTTGTCATCAATGTCAGTGATGTTACGGACATAATTAAGCTGATAACCGAGGTAACGCAGGTAGCGCGCCACGACGTCAAATGCCACGAACGTCCGCCCATGACCAATGTGACAGAGGTCATACACCGTGATGCCGCAAACATACATCCCGATTTTACCGGCATGAATGGGTTTGAATTCCTCTTTCTGTCGACTCAGGGTGTTATAAATCTTAAGCATTGAACGGTTCCGTTTTCGCGTGTGGTTGGCACTTTTAAGTATCCAGACATTGTGCCGTATTTTTATCGCTCGCGCGACGCAAAGCAAGCCAACTGCGCCGTGCTGCTGACGCGTCATTGGAAATTATGATATAAGAACGGTCGACAAAAAGGGGTACGCCAATCGACACCGCGACCTCAGCAACTGATGACAACCTTTACAGGACGACAAAAATGGTAACTTTCCAGACGAACCATGGCGATATCGTAATCAAAACTTTCGATGATAAAGCGCCGGCAACCGTACAGAACTTCCTGGATTACTGCCGTGAAGGTTTTTACGACAACACCATTTTCCACCGCGTAATCAACGGCTTTATGATTCAGGGCGGCGGCTTCGAGCCGGGCATGAAGCAGAAAGAAACCAAAGCCGAAATTCAGAACGAAGCGAACAACGGTCTGAAAAACACCAAAGGTACGCTGGCAATGGCACGTACTTCTGCGCCGCACTCTGCCACCGCACAGTTCTTCATCAACGTAGCTGACAACGACTTCCTGAACTTCCGTGACGAAAGCGTTCAGGGCTGGGGCTACTGCGTGTTCGCTGAAGTGGTTGAAGGCATGGATGTGGTCGAGAAAATCAAAGCAGTCTCTACTGGCCGCAGCGGCATGCATCAGGATGTGCCAAAAGATGACGTCGTTATCCAGAAAGTGACCGTCAGCGAGTAATGTCGCGCACGCTGTTTATCGCAGATCTCCATCTGTGTCAGGAAGAACCGGCGATTACCGCCGGTTTTCTGCATTTTTTACAGCGCGAAGCGCCCCACTGCGACGCGCTCTATATTCTCGGCGATCTGTTCGAAGCCTGGATTGGTGACGACGATCCCAATCCTCTGCATCAGCAGATTGCCCGCGCCCTGCGCGCCCTCCCGGTTCCGGTCTTCTTCATCCATGGCAATCGGGATTTCCTGATTGGCCGACGCTTTGCGCGCGCAAGCGGCATGACGCTGCTGCCGGAAGAGCAGGTGCTGACGCTCTACGGCCATCGGCTGCTCATCATGCACGGTGATACGCTCTGCACCGACGATGCGGGTTATCTGCGCTTTCGTGCCAAAGTGCACAATCCGTGGATCCAGCGACTGTTCCTGGCGCTGCCGTTGAGGATCCGCAAACGCATTGCGGCCCGGATGCGCGCCGACAGTAAACAGGCAAACCAGCACAAATCCCAGACCATCATGGATGTAAACCAGGAGGCGGTCACTGCCGCTATGCTGCGCCAGCAGGTGCCGCTGTTGATCCACGGTCATACCCATCGCCCCGCCATTCATACGCTGAACCTGCAGGGTGAAACGGCGGAACGCGCGGTGCTGGGTGCCTGGCACAGCCGGGGTTCCATGATTCAGCTCGACGCCAGCGGCATTCAGCTCATCGATTTCGACTTCTAATCTGCGGTTAATTCGCGGACGTTAGCGGGACGCAACCGTTTTCCTTGCGTGCTTCTCATGCTATTCTCGGTGCCCTTCAAAACCTGTCCGCCCGGCCAGGTCTGTTTGTCTATTCACAGGAGTTGACCGCATGTCATCCAACGCCCCGGCCCGCATCGCCATTGTTATGGGTTCCAGAAGTGACTGGGCCACCATGCAGTTCGCCGCTGAGATCCTCACCAGCCTGGACGTCCCTTTTCATGTTGAAGTAGTCTCTGCGCACCGTACCCCGGATAAACTGTTCAGCTTTGCCGAAACGGCAGCCGATAACGGTTTTCAGGTGATTATTGCTGGCGCAGGTGGCGCAGCACATCTGCCAGGTATGCTGGCGGCAAAAACTCTGGTGCCAGTGCTGGGTGTACCGGTGCAGAGCGCTGCACTAAGCGGCGTGGATAGCCTCTATTCAATTGTGCAGATGCCGCGCGGCATTCCGGTCGGAACGCTGGCGATTGGCAAAGCAGGCGCAGCCAATGCCGCGCTGCTGGCCGCACAGATTCTGGCGCTGCATGACAGTGGGCTGGCGTCACGCCTGACGACCTGGCGTCAGAGTCAGACCGATGAGGTGCTGAACCATCCTGATCCGCGGGTGGATGCATGAAGCCGGTTTGCGTACTGGGCAACGGCCAGCTGGGTCGTATGCTGCGTCAGGCAGGTGAACCGTTGGGGATCGCGGTCTATCCGGTGGGTCTGGAGGCGGATCCTGCTTCCCTGCCCATCGCTGACAGTGTGATCACCGCCGAAATCGAACGCTGGCCGGAGACCGCGCTGACGCGCGAACTGGCGAGCCATCCGGCCTTTGTTAACCGTGATATTTTTCCGCGTCTGGCCGATCGTCTGACGCAGAAACAGCTGCTGGACCAACTGGGGCTTGCCACCGCGCCATGGCAGTTGCTGGCCGATAAAAGCGAATGGCCGGCAGTGTTTGACTCGCTGGGCGAACTGGCCATCGTGAAAAGCCGCACCGGCGGTTACGACGGGCGAGGTCAGTGGCGTCTGCGTGCTGATGAGACGCATCAGCTACCCGAAGCGTGTTACGGCGAATGTATCGTTGAGCAGGGCATCAACTTTTCCGGTGAAGTCTCACTGGTGGGCGCACGCGGTCACGATGGCACCGTTGTATTCTATCCGCTGACGCATAACCTGCATCAGGATGGCATTCTGCGCACCAGTGTAGCGTTTCCGCAGGCAGACCAGGTTCAGCAGCAGCAGGCTGAATCGATGCTCAGCGCCATTATGCAGGCACTGAATTACGTTGGCGTAATGGCAATGGAGTGTTTCGTTACGCCTGATGGGCTGCTGATTAATGAGCTGGCGCCCCGCGTGCACAACAGTGGTCACTGGACGCAGAACGGTGCGTCGATCAGCCAGTTTGAGCTGCATCTGCGCGCCATTCTTGGTCTGGCATTGCCACAGCCGATGGTATTTGCGCCGTCGGTAATGGTTAATCTGATCGGCACCGATGTGAATCTCAGCTGGCTGCAGCAGCCGCTGGTGCATCTGCACTGGTACGACAAAGAGGTGCGACCGGGCCGTAAAGTGGGTCATCTGAATCTGACCGACAGCGATGCAAGGCGGCTCAAAACAGCACTCAATGCGCTGGTGCCCCTGCTCCCGGAAGAGTACGCCAGCGGCATCGCCTGGGCCGTTGAAAAGCTGTAGTTTCCCGTTACCCGCTTGCGGGTTCTTGGGGCGTTCCGGATAAAGGTTAAAGGCGGCCTCATGCCGCCTTAGTCAGCCCTGCCTTATGCCGCATCAAACTTCCTGAACAACGCCTTCCCTTTCAGTAACCGAATCCCAAGCCAGCCACCGCACAGCGATAACAGCAACGCGCCGCATAACGGCAGTGCCAGCCATAATGTCCAGTCAGGCTGCCAGGGGAAATCGAAAATCTTTGTCTGTAATCCCCATAGCGCCGCTTCTGCTCCCATCGCGGCCGCCACGCCCGAGACGACGCCGAGCAGGGCAAACTCACACCACAGCGTGGTGCGTAGCAGTCTTTTGCCCGCACCCAGCGTGCGGTAGACCACCAGCTCCTGCCTGCGTTGCCGCATTCCGACCTGAATCTGCGCCAGCAGCAGTAACACACCGCAGGCAGTGACCAGTACCACCATGATCTCCAGCGCCCGGCTGACCTGCGTCAGTACCTGACCGATCTGCTGCATGATGCTGCCGATATCCAGCAGACTCAGCGCCGGAAAAGCACGATTCAGCTGCGCCAGCAGAACCGGATTCGCCTCCATGCGGAAGCTGGTGAGCCAGGTCTGCGGCTGGCTGTCGAGCGCCCCCGGCGGGAAGATAAAGAAGAAGTTCGGCTTCAGGCTTTCCCAGTCCACTTTACGCAGGCTGGTAATACGTGCGCTGAACGTCTGCGTATCGCCGTCGAACGTCAGGGTATCGCCGAGCTTCAGCCCCAGCCGATCCGCCAGTTCCACTTCCATCGACACTTCACCCGCTTTTGGTGGCCAGTTGCCTGCCACCAGCGGATTGTGATCCGGGCGATCGGCCAGTTCCGTCAGGTTGAGCTCACGGTTCAGGGCGTTATCCAGCTTCGGATCGGCCGGTTTGCCATTGAGTTCACTAAGCCGTACTCGCGCAATCGGGTAAAAGGTCCCGGGCGCGATCTGATGCGACTGCAGGAAGTCACGCACCTGCGGCACCTGATCGGCCGTCATGTTCAACAGGAAGAAGTTCGGGCTATCCGCCGGTAACTGCTGCTGCCAGCGATCCAGCAGATCGCCACGCATTACCAGCAGCAGCGCCAGCAGCATAAACGACAGTGAAAAAGCGGCGAGCTGGCTCAGCGTCATGCCGGGCTGGCGCAGCAGCCGGTTGATCGCCAGTCGCAATGCCAGATTGCGCACCACCAGCCGACGCAATAGAAGCAGAGTTCCCCAGCCGAGTAACGCCAGTAATCCTGCCAGCACCACCACACCCGCCAGCAGCGCCCAGAGCATTTTACTGCCGCCGACCAGCAGCGCTAACAGCGTCACGACCACCACGATCATTACCGGAATATAGAACTTCAGCGGCCAGAGATTTGCCACCGCATCGCGCCGCAGCACCCGCAGCGGCTGGGTTGCCAGCAGCAGACGATAGGGACGCAGTCCCACCAGCAGCGAAATTACAAACAATGAACCCACTGTCCAGATCCATGGCCAGACGCTGGCTGCCGGTAAGCTGGCAGGCAATACCGGTTTCAGCATCGCCATCAGGATCGCTTCCACACCCTGCCCCACCAGGCCACCGGCAATCGCCGCCAGCAGCAGCACCGCCAGCCACTGACCGATGATTAAGCGCTGCAACGCGCCGTGCGTCGCACCCAGGGTTTTCAGCACCGCCACCAGATCGTAGCGGCTGCGGCAGTAGTGACTCATGGCGACCGCCACGGCTGCAATCGCCAGCATCAGCGTCAGCAAGGCCGAGAGCAGCAGGAATTGTTGCGCGCGCTGCATCGAACGGCCCAGCGCATCTTCCGTGTTCTCAACGCTGATCCAGCGCTGATCCGCCTTCAGCTGCGGCTCAATCCAGCGGTCATAGCTGGTCAGCTGGTCAGGATTACCAGAGAATTTATAGCGCCAGGTGATGCGGCTGCCCGGCTGAATTGCACCGGTTTTCGCCGCATCTGCCAGGTTAATCAGCAGACGTGGCGCCATCTCAAACGGGTTAAAGCCGCCATCCGGCTCCTGAATTACCTCGCCGCTGATGCGCAGCTGGGTGTCTCCCACTTCCAGCGTATCGCCCACTTTCAGATTGAGCAGCGCCATCAGGCGCGGTGCTGCCAGCGCGGTGCCTGCCTGCGGTCTCAGCCCCGGAGGTTGCGTCTGTAAGGTGCCAAACATCGGATAGCGATCATCGACCGCTTTGACTGAGGCGAGTTGTGGCGACTGCCCGGCAAAGGTCATGGTCATGAAAGTCAGTTGAGAACTGACCGTCAGGCCGTTTTCCTTCGCTTTTTCCAGCCAGGCTTCCGGGGCAGCTTCAGTGCTACGCAGCGTGCGGTCACCCGCCATAAAATCACGACTCTGCTGATTCAGCCCTTTTTCCATGCGATCGCTGATTGAGCCCAGCGCCAGTACACAGGCTACCGCCAGCGTCAGAGCCAGCCAGACGATCAGCAGTGAGGGGGAGCGCCACTCGCGCCAGAACCAGCGCCAGATCATTGCTCCTCCCACAATTTTCCGTCACGCAGCCGCAATCGACGGTCGCAACGCGCCGCCAGCTGTTCATCATGCGTCACCAGAATCAGCGTGGTGGCGAAGTCGCGATTAAGAGAAAACAGCAGGTCGGCAATACGGTCACCCGTTTTACGATCGAGATTGCCGGTGGGCTCATCGGCAAACAGCAGGCCCGGACGACCGCTGAAGGCGCGGGCCAGCGCGACCCGCTGCTGTTCGCCGCCGGACAGCTGGGCGGGCAGATGATGCAGACGCTCACCCAGCCCGAGTAGCGTCAACAGTTCACGCGCCTGTTCGCGGCTCTGGCGATCGCTGTCGCCGCGCAACAGTGATGGCAGTTGAACGTTTTCCTGCGCATTCAGAGTCGGTACCAGCATAAATGACTGAAACACAAAACCAACCTGCCGGGCACGCAGTGCTGCACGCTGCTCTTCATTCATCTGGTGCAGCGGCTGACCCAGCAGATGCACTTCACCGCTGCTGCCATCGTCCAGCCCGGCCAGAATGCCCAGCAGGGTAGACTTGCCGGAACCCGACTCGCCAATCAGCGCAATGGTCTCGGCTGGTTTGACAACCAACTCAACTCCGGTGAGGATGGTTAACTGATGCTCTCCCTGACCGACGGACTTAGTAAGATGATGAACTTCAACAATGTTTTCCGCTGGCATTATCCCTTCCTGTTATTGATTCTTCTGCTGGTATCCCGTCTTGCTGCTGCAGATACCCTGATGGTGCTGGGCGACAGCCTGAGTGCGGGCTATCGCATGTCTGCCACTGCGGCCTGGCCCAGCCTGCTTGATAAGCAGTGGCAGCAGAAACCGAAAGTGGTCAACGCCAGCATCAGCGGTGATACTGCTGCCCAGGGACTGGCGCGCCTGCCTGCGCTATTAAAACAGCATAAGCCGCAATGGGTGTTAATCGAACTGGGCGGTAACGATGGTCTGCGCGGTTTCCCGCCCGACGCTATCGCACAGAATCTGAGTAAAGTGATCGACGATGTCAAAGCCGCTAATGCGAAACCCTTGCTGATGCAGATCCGTCTGCCCGCCAACTATGGCCGCCGCTACACCGAGGCGTTCAGCGGCATCTATCCGGAGCTCGCACAGCAGCATGCCATCCCTCTGGTGCCCTTTTTTATGGAGCAGGTCTATCTGAAACCCGAATGGATGCAGCAGGATGGTATTCATCCGAATCCTGATGCTCAGCCGTTTATCTCTGCGTTAATGGCAAAAGAACTGGCCCCCTTAGTTAAGCAGCCGTAACGCGCCAGGATGCGCAAATAGGGTAAATAAATGCAAAAAACTATTCTGATTACAGGTTGTTCAAGCGGCATTGGCCTGGTCGCCGCCCACGATTTACTGGCGCGAGGTTACCGGGTGATCGCCGCCTGCCGCAAAGCCGACGATGTCGCGCGTATGAACACGCTGGGTTTTACCGGGCTACAGCTCGATCTGGACGATCCGCAGAGCGTGGATCAGGCAGCAGATGCGATACTCGCGTTATGCGATAACCGTCTGGATGCGCTGTTCAACAACGCCGGGTTTGGCCTCTATGGACCGCTTCGTACCCTCTCCCGTCAGCAACTTGAACAGCAGTTTTCCAGCAACTTTTTCGGTGTACATCAATTAACGCTGCGGCTGTTACCTGCGTTACAAGCCAGCGGCGATGGCCGCATTGTGAATACCAGTTCGGTGCTGGGACTGATCTCCACGCCAGGCCGGGGCGCGTACGCTGCCAGTAAATATGCACTGGAAGCCTGGAGCGATGCACTGCGGCTGGAAGTGCGCAGCAGTGGCATTCGGGTCAGTCTGATAGAACCGGGACCGATTGAGACGCGCTTTACCGATAATGTGACGCAGGGCGAACAGCATAATCCGGTGCGTAACCCCGGCATCGCGGCACGCTTCACCCTGCCACCGGAAGCCATTCTGCCTAAACTTCGTCACGCACTCGAGAGTAAACATCCACGTTTACGCTACCCGGTGACACTGGTCGCACACGTAATGAGCCTGTTGAAACGGTTACTGCCTGGCTGGATGCTGGATCGCATTTTGCGCAGCCATTAATCAGGCCTGCGTAATAGCGCTTGAAGCCGGGCCAGTTGGCCCCATATTCTTAGAACACTTTTTGCAAAGAGACTTATCCATGTCACCACAAGCTTCTATCATCGACATCAACGAATCTAACCTGCAGCAGACCCTTGAGCAGTCGATGCAGCTGCCGGTGCTGTTCTACTTCTGGTCTGAGCGCAGCCAGCACTGTCTGGAGCTGACGCCGGTGCTGGAGCGTCTTGCCCAGGAGTACGCGGGTCAGTTTATCCTCGCAAAGCTGGATTGTGACAAAGAGCAACGGGTGGCCTCGCAGTTTGGTCTGCGTTCAATTCCGACCGTCTACCTGTTCCAGGATGGCCAGCCGGTCGACGGCTTCCAGGGACCACAGCCAGAAGAAGCGATCCGCGCCCTGCTGGAAAAAGTGCTGCCGCGCGAAGAAGAGCTGAAAGCGCAACAGGCGATGGCGCTGATGCAGGAAGAGAAACCGCTGGAGGCGCTGCCACTGTTAAAAGATGCGTGGCAGTTGAGCAACCAGTCCAGCGAAATTGGTTTCCTGCTGGCGGAGGTGCTGATTACCCTGAACCGCAGCGATGAAGCGGAGGCAGTGCTGAAAGTGGTGCCGCTGCAGGACCAGGATACCCGTTATCAGAGCCTGATGGCACAGATCGATCTGCTGAAACAGGCTGCGGATACGCCGGAGATTCAGCAGCTGCAATCCGAGCTGGAAGCGGACCCGACTAACGCCGGACTGGCTGCTAAACTCTCGTTACAGCTGCATCAGGTGGGTCGTAATGAAGAAGCACTGGAACTGCTGTTCAGTTTCCTGAAATCTGATCTTAATGCCGCTGATGGCCAGGCGCGTAAAATGCTACAGGAAATTCTGGCCGCGCTGGGAACCGGCGATGCACTGGCTGCGCGCTATCGTCGCCAGCTATACTCCCTGCTGTATTAAACAGCAGTACCACGGGCCGAAGCGACTCGGCCCGTTAATCTGACAATGCGGAGGTTGTATGATTACTGTTATTCCTGCCCTGATTATCCTGGCACTGGTAGCGGTCTGGGCGACCGTTAAAATCGTGCCACAAGGTTTTCAATGGACGGTCGAGCGCTTTGGCCGTTATACCCGCACCCTGCAGCCAGGATTAAGCCTGGTAGTGCCGTTCATGGATCGTGTCGGTCGTAAGATCAACATGATGGAACAGGTACTGGATATTCCCTCGCAGGAGATCATTTCTAAAGACAACGCCAACGTCACCATCGACGCCGTCTGCTTTATTCAGGTCGTTGACCCTGCGCGTGCCGCCTATGAAGTCAGCAATCTTGAGCAGGCTATCCTGAACCTCACCATGACCAACATGCGTACTGTTCTTGGCAGTATGGAGCTGGACGAAATGCTGTCACAGCGCGACAGCATCAACACCCGCCTGCTGCACATCGTGGATGAAGCGACGAATCCGTGGGGCGTTAAGATCACCCGCATCGAGATTCGTGACGTGCGTCCGCCGCAGGAACTGATTGGCGCGATGAATGCGCAGATGAAAGCGGAGCGAACCAAACGCGCCGACATTCTCACAGCCGAAGGTGTACGGCAGGCGGCAATCCTGCGCGCTGAAGGGGAAAAGCAGTCGCAAATCCTTAAAGCCGAAGGTGAACGTACGTCGGCATTCCTTCAGGCAGAGGCGCGTGAGCGTCAGGCTGAGGCAGAAGCTAACGCCACGAAAATGGTCTCTGAAGCGATCGCAGCAGGCGATATTCAGGCGATCAACTACTTCGTGGCACAAAAATACACCGATGCGCTGCAAAAAATCGGTGAGGGGAATAACAGCAAAGTCGTCATGATGCCGCTGGAGGCAAGCAGTCTGCTGGGTTCAATTGCAGGCATCGGTGAACTGCTGAAGGACTCACGCACTGAGTCGAAACGCTGATGCTGGCCGACATTATCGCGCACCCTCACTGGTTCTGGCTGACGCTGGGTGGATTACTGCTGGCGGCTGAGATGCTGGGCACCAGCGGTTATCTTCTGTGGAGCGGTCTGGCGGCGGTTATTGTCGGCCTCATTGAATGGTTTGTGCCGGTGAGCTGGACGACGCAGGGTTCCCTGTTTGCCGCGATGACGCTGGTGTGTGTGTTTTTGTGGTATCGCTGGATGCGCCACCGTGAGGCGCATCAAAAACCCAACGCTCTGAACCAGCGCGGCAGCCAGATGATCGGGTTGCAGCTTACACTGGATACCGCCCTGCACAACCGCACCGGCCATGTGCGCATCGGGGACAGCAGCTGGCGTGTTGAGGCAGATCGGGATCTGCCTGCGGGCACAGCGGTGGTCGTGGTGGGTGTTGAGGGCATCACACTGCGTATTCAGCCACGCTGACCGCAGCATCCGGCCAGATTATTGATGATGGGACACTCGGCACTGTCATCGCCGGGACAGGCGTCCGCCAGCGCCAGCAGGCGTGCGCGCATGGTATGCAATTCTTCAATGTGGGCCGCGATTTCATCAGCTTTCTGCAGCGTGCGGGCTTTGACATCAGCACTGTGGCGCGAGGGATTATTGAAAAACGCCACCAGCTCACGACACTCATCCAGCGTGAACCCCACCTGACGCGCCTGACGTAACAGGTTTAGCTCGTCAATGTGATGACCGCTATACGTGCGGTAACCATTTTCACTGCGCAACGGCGGTGTCACCACGCCTTTCTCTTCGTAAAAGCGAATCGCCTTGCTGGTCAGCCCGGTCTTTTTCGCCACATCGCTGATGTTCATTTGCATCCCCTTGACCTTCCCCTTGATGGAAGGTTTATGCTTAAGCATGAATCGGAACTGACCAATTCGTCAAATGGGATTACAGAAGGAGTTGATTATGTCACACACTATTTCCCTGGCACTCGACGGCTTATCCTGCGGTCACTGTGTCAAACGCGTCAAAGAGGCACTGGAACAACGCGACGATGTTGATTTGGCTGAGGTCACTCAACAGGAAGCGCAGGTTTCTGGTCAGGCGGATGCGGCCGCGCTGATTGCTACTGTGGAACAGGCGGGTTATCACGCCACGCTGAAAACAGCAGACGCCTCCCCAAAGTCTGAACCGTTGACAGCATCGGAGCCGCCGCCGGAGGCGCTGACAACGGAGACCGCTTCTCATCCGGCAGAAAAAGCGTTGCCTGCCCATATGCTGCTGATTGAAGGTATGACCTGTGCCAGTTGCGTCAGTCGTGTTGAAAAAGCGCTGCAGCAGGTTACCGGTGTCAGCCAGGCACGGGTCAATCTCGGTGAACGCAGCGCGCTGGTGCTGGGTAATGCTGACCCGCACCAGCTTGTGGCTGCCGTCGATGCCGCAGGTTACGGCGCACAGGTCGTTGATGACGAGCAGGAGCGACGTGAAAAACAGCAGCACAGCGCTCGCCGTGCCATGCGGCGTTTCAGCTGGCAGGCTGCTGTCGCCCTGGCGTTTGGCGTGCCACTGATGATCTGGGGCATGGTGGGCAACAACATGATGCTCACCGACAGCAACCACACCACCTGGCTGGCGCTGGGCGTCGTAACCCTGCTGATCATGGTCGTGACCGGCAGCCACTTTTATCGCAGTGCCTGGCGCAGTTTACGCAATGGCAGCGCCACCATGGATACGCTGGTGGCACTCGGCACAGGCGCCGCCTGGGTCTACTCCTTTAGCGTGGTGCTGTGGCCCGACTTTTTCCCGCCGCAGGCACGCCATCTCTATTTTGAAGCCAGCGTCATGATTCTGGGACTGATCAATCTGGGGCATGCGCTGGAGCAGCGGGCGCGTCAGCGATCGTCTAAGGCGCTGGAACGCCTGCTTGATCTGACGCCGGCCCAGGCGCGGCTGGTCGATCAACAGGGTGACCGGCTGATCCCGGTAAGCGACGTCCAGCCTGGCATGACGCTGCGCCTGGTCACCGGCGATCGGGTTCCGGTCGATGGTGAAATCGTCACGGGTGAAGCCTGGTTTGATGAAGCGATGCTTACCGGCGAAGCGGTGCCGCAAAGCAAAAATCCGGGTGCGGCGATCTTCGCCGGCACGCTGGTGCAGGACGGCTCGGTTGAATTTACCGCACGGGCCACCGGGAATCACACCACCCTGTCGCGCATTATCCGGCTGGTACGTCAGGCACAGAGCAGCAAACCGGATGTGGGGCGTCTGGCCGATCGTATCTCTGCTGTTTTTGTTCCGGTCGTGGTGCTGATTGCACTGCTCAGCGGCGCAGTGTGGTATCTGTTCGGGCCACAGCCACACATCGCTTACATGCTGGTAATCGCGACTACCGTCCTGATTATTGCCTGCCCCTGTGCGCTGGGACTGGCGACACCGATGTCAATTATTGCCGGTGTTGGACGTGCCGCTGAACTGGGCGTGCTGGTCCGCGACGCCGATGCCCTGCAGCGCGCCAGCCAAATCGACACGCTGGTGTTTGATAAAACCGGTACTCTCACCGCCGGTAAGCCGCAGGTCAGCGAGGTGCTGGTCTGGGGTGATGCCAGCCGTGAATCCGTGTTAGCGACTGCGGCCGCGCTGGAGTTTTCCTCGGGTCATCCGCTGGCGAAAGCGATTGTCGCTGAAGCGAAACTGACGCAACCGCCTCAGTTAGCGCAATTTCGTACAATACGCGGTAAAGGGGTCAGCGGTATTCTGGATGGCAGAACGCTGCTGCTGGGTAATGCTGCACTGTTACACGACAGCGGCATTGATTATCAGGTGGCAGAAGCAGAGATTGCGCGCCTGACACAACAGGGGGCAACGCCGGTGTTACTGGCGGAACAGGGCCAGCTAACCGGTTTGATTGCGCTCCGCGATCAGCTTCGGCCAGAAAGTGGCGCCGCCCTGAAGCGGCTGCATCAGCAGGGTTATCGCCTGATTATGCTGACCGGTGACCATGAAAATACCGCGCGCGCCATTGCAGCCGAAGCCGGTATTGATGAAGTCATTGCTGGCGTGTTGCCGGATGGCAAAGCGGCTGCCATTGAAGCCTTACAGCAGCAGGGCCGCCGCGTTGCGATGGTCGGTGATGGTATCAATGACGCGCCTGCGCTAGCGCAGGCCGAAGTGGGCATTGCCATGGGCGGCGGCAGCGATGTCGCCGTGGAAACGGCAGGCATTACATTAATGCGTGCCGACCTGAACAGCGTGGCGGATGCGTTAGCGCTCGCTTCTGCGACACTGCGCAATATCCGGCAGAACCTGTTTGGCGCATTTATCTATAACAGCATCGGTATTCCGGTGGCTGCGGGTGTGCTCTATCCGCTGACCGGTACTCTGCTTAGCCCGATTGTGGCGGGTGCAGCGATGGCGCTCTCCTCTATAACGGTGGTCAGCAATGCAAACCGCCTGCTGCGTTACCAACCGCCGCGCCAGTAATCGCCTTTTCAGCGCTGTTTTTCGTTCTCTGAAGTCGCTAGCATGGCGTTTTGAACCGCAAGGATTGGGAATGACAGGCAACATCTGGCGCTCACTGCGCGGCTTTATCAGCCAACTTTTTCCCGCCAGTTACCGCTGGCCTGCGATGGATGTCCGGCTTGGCGATCGTCAGTTGCATCTGGTGGGCAGCATCCATATGGGAACGCGCGACATGCAACCGTTGCCGCCGCGCCTGCTGCATCTGTTGCAGCAGGCGGATGCGCTCATAGTGGAAGCGGATATTACGCAGGGTGGATCACCCTTTGATCACCGGGGCGATCGTCCAGCACTCACGACACGGCTGGAGAGCAGTACGATGCAAACGCTCACCGCACTGTGTCAGGAGATGAGTCTCAACCTGAGCCTGCTGGATAACCTGCCCGCCTGGCAGGTGGCGCTGATGTTACAGGCACAGCAGGCGCAAAGACTGGGATTGCGACCTGACTACGGCATCGATTATCAGTTGCTGCAGGCAGCAAAAGATCTGAACAAGCCGGTGATTGAACTGGAAGGCGCAGATGCACAGATCGCCCTGCTGACCGCACTGCCGGATGACGGTATGGCGCTGTTACAGGACACACTGCTGCACTGGCATACCAATGCGCGACTGCTGCAGATGATGGTGAGCTGGTGGCTCGATACGCCGCCACGCCAGCCGGAAATTACCCTGCCCGCCACGTTTAGTCAGGCGCTGAATGATACGTTGATCGGTCAGCGCAATGCGCAATGGTGTGACAGCCTGCGAGGGCTCGCGGCAGGAAACTATGTGGTCGCGGTCGGCGCGCTGCATCTGTACGGCGAAGCTAATCTGCCTGATATGCTGAAGAAGCCCTGAAAAAAAGAGAGCCGATAATGTTATCGGCCCGTCAAAGAGGAATTTGTTTATGATTTTGGTTATCGCCAGCAATCAGATTGCGGGCGCGAGGCCAATTTTACGCAAAGAACAAAATTTCGCCACCTTTTTCAATGGATCTGCGCAATAAGATTTTTCTTAGTAAGGAGCCCGTATGACGCCCGCCGTAAAATTGCTGGAAAAACAAAAAGTCAGCTTCGTCCTGCACCCCTATGAGCATGACAGTCACGAAACGCATTTTGGTGATGAAGCCGTGCGCAAACTCAATCTGGATGCGCGGCAGGTGTATAAAACGCTGCTGGTGGCGCTGAATGGCGAGGCGAAACAGCTGGCGGTGGCGATTACGCCAGTTTCGACACAGCTGGATCTCAAGAAGGTGGCAAAAGCGCTGGGCGCGAAGAAAGCAGATATGGCCGATCCCCAGCTGGCGCAGCGGGTTACCGGTTATCTGGTGGGCGGTATCAGTCCACTGGGGCAGAAAAAACGGCTGCCTACGGTGATTGACCATTCTGCCCGCGCGTTTGACGCCATGTTTATTTCAGG
The DNA here is from genome assembly GCF_014155795.1 of Pantoea hericii. Classification (NCBI taxonomy): domain Bacteria; kingdom Pseudomonadati; phylum Pseudomonadota; class Gammaproteobacteria; order Enterobacterales; family Erwiniaceae; genus Pantoea; species Pantoea hericii. The sequence goes on from NZ_SCKV01000004.1 coordinate 278,174, forward strand.
CGGTAAGCGTGGACTGGATATCGAACTGGCACCACAGGATCTTTCGCGGCTGCTGGACGCCCCGTTTGCGGATATCGCCCGCCACGATTAAACCCGTGGCTGGGCGCAAAGCTGATCGATCATCCAGCGGCCCGCCGGGCCAGGTGACGTGCGTCGCGACCACACCACCTCAATGGCGATATGCTGCGGCCAGCACGGCATCGACAGCTCTTTCAGGACGTCATGTCCAAACTGCTTCACCAGCCAGCGCGGCAAAACAGTCCAGCCAAATCCCTGCTCCGCCATCTCTAACAGCAGTAAGTACGTGGGTGCCGACCAGATTCGTCCCATCGGCGCGGGTTCAGAGGCCTCAACCCAGGTGTTTAGCCGCAGGTGACGAACGCCTTCCAGCTCGCTTTCGCTGACGGTACTAAGCTGCGCCAGCGGATGATCGCGATGTAAAAAGACGGCCATCTGCGCTTCAACCTGCAGTCGTGCTACCGCAATATCCACCGGCAGATTAGGCTGTGCCCGCACCACACCCAGATGGACCCGCCCGGCCTGCAGCAGATCCAGCACATCGCCATCCTCGGCAATCATGACCTCCAGTTCAATCTCCGGATAACGGGCATCAAATTGCCTGAGCAGATGCTCGTGGTGATCGGTTTGCCAGAAATCGGACATAGCAAAACTCAGCCGGGGCTCAACGCCCTGCGACAGACGTATCGCCAGCGCATCCAGCCGCTCACTGGCGGCGAGGATTTGCTGAACCTGAGGAATAACACGGCGTCCCTGCTCGGTCAGGATGGGTTGACGACCGTCGCGATCAAACAGCACGAAACCGAGATCATCTTCTAAATTTGCCACTGCTGCGCTGATGGTGGACTGACTTTTACCCAGCGCGCGCGCCGCCGCAGAGAAAGAACCGCTCGCCACGGTCTGCATAAAAGCCTCAAGGGATTCCGGGGAGTAACGCATCTGAACCATCGCTTTTTTCGATAGGTGTTCATTTTATCTTAGCATTCTGACGTGTGAAAATGCGCCGCATTATTCAAGGAGAATTAACAATGCGTACCCGAACAATTAAAGAACGTATTCTTCATGCTGTCTGCTTTGAAACGCTGGCGATTCTGACCGTTTCGCCGCTGGCGGCATGGGTGATGAATAAGCCGCTGTTTCAGATGGGATCGCTGGCGATTATGCTCTCAACGGTCGCGATGCTATGGAACATGATTTATAACAGCGGATTTGACAGGCTCTATGCGCCGGGCCAGAAACGCGGACCCGGCGTGCGTGTGTTACATGCACTGGGGTTTGAAGGCGGATTTATCCTGATTGGTCTGCCGATTGCCGCCTGGATGCTGGATATCTCCCTGGGTCAGGCATTGCTGGTAGAAGTGGCCTTTTTCCTCTTCTTCCTGCCCTACACCATGGCCTACAACTGGGTATGGGACAAACTGCGCGAGCGCTGGATTAGACGTCACTCCTGCCAGGCGTAAGAAAAAAGGGAGGCGCAAGCGCCTCCCGGTGAGTTCAATGCGTGGCGGCTGTCTGGTTCCCCCACGGCCAGATCCACGCCAGAATCATTTTGGGATAATTACGCTTCCGCGCTTTTTCCGCCGCCTCATCCCGCGCCTTAATCTGCTCATCCGTCAAATGCACGATCTGCCCTTTCGGCTCATAGTCGCTGGCTTTCACTGGCGAATGCGCCTTAATGAAGTCGCGCAGCACCTGCGCATCAACGGCTCCACTGTTGGCATACCCGGGGTGATTATCCAGACGCGGGTAACCGTCGCCACCTGCTGCATTGAAGCTGTTGGTCGCCATGCGATAAATCTGCGTGTCCTGCAGCGGTTTACCGTTAATGCTGACGTTGCTGACCTGCTTACCGTCGGTGGTCAGGCTGATGCCGGCAAACTGCGCGTAGCCGCCTGAATCAGGCTGAATATTAGCAACGACATCCAGATATTTTTTGATCTCCGCACCGGTCAGGGTGACCGAAACCACCTGATTGCCAAATGGCTGAACCTGCAACAGGTCACGCCAGTTCAGCTTGCCTGCTTTCAGTGAGGTACGAATACCGCCACCGCTCATCACCGCAAAATCGGCTTTGGTGAACGCCATCTGGGCGCGCAGAATCAGCTGGCCCAGATTCGTCTGCTCAAAGCGAACCTGCTCTTTTTCACCACTGAAATTGCCGTCAGCGCTGCCAACATTCATGATTAACTTCGCCTCTGCACGTTTCTGGAACGGCATCAGCAACTTCATCATGGCGGTGTTTTTCGGGATCTCTTCCTGCCAGGTCAGCCAGGTTTCGCTGCCATCTGCATTCTTTATCTTATGTTTGAGGTTAACCGGCACCAGCTGATAAGCCTCCAGCGTCACCTGACCATTACGGAAGGTGAAGTCACCGCGGCCGACATATTTGCCCCACTTGTCGGCCTGCATAATCCAGATGCCATTTTGCTTATCCGGCTCACACGGCTGGCCTGGCTGATAATTTTTTACGCTGACGTTCTCTTTTTCCATGCAGACCGCATCATGCGAATGACCGCCGACAATCAGGTCGATCGTTCCGGCAGGCAGGCTGCGCGCCAGCGTGACATCACCTATGCCGTTGCTGCCGTGTTTACCGTCGTCATAGTGGCCCAGATGGGTCAGCGCGACAATCACGTCCGGCTTCTCGGTGGCGCGCAATTCAGCCACCGCTTTCACCGTTTCTGCGACCGGATCGCGGAACTCGGTATCTGTCAGTCCGGCCGGATTAGCCAGTTTCGCCGTGTCCGGGGTGATAAGCCCGACCACCGCGATCTTTAATCCGAGACGGTTGAATACCGCCCAGGGTTTGAACAGGCGCTGACCGGTGCTTTTTTGATACACGTTGGCGGCCAGTAGCGGGAATCTCGCCCACTTCTCCTGCTTACGCAGGACCGCGATCGGCTTGTCGAATTCATGATTGCCCAGCGCCATCGCATCATAGCCAATGAGATTCATCGCGCGGAAATCGGGTTCAGCGTCCAGCTCATCGGACTCCGGCACGCCCGTGTTCACATCACCGGCAGAGAGGATCAATGCGCCGCCGCCGCGGGACTGAACATCGTAGCGCATAGTATCCATCAGGGTTTTCTGCGCGGCCAGACCATACTCACCCTGTTCATTAAACCAGAAGTGACCGTGCTCATCGTTGGTGTGCAGCAGACTGAAACGATAGGTGCGATCGGCCTGGGCGGCCTGTGAAAACAGCGGCATCACGGCCACCAGCAGTGCCATGCCCACCCCTGTCCATTTAGATAACAACACTGTGACTCTCCTTAATTTATCGTCTGGCCCGATTTTCTGCCGCTTTGCCCCACTGTGTCGCACATTCCCCCGGCGAACTCAAGGCCAATGCACATTCATCTGCCTGACACGCCCTGTTCTTTTATTTCTGATCCGCCTTTGATGAGCAGGACAGCCCTGCAAAGCGGCGTTAGTGCGATAACGCGCTTTACCAGTGACCCTGTCCGGTTATTGGTGGAGAGTGCAGATACAGGCAGTAAACGCTATTGCTGACCTCCCTGCTGACTGCTGTAAAAAGTGCCGCTGACAGAATTTAACTGCTCTGCACACACATTTATCTCTTTTTCACGCCAGAACGGCATCATTTACTGCATCTGATATTTATTTCTCATCCCCTGGTCTGAAGCGTCAAATCAGTGAATATTGCGGATAATGAATAAAAACACCCACTCAACTGTACATTTGACTTTTTTTCGTGGTTTTTTAAGGTATTCCCGCAAATTGCTCAGCGAAAGAATAGATTTTGTTTTAAACTCATTTGTTACAAGCGGACACATTTGTATACAAGGAGACAGGCATGCATCACACCACACCGCTGATCACTACCATTGTCGGAGCACTGGTTCTGGCATTTCTCCTTGGGATGCTGGCAAATCGCCTGCGAATTTCTCCCCTGGTCGGCTACCTGATAGCTGGCGTGCTGGCCGGTCCCTTTACTCCCGGCTTTGTTGCAGATACAAATCTGGCCCCTGAACTGGCAGAACTCGGTGTTATCCTGCTGATGTTTGGTGTCGGCCTGCACTTCTCGATGAAAAATCTGATGTCGGTAAAGTCGATCGCCATTCCCGGTGCCATCGCACAGATCGCGGTCGCGACGTTACTGGGAATGGGATTATCGTGGACGATGGGATGGTCATGGATGACGGGCCTGGTGTTTGGTCTGTGCCTCTCTACCGCCAGTACCGTGGTGTTACTGCGCGCGTTAGAGGAGCGACAGCTGATCGACAGCCAGCGTGGACAGATAGCGATTGGCTGGTTGATCGTTGAAGATCTGGTGATGGTACTGACGCTGGTGCTGCTGCCTGCGATTGCCGGCATGATGGAACAGGGTAACGCCAGCGCCGGACTGCTGGTCTGGGACCTGCTGTGGACGATTGGCAAAGTCGCCGCCTTTATGGTGCTGATGATGGTGGTGGGACGCCGTGCTGTGCCCTGGATTCTCGCCCGCAGCGCCGCCACTGGCTCACGCGAGCTGTTTACACTGGCGGTGTTAGCACTGGCACTGGGCATCGCCTTTGGTGCGGTTGAATTCTTTGATGTGTCGTTTGCGCTGGGCGCTTTCTTCGCCGGTATGGTGCTGAACGAGTCGGAACTGAGCCACCGCGCTGCGCGCGATACCCTTCCACTGCGCGATGCGTTTGCCGTACTGTTCTTTGTGTCGGTCGGCATGCTGTTTGACCCGTCGATTCTGGTCACGCAGCCGCTGGCGGTGCTGGGCGCGCTGGTCATTATTGTGGTGGGTAAGTCAGTCGCTGCCTGGCTGCTGGTGTCGCTGCTTGGCCATTCGCGTCGTACGGCTCTGACCATTTCGGTCAGCCTGGCGCAGATTGGTGAGTTCGCCTTTATTCTGGCCGGCCTGGGTATCTCACTTGGGCTGCTGAATGATGAGGGCCGCAATCTGGTGCTGGCCGCCGCCATCCTGTCGATTATGCTTAACCCGATTCTGTTTACCCTGCTTGAGCGTTTCCTGGCGAAAACGGAGACGATGGAAGAGCAGACGCTGGAAGAAGCAATTGAAGAAGAGAAGCAGATCCCGGTCGATTTCTGCAATCACGCCGTGATTGTGGGTTATGGCCGTGTTGGCAGCCTGATTGGCCAGAAGCTGCTTGAAGCCAATGTTCCGCTGGTGGTGGTTGAGAATTCCCGCACGCGTGTTGAAGCACTGCGCGAGCAAGGCATCAAAGCCGTGCTGGGAAATGCGGCTCGCGCGGACACCATGGAACTGGCCCGACTCGACTGCGCCCGCTGGCTGTTGCTGACCATCCCGAATGGATATGAGGCGGGAGAAGTGGTCACCGCCGCGCGTGAAAAACATCAGAATATCGAGATTATCGCCCGCGCTCACTATGACGATGAAGTGGAGTACATCATGGAACGTGGCGCCACTCGCGTGGTGATGGGTGAGCGTGAGATTGCCAGCAGTATGCTGCAAATTCTGCAGGATGAGATGACGCAGGGCGAGGATTTACAGGCCTGCGACGTAGTGCGCTGATTAAGTCTGGCCCGTATAGCTGTGATACCGAGACGGCACAGGGAACAGGTTCAGATCGGAAAGACGCAAAAGCCGTCATCCATGACATGCTCGGCCCGCGCCGTCCTGGCGCGGGACGCTTTCCTCTTCTGACCCTGTTCCCTGCGCGTTGAATTAATCCATTGCTGTCAGATTCACCCTCATTTAAGTTTGCAAACTGTCTGCCGCCCTGTGGCGACCCGCTTTACCGATCCCAGTAAGACTCTTCCAGACTGTCTTCCCGCTCCGGCAGGCCGCGGGTTAAACGCGGCGAATGCTGATTCAGCACCTGATAGCTGACACGGTTGGCATATTTACACACCTGCGCCAGCGACGAATAGGTCAGATACGGACGCGCATGTTTGCTGGAGTTAGGCACATTCAGGCTGTGATAGTTATTGGCGGTGATGTCATGCAGTAACGCCGCCAGCGCCCCATCACCGGCACCGTTGGTGTTCATGATCTTTTCCGGTCCGCCCATATAAGGCGCGATGTGCGAGAAAACACGCAGCGGCTGCTGGCAATCCTGCTGGCGCATTACGCGGCTGAACTCGTACTGGTTGAACTCAGCAATCGCACCCGGCAACAGCGGATGATTGGTTTTACGTTTGAACTCGTCTTCGGTGTAGCCCGCCATGTAAAGCCCAATCGGGCCGGCGGTGCAGAGCACCAGATCCACCCAATCCAGCGCCATATTGGAAGCGAGCAGTGGATCGGCTTCGCCGGTCAGCGCCAGCGCTTCCTCTTCATTCATGGCCACAATGCTGACATGATCACGCAGGAAGTCCCGCCAGAACTCAGGATTATCGCCAATCACATGCTTGGTGCCCAGCGTCAGCACCACCGGCACGTTGTGACGTTTGGCATACTCAATCGCCCGTAACGTCGCCTGCGGCATCGGCTCACCTTCGGCGCAGCGCACCAGGTAAGAGGTCAGTACCAGGGCAGAGGCACCGGCAATCACCTCTTCCGGCACGTTATCCGGATGTAACTGGTTCATCTGGCCTGGGCTGATAGCAAACGTTCGCTCGCCATGTTCACCAATCAGCGTAAAGCAGCGGCCAATAGCGCCATCGACACCCTGCAGATAGTTGAGATCGACCCGGCTTGACGTGTTACAGAGATAACGATAGGCGTAGCCGCCAATCTGGATGTTATTGCACATAACACCCAGCAGCACCGAGCGGTCATCAGCCAGTACCGAGAAGTTATGCAGCGTGTTACCGATGGTGCCACCGGCAAACTGATGGGTGATCAGCGCTTCGCGCATCAGCTCGTTATAGAGCGCTTCCGCGACGGCATTATCGATGACCAGCGAGTGCCCGGCACTCAGGCCGTAGCGCTCAAGAAAAGCGTCATCGACTTTTGCTTCGATATCCACCAGCGTCTGGTCGATACCCACCACCCAGCTGCCGGCATCAACGTCGTGTTGTGCGGGTTGTAACAGGGGATCGCGTGCGCTGACGGGAAAGTAGTGTTTGGATTTGCGTTTGCCGGGAAATTTCATCGGGAGGTGCCGTCTGGAAAAACAGGCGGAGAATGATATCACACTCTCCGCCTGCGCTTTAACGGCGTGCGTCGACCAGTTGCGCCATCATGTCGATATGCGCCTCATCGGCGTTCAGCGCAGGGATATACTCAAACTTCTCACCACCGGCATGCATGAAGATCTCGCCGTTTTCGCCACTGATCTCCTCAAGCGTCTCCAGACAGTCAGAGGAGAAGCCCGGACTCATCACCTGAACATGCCTGATCCCTTTGGCGGGCAGGCTTTCCATGGTTTTGTCGGTGTAAGGCATCAGCCAGGGTTCACGACCAAAACGTGACTGGAAGGTCATCATGTACTGACCGTCACGCAGACCCAGTGCTTTAACCAGGGCCGCAGTGGTATCCGCACAGCGCTGCGGGTAGTCATCGCCTTCGTTGGCAAAACGCTGCGGAATGCCGTGGAACGATAACACCAGCAGATCGGGCTGACCGTGCCGCTCAAATGAGCGCTCCACCGTCGCTTTCAGCGCGGCGATATAGGCCGGATGCTCGGCATAGTCGCGAATAAACTGCACGTCAGGCAGCGAACGGTAATCTTTGAATACGGCGGTCAGACCATCCCACACTGAGGCCACAGTGGAGCAGGAGAATTGCGGGTAGAGTGGCAGCACAATCAGGCGGGTCACGCCCTGCGCCATCAGCTTATCGACTGCACTTTTCAGGCTCGGGTTACCATAGCTCATGCCCAGCTCGACGGGCATATCAACACGGGCCGCCAGGGCATCGCGCTGACGCATGCTGTAAACCAGTAGCGGTGATCCCCCTTCCATCCAGACCGATGCGTAGAGTTTAGAGACGCGTGGCGAGCGAAACGGCAGAATGACAGCATTGAGAACCGGCCACCAGAGCCAGCGCGGCGCATCAACCACGCGCGGATCGCCTAAAAATTGTTTCAGATAGCGTTTAACTGCAGGTGTGGTTGGGGCGTCTGGCGTACCTAAATTTACCAATAACACGCCGGGCTTATCTTGCCTCATTGGAGTTCCTTGATGACAGCGGGGATGCGTGAAAACGGGGAAATTGTAGCGGAATTAGTGGGAGGTAAAATCGATTACTGCAAAAGGGGCCAGTAATACCGGCCCCGTTGAGCTTAGCCGAGGATCTTAGCCAGCTCAGCACTCACTTCGGTCACCTTACGGGTCCCGTCGATTTTGTGATAGGCGGTGTTGCCCGCTTCCGCTTCTTTGCTGTAGTAAGCAATCAGTGGCGCGGTCATCTGATGGTATTCCACCAGGCGCTTACGCACGGTCTCTTCCTGATCGTCTTTACGCGTGGTCAGCTCTTCGCCGGTCAGATCATCTTTGCCTTCCACTTTCGGTGGATTAAAGGTGACGTGATAAACGCGGCCAGATGGGGTGTGAACACGACGGCCCACGATGCGTTCAACAATCAGTTCGTCCGGTACGGCAAACTCCAGCACGTGATCAACCTTGATCCCGGCCTCTTTCATTGCATCTGCCTGAGGAATGGTGCGCGGGAAACCGTCCAGCAGGAAACCGTTTTTGCAGTCTTCCTGAGTGATACGCTCTTTGACCAGCGCAATCACCAGCTCATCGGTCACCAGTTTGCCAGCATCCATAATGGCTTTCGCCTGGTTGCCCAGCTCGCTGCCTGCTTTTACTGCTGCACGCAACATGTCGCCGGTGGAGATTTGCGGAATACCGTACTTCTCCATGATGAATTGGGCCTGAGTCCCCTTACCTGCGCCCGGAGCTCCGAGCAGAATAATACGCATTGCGTAAATCCCCTTGCGAATCGCATTGATCTATCTTAGAAGCGGAAGAACATACCATTATGACCCGCTCATCACAAGGAAGGGCGCGGATCGCGCAGGGTGACTTTAGCGGCTTTCTGGCCCTGACCCCGACCCGCCCGGCCTGACTGACGCTTTTTCAGATTTACCACCTGCGCTGAGCAGAAATTGCAGTCGCCGACTCAGATGATGCGTCATATTCACGCTTTTTTTGCCGCTGCCCCGCACGTTAGCATTCAGCTGCAGCCTCGCCAGCTGCGGCCATTTCACCACATCGTCCGCATCTGACAGCGCAGAGATCAGCGAGGCCGGAACATTAAAGCTGGCGAACGGCAAACCAGGCTGATGACAGGAGTTCAGCGGCAGTGGGGATGACAGGGAAAGCGCATCGACGGTGGCAGCATTGTAGGGGCGCCACAGCGGATCGTCGAAGCGGCGCAGCGCCTCATACGTGGCGTTAAGAGTCAGTCCCTGTTCAAATAGCCGCAGTTCGCTGCGCACCAGCGTACTGAAGTCATGGGTCCGCAACGCTACGAGCACCAGATCGCTGCAGATCTCAGCGTGGCGATCCAGCCGGGTAACAAACAAATGGGATTCATCGATCAGCCTTTGATGCAGCACGCTGGCGAAGCTCTCGCTCGCCTCAGTCACGCCCTGATTCTGGCAATCCTGTAAGGGACGCACGCGGCCATTCGGCAATTCGATATGAGGAACCAGCATAATGCTGCCTGCTATCAGCGGAACCGCTGGCAGGTTACTAAGTTCGGTGATCGGATAACGCGAGGCGTAGCGCTGCTGATTACGTGCCTGCTCCTGACGCAGAAAAAGCTGAGAAAGCAGGACCTGCGCTACATGCAGTGAGGGCGCGAAGAAGAGATCGAATTGCTCCAGCCGGTAAAAGCGTGAGAGCGCCAGGCGTAACCGATGGCGCGCCTCTGCTGACGTTTCAGAGGATAAAGGGCTGTGAGCCATGGTTGTCTCGCTTCAGGGAGTGTGCGGCGTGAGCGCAGGTTAAGCGAGGCGGAATATCGGTGAAAAAAAACACAGATATAAGGCTGAGTCAACCCGCCAGAATTTGCTTTACAGAGTAGAGGAATGCGGCTGGACATTAAAATGATATAAATTAACAATCCCTGTTAGGTTTCTGCACAGGAGATAGGGATGAACGGACTGCCACCACTCAGAGCGCTGCACTATTTTCACCAGGCAGCCTTACACAGCAGCTTTAGTGTGGCGGCTGAACATCTGCATGTGACCCACAGCGCCATCAGCCATCAGATTCGCCAGCTGGAGAGCTGGATGGGTAAGCCGCTGTTTGTCCGTAGTCATGGCCGCGTGAAACTGACCGCACACGGCGACCGGCTGCTTCTGAGCTGTCAGCAGGCATTCAGTGAGTTACGCAGCAGCTGCGAGACTATTCGCACCGGCCTGCTTCAGCAAATCCGCGTCTCCTGTGCTCCCAGCTTTTTGTCACAATGGCTGATCCCCCGAATCGCCAGCTTTTACCAACGCTATCCGGAGATTGAAGTTCACTTTCTGCCGCTCGCTGAGATCGCGCAACTGCGCAGCGAACATGTGGATGTACTGATCCTCAGCCATGGCGATCCACCTGAACCCGATTTAGACGCCACGCTGGTCAGCGAGGATGAGATTGGACCGCTTTGCGCACCGCATTTTGCCACGCAACTGCGGGTCGGAGAGGATCTGGTAGCACTGCCTCTGCTCCATGCAGATACCCGACGGCACGCCTGGTCAGAGTGGGCGGTCCAGACCGGAGTCAGGGGTCGCTTTAATAGCGGTAAACATTTTGAGACGCTGTCGCTGGGCATTCAGGCCGCACGAAGTGGTCTGGGTGTTCTGATGGCACCGCGTTTGCTGGTTCGCAAAGAGCTGGAAGATGGCACGCTGATCGCCCCGCTGGGCTTTGTTCCCGTGGAGCGTGCGACCTGGATGATGACGAAGCAGAGCCGTCGTCAGGATACAGAGATCCGTGTGTTTCGTGACTGGCTGCGTGAGGCCGCACAGCCATAAAAAAAGCCGGTGAAAACCACCGGCCTGTTGCCGTTATGCGGTCAGCAGCTGGTTCATGCGGCGGATAAACTGGTTTGGATCGTCCAGCGTACCGCGCTCTGCCAGCAACGCCTGATCCAGCAGCAGCTCAATCCACTCACCGAAGCGTGCTTCATCCTGCGTATCCGCAACACGTTTCACCAGCGGGTGATCCGGGTTGATTTCAAACAGGTACTTCACTTCCGGCACTTCCTGTCCAGCCGCCGCAAACAGCTTCGCCATCTGCGTGGTCATCTCGTTGGCATCGGTAGTCACAATCGCTGGCGTGTCGGTCAGACGATGGGTCAGACGCACCTCTTTCACGCGTTCGCCCAGCAGATTTTTCACACGCTCAACAAATGGCTCCAGCGCTTTTTCCGCTTCTTTCTGCTCTTCGGTCTCTTCATCCGCCAGCTTGCTCAGCGACTCATCCGCTTTGCTGACCGACTGGAAGGTCTTACCGTCGAACTCAGTGAGGTAGCTCATCATCCATTCGTCGATGCGGTCAGAGAGCAGCAGCACCTCGATGCCTTTTTTGCGGAACAGCTCCAGGTGCGGGCTGCTCTTCGCAGCGGCATAGCTGTCAGCAGTGATGTAGTAAATCTTCTCCTGACCTTCCACCATGCGGCTGACGTAATCTTCCAGTGAAATGGTCTGTGCTGAACCTTCGCTCTGGGTGGTGGCGAAGCGCAGCAGTTTCGCAATCGTTTCCTGGTTGGCGTTATCTTCCGCCGGACCCTCTTTCAGCACCAGGCCGAACTCATTCCAGAAGGTCTGGTATTTCTCGTTGTCATCTTTCGCCAGTCTTTCCAGCATCTGCAGAGTACGCTTCGTCAGCGCAGCACGCAGGCTCTGGGTCACGCGGCTATCCTGCAGGATCTCGCGGGAGACGTTGAGCGGCAGATCACTGGAGTCAATCAGACCACGCACAAAGCGCAGGTAGTTCGGCATAAACTGCTCAGCATCGTCCATGATAAAGACGCGCTGCACATAGAGTTTCAGGCCATGTTTCTGATCGCGGTTCCACATATCAAATGGCGCACGCGCCGGAATGTAGAGCAGGCTGGTGTACTCCTGCTTACCTTCCACCCGATTGTGGCTCCAGGCGACCGGGTCGCTGTAGTCATGGGCGATATGTTTGTAGAACTCGTTGTACTCGTCGTCGCTGATCTCAGCTTTGTTGCGGGTCCACAGCGCCTGGGCTTTGTTGATCTTCTCCCAGTGAGTTCCCTCGCCCTCTTCATCTTTGCTCTCGATCTCAACCGGCAGCGCGATGTGATCGGAATATTTACTGATGATGCTGCGAACGCGCCATGCGTCCAGGAACTCATCTTCGCCTTCGCGCAGATGCAGCGTGATCTCAGTACCACGATCGGCTTTCTCGATCTCAGCCAGGGTATATTCGCCCTCGCCCGCAGATTCCCAGAACACACCTTCATCGGCAGATGCGCCCGCAGCGCGGGTACGAACGGTGACTTTATCTGCCACGATAAAGGCAGAGTAGAAGCCCACACCGAACTGACCGATCAGTTGGCTGTCTTTAGCCTGGTCGGAGCCGAGGGATTCCAGGAAGGATTTGGTGCCCGATTTGGCGATAGTGCCGAGGTTCTCAATGACCTCATCGCGACGCATACCGATACCATTGTCGCTGAGCGTGAGGGTACGGTTGTCCTTATCAACAGAGAGACGAACGCGCAGCTCGCCGTCACCTTCATACAGGCTGGAATCTGACAACGCGCGGAAACGCAGTTTGTCTGCCGCATCCGAGGCATTGGAAATCAGCTCACGCAGGAAAATCTCTTTGTTTGAATAGAGAGAATGGATCATCAGGTGCAGAAGTTGTTTTACTTCCGACTGAAAGCCACGGGTCTCTTGTCCTTTCATGGTCATTGCTACCTCAACAAAACAGGTTGAACAAACGTTGTTGAGGTTGATGTGGGGATGACGCGGGGGTTTTCAAGCCGGTGTCTTTCACAACACCGGCAAGTGATTAAAATTTAAACTTCTGTCGACCTGCCAGCGAGTGGGACAGCGTGGTGCCATCGACCATCTCCAGCTCTCCGCCCACCGGCACACCGTGCGCGATACGGCTGGCGTCAACGCCATACTGACCACAGAGTTCCGCAATGTAGTTTGCGGTCGCCTCGCCTTCCACCGTCGGATTGGTCGCGAGGATCACTTCCTGCAGCGTTTCACTCTCCAGTCGCTGTTCCAGACGATCCAGGCCGATATCTGCCGGACCAATGCCGTCGAGCGGCGACAGATGTCCCATCAGCACAAAGTAGCGGCCGCCAAACTGGCCGGTCTGCTCAATGGCGTGAATATCTGCCGGGCTTTCCACTACGCAGATTTGACCATTCTGCTGACGCCGTGGATTGGCGCAGATGGTGCAAATTTCCTGCTCGGTGAATGTCCGGCAATCAGCACAGTGACCAATCTCCGACATCGCCCGGGTCAGCGCCTGCGCCAGGCGCATACCACCGCTGCGATCGCGCTGCAGCAGCTGAAAAGCCATGCGCTGTGCCGATTTCGGCCCAACGCCGGGCAGACAGCGCAGCGACTCCATCAATGATTCAAGCAGTGGACTGGTTTGCATCAGAACGGCATCTTAAAGCCTGGTGGCAGCTGCATACCCGAAGAGACAGACGCCATCTTCTCTTTCTGGGTTTCATCAATGCGACGTGCCGCATCGTTGAACGCCGCAGCGATCAGATCTTCCAGCATATCTTTGTCATCTTCCAGCAGGCTGGGATCGACTTCCACGCGACGGCAGTTGTGCGCGCCGTTAATGGTCACTTTTACCAGGCCAGCACCCGATTCGCCGGTCACTTCAATCGCGGCGATCTCTTCCTGAACCTTGGCCATTTTGTCCTGCATCTGCTGGGCCTGTTTCATCAGGTTGCCCAATCCGCCTTTACCACCAAACATAGTTTTCTCTCTCAGCTAAGGCTACAACGCTATCGTTACGATAGCAGCAGCGTGTTCAAACAGGTCGGATACTCTCCTCATCCAGATCAGCATCGAAAAATCGCTGCAGCGTCTGGATGTGGGTATCACAGGTGATCGACTGACGCGCCTGCGCCAGTTTCTCTTCGTAAATGGCCTGACGCCACTCCAGTGGCGTCAACACCGATGAATTATCGTCTTCAACGACCGAGAGTTCAACTTTCTGCCCGGCACGCTCACTCAGTGCATCGCATAACACCTGCTGCGCCGACGGTGAATTCAGATGACGCTGACTGCTGCGTAAATGCAGGCAGACCCCGTTTTCGGTGGTCTCTTTCCAGGCATTTAATGCCAGCTGCTGCACCAGTTTTGGCAGCGGCAGAGTCGCAATCTCTGCGGCCCAGGGATCGCGCTGTTGCGCTTCTTCCGCCAGTCGCGCCGCCAGCTCAGGGGTTTTCTCATGCTCCAGCGCAGAACGCAAGGCCTTCGGCGTCGCGACCGGCTCTGCCACTTCAACCTGCTGATTAACGGCTTTCCAGCGGTACGCTTCCTCTTTTACCGGCGCGGCAGGCTCGCGATCGCGGATACGCTGCTGACTGCGCTCGGTAACCGAAGCCAGCCGCTCCAGTGCCGAGTTGGCCGGCCGCGCACCTGGCGCCGCCGGCTCACTCTTTTTTGGTTTGTTCGCTCCCTGACGCAACAACTGCGTGCGCGCCTGGAGGAGCTGGCTGGTGGAGCTTGAAAGTGGCGCTTCAGGTGCCGCATCCGGCGGCGGCGCGGGTTGCGGAGCCGCATCAGGCGCGGCCATCTGCGGCTGAGCGGCAACGTGCTGTTGCGGCGCAGGCATCGGCTGCTGAGGCTGCAGCGCCACAGGTGACGCTGTCTGAGCAGGTGACGCTGTGGCGGGCTGTGCTGCCGTGTGTCGTGCGACAGGCGAAGGCCCGGAAGGTGCCGGTGCCGTCTGCGCCGGCGCGACAGGTGCCATCTGCTGGGTTAGCGCGGGACGGGCAATCGGTTCTGCCACCGCCGCTTTGGGGTGGAACGCCAGTGCGCGCAGCAGCGTCATCTCCACGCCCATGCGGCGATCGGGCGCAATCGGCAGATCCTTGCGGCCCATCAACAGCGTCTGATAATAGAGTTGCAGATCGGCGGGTGGCACCACGCGAGCGAGTTCACGCAGTCGCAGAGCGTTGCTCTCGTCATCATCGCTGAGCGAAGCCGGCAGCAGTTGCACCATTGCAATCTGGTGCAGCAGGCGCAGCATCTCTACCAGCAACGCCTCCCATTCCACACCGCGTGAAGCCGCCTGGCTCAGCAGTGTCATGACCTGCTGACCGTCACCGTCCACCAGCGCTTCCAGTAGCCCAAGCGGCTGTTCATCATCCAGCGTGCCGAGCATGACGCTGACCGTGCTGCTGGTCACCGCGCCCTGCCCCATGGCAATCGCCTGATCGGTGAGGCTCAGCGCATCGCGCATACTGCCATCGGCGGCGCGCGCCAGCAGCTGAAGCGCCCGGGTTTCGCTCTCAATCTGTTCCTGCTTCAGCACATGCTCGAGCTGCTGGCGGATTTGATCAACATCCAGCGCTTTGAGATGGAACTGCAGGCAACGCGAAAGAATCGTCACCGGCAGTTTCTGCGGATCGGTAGTCGCCAGCAGAAACTTAACGTGTGAAGGCGGCTCTTCCAGCGTCTTTAACAGCGCATTGAAGCTGTGACGCGACAGCATATGCACTTCATCAATCAGATAGACTTTGAAGCGTCCACGGGCCGGGGCGTACTGCACGTTGTCGAGCAGATCGCGGGTGTCTTCAACCTTGGTACGCGATGCGGCGTCAATCTCGATCAGATCGACAAAGCGGCCCTGCTCAATTTCACGGCAGTTATCACACTGACCACAGGGCGTGGCGGTGATACCGGTTTCGCAGTTAAGGCCTTTGGCCAGCAGACGCGCAATGGTGGTTTTCCCCACGCCGCGGGTGCCGGAGAAGAGATAAGCATGATGGATGCGTCCCAGAGACAATCCATTCGCCAGCGCCGTCAGAACATGTTCCTGACCGACAACATCAGCAAAAGCCTGGGGACGCCATTTTCGCGCAAGTACCTGATAGCTCATGTGGATTCGACGAAGTTGGATGGAAAGATGAGCGCAGACGCTCTGCAACCCCTGTATAAGATTGCAGTAGTCTATCAGCTACGCTTTTGGCTGGCACTCGTTATCTTGACGCCAGAGGCGTGACGGCCTCGCCGGGTGGCAAGGCCGAAAGAGTGGCTTAGTGGCCGGGGAATTTGACCAGGCTGTAACTCTCAACGCCCAGGGCATTGAGACGCGATTCACCGGTCAGATCGAACAGGTTAATAATGAAAGCCGCGTCTTTCACTTCACCGCCTGCACGACGGATCAGTTTAACGGTCGCTTCAATGGTCCCACCGGTCGCCAGCAGGTCATCAACCACCAGCACCAGATCGCCCGGCTGGATGGCATCTTTGTGCAATTCCAGCTGATCGGTGCCATATTCCAGCTCATAAGCTTCACTGTAAACCTCACGCGGCAGTTTGCCGGGCTTACGCACCGGAACAAAACCGACATTGAGGCCTAATGCCACCGGGGCACCAAACAGGAAACCGCGCGCTTCCGTACCCACCACTTTAGTGATGCCTTTATTACGGTAACGCTCAACCAGCAGCGCAATCGACGCGGCATAGGCTTTGGGATCTTCCAGCAGGCTGGTGACATCGCGGAACAGGATGCCTGGCTTAGGATAATCGGGAATACTTTTAATGCTGTTTTTAATGAATTCAAGCTGCTGCGCAGTGTCGGTCATAATGATACGCCTGGTAAAAAATTCTGTTTCGCGCAGCTTCAAAAGCGCTAATACCTGGTAAAAGGCTCAGCGGAAGTCAATTCACAAAGGGAAGCCACGCACGAAGACGCCCAAATCTAAGCAAATGACCGGCTAAATGCAACTTTATCGCGGCGACTTGGGTGCGTCCGCTGCTTCTGCCACCACCGGAATACGCCACATAAACAGCAGCAGCGCCGCCAGCAT
This sequence comes from Pantoea hericii, assembly GCF_014155795.1. Classification (NCBI taxonomy): domain Bacteria; kingdom Pseudomonadati; phylum Pseudomonadota; class Gammaproteobacteria; order Enterobacterales; family Erwiniaceae; genus Pantoea; species Pantoea hericii. The sequence continues at coordinate 295,068 of NZ_SCKV01000004.1, forward strand.
GATCAGCAACATGATGCGTACCCAGAGCTGATGCACCAGGAAAAGCGAAAGACTAAATGTTGCGACTATCAGGCAGATAGCACGGACTTTGGCGCCCGGCGGCATTGCGCGATGCTGTTGCCAGTGGCGCAGATAGCGGCCAAATGGCGATTTCCACAGCAGCCAGTGATGGAAGCGTGGCGATGACCGCGCAAAACACCAGGCCGCAAGCAGCATGAATGGCGTGGTAGGTAATAAAGGTAATACAATGCCCAGCGTCCCCAGCACAATCGCCAGCCAGCCGAGGGTTAATAACAGAATGCGTTGCATGAATCCCGCCCAGCTCTTTCCTCATCCGACTACGTTAGCACAACCGGACGTCACGCGATGAGTGCGATCGCTTTGCAACAGCGCCTGCAACAGCTTCTGATCGACCTGCGTCAGGAGATTGCGCGTCATCCGGATGGTGAGTGCCGTATGCCACGCTTTGACTCGCAGCTTTTTCGCACCAAAGGCACGCGGCTGGCAGATTACCTGCTGGAAGTGGAACAGAATTTCGCCCGACTGTGCGACAGCGTTAACGATCTGGCGCGCAGTGCCTGGCTGGCTGAACACCTGGTGGATCAGATTGCTGCCCTGCAACGCGAGGCGAGTACCCAAAAGCTGCGTACCCAACGTGAACAGCCGGTTAAGAACCCACGCGCCTCAAAATATCAGGAGTACCGTGAATTTGAACGGCGCTTACTGGCGATGATCGATCAGCGTGAACAGCGGCTGGCACTGGCCGAAACGCTGGCGGTCCAGCGTCAGCTGAAGCAGGATCTGGAAACACTAGAGGGAAGACTGGCGCGCTGCCGTCAGGCGATTCGCTCTGTCGAATGGGGCGCTTCCCTGCGCGGCGGCGAGCACAGCGAATAAAGCGCAGCGTGAGAAAAGCGCTTCTATACTGAGTGCAATTCTGCCTGGAGACGAACCATGGGTTTACTGAGCTGGCTAATTTGCGGGCTACTGCTGGGCCTGTTAAAGCGTCTGCTGATACCGGGTCGGCCCGGTGGCCTGATGGCGACCCTGACGCTGTCGATGATCGGCGCACTGATCGGCGGCTATATCGCCGCCTATTTTGAACTGGGCTCGCTGGCAACGCTGCATGCTGGCGCCCTGGGCATAGCGATTGTCGGCGCGTTACTGATGCTGCTGGTCGCGGCCCGATTACGTATTTAGGAGACAAGATGTCACTGGAAAACGCCCCTGACGACGTCAAACTGGCTGTTGATCTGATTCAGCTACTGGAAGAGCATCAATTGCCGGTTGAGACCGTGCTCTCCGCGCTGGCTATGGTGCAGCGCGATTTCGAGAACAAGCGCGATAGCCAGCCGACCTAACAGGAAGCCGTCAGCGTCGGACTGAGGCGCAGCATATCGATAAAGGCGTTGGTCAGAACGGGTGCGTCTGCGGCTAAATCAAAACTGTCCGGCGAAAACAGCCAGCTTTCCATCATACCGTTGACGTAACCGCGCATAATCAGGGCAGCCTGACGCGTGCTGAGAGTGCCCGGAAGTTGTCCGGCGTCAATGCACTGGCGCAGGACATCTTCAATTTTATCGTAGCATTCCAGCAGTAAGCTTTGTTGCATATTCTTCAGTGCTGACATTTCGCCCACAAACTCGCATTTATGGAAAATGATCTCCATCAACGCGCGTCGCTGTGGATCCTTTGCAGTCGCTTCAAAGATATAGACCAGCATTGCGCGCAACACAGAGAGTGGATCGCCAGGGTATTTTGTCTGATACTCAAGTTCCACATCGTCCAGACCCGCATCACAACGAAGCCATATTTCGTGTAATACATCGGCTTTGTTTTTGAAATGCCAGTAGATTGCCCCGCGCGTAACGCTGGCTGCGGTGGCGATATCTGCCAGTGAGGTGGCTGAGACGCCCTGCTGCGAAAAGAGAACAATAGCGGCATCAAGAATTTGATGCCGTGTTTCAAGTGCTTGCGCTTTGGTTTTTCGTGCCATAGTGGGCTTTTTTTACAAACAGGTAAGTTTACATACATTTGTGAATGTATGTACCATAGCATGACCTGCGCCTTGCCACAGCAATGGGTTTTTCAGTTTGTGATCCATTGACCAATTGATACCGGACACTAGAGGTTTATTTATGAATAAAATCAGAGGATTATCGCCTCTGGCGGCCGCCCTGATGCTATCAGGCAGCTTTTTGTTAACAGGATGTGACAACAATAAATCCGAACAAGCCGCCCAGCAGCAACCGCCAGCCGTAGGTGTTGTTACACTGAAAACGGAACCCCTTAAGATTTCAACTGAATTACCAGGCCGCACCTCGGCATACCGTGTGGCTGAAGTCCGTCCGCAGGTGTCCGGTATTATTCTGAAGCGTAACTTTATTGAAGGAAGCGACGTTAAAGCAGGTCAGTCTCTCTATCAGATCGATCCGGCTACCTATCAGGCAGCCTATGACAGCGCCAAAGGTGATTTAACGCAGGCGCAGGCTAACGCACATATCGCTCAGCTGACCGTCAAACGTTATAAACCTCTGCTCGGCACCAAATATATCAGTCAGCAGGATTATGACACCGCTGTTGCTACAGCCGCGCAAAACGAGGCTGCAGTTCAGGTAGCAAAAGCCAATGTCGAAACGGCCCGCATTAATCTGGCTTACACCAAAGTCACCTCGCCTATCAGTGGCCGCATCGGTAAATCGTCGGTAACGGAAGGTGCGCTGGTACAAAGCGCACAAACCACCGCACTGGCCACCGTGCAGCAACTTGATCCCATGTATGTCGACGTCACCCAGTCGAGCGAAGATTTTATGCGCTTACGTTCAGAACTGGAGTCGGGTCAGCTGAAGCAGAGCGAGGGCAAAGCCAACGTGACACTGCTGATGCAGAACGGCAGCAGCTATCCACAGCCTGGTACGCTGGAGTTCTCTGACGTCACCGTTGATGAAACCACCGGTTCTATCACCCTGCGCGCCATTGTCCCGAACCCGAACCATACCCTGTTACCGGGCATGTTTGTTCGTGCGCGTCTGGATGAAGGCACCAATCCTGATGCATTGCTGGTTCCGCAACAGGCGGTAACCCGTACCCCAACGGGTCAGGCAACGGTCATGGTCGTGGGTGCAGATAACAAAGTTGAAGCGCGTCAGGTCACCACCTCTCAGGCGATTGGCGACAAATGGTTAGTCACTGACGGTGTTAAAGCGGGTGAACGTGTGATCAGCACCGGTCTGCAGCGTGCCAAGCCGGGCGCACAGGTGACCCCACAAGAAGTCTCAGACGATGCGAAAGCGGCACCCGATTCAAAGCCGCAGTCTGACAAGTCACCGTCATAACAGGAGCCGTTGATTCATGGCTAAGTTCTTTATCGATCGACCCATCTTTGCGTGGGTGCTTGCCATCATCATCATGCTGGTCGGTGCGCTGTCGATTCTCAAACTTCCGATCGAGCAATATCCCAATGTTGCCCCGCCGGCGATTGAGATTCAGGCCACCTACCCTGGTGCGGATGCTAAAACGCTGCAGGACTCGGTGACCCAGGTTATCGAACAAAACATGAACGGTATCGATGGACTGATGTATATGTCCTCGAGCAGCGATTCATCCGGTACGCTGACCCTGACCATCTCCTTTGAGTCGGGTACAGATGCAGATATCGCGCAGGTTCAGGTGCAGAACAAACTGCAGCTGGCGACGCCGCTGCTGCCGCAGGAAGTGCAGCAACAGGGGATTCAGGTTAAGAAATCGTCCAGTAGCTTCCTGATGGTTGCGGGCTTCATCAGCGACGATGACAACATGACGCAGAATGACATTTCTGACTTTATTTCGTCATCAATCAAAGATCCGATCAGCCGTACCAAAGGCGTGGGTGATACCCAGGTATTTGGTGCGCAGTACGCGATGCGTATCTGGATGGATCCGCACAAGCTGAACAACTACAACCTGACGCCGGTTGATGTGATCAGTGCGCTGAACACTCAGAACACCCAGGTCGCTGCCGGTCAGTTAGGTGGTACGCCGCCGGTGCCAGGACAGCAGCTCAACGCCTCAATCATTGCGCAAACCCGTCTGACCTCAACGGATGAGTTCGGCAAAATCCTGCTCAAAGTGAACGAAGATGGTTCTCAGGTTCGTCTGCGTGATGTGGCAAGGATTGAACTCGGTGCAGAAAACTACGAAATCGTTGCCCGTTATAATGGCAAGCCTGCGTCCGGTATCGGTATCAAGCTGGCCACCGGTGCGAATGCGCTGGATACCGCCAATGCGGTGAAAGAAGAACTGGCCAAATTACAGCCGACCTTCCCGGCCGGATTGAAAGTGGTCTATCCGTATGACACCACACCTTTCGTTAAGATCTCGATTTTCGAAGTGGTGAAAACGCTGATCGAAGCGATTGTGCTGGTGTTCCTGGTGATGTATCTGTTTCTGCAGAACTTCCGCGCCACGCTCATTCCGACTATCGCTGTGCCCGTGGTACTGCTGGGTACGTTTGCCGTTATCAACGCATTTGGTTATTCGATAAACACCCTGACGATGTTCGGGATGGTGCTGGCCATCGGCTTGCTGGTGGATGACGCCATCGTGGTGGTTGAGAACGTTGAGCGCGTGATGGCGGAAGAAGGATTACCGCCAAAAGAAGCAACGAAGCGTTCAATGGAGCAGATTCAGGGCGCACTTGTCGGTATCGCGCTGGTACTGGCCGCTGTATTTATTCCGATGGCGTTCTTTGGTGGCTCGACCGGCGTTATCTATCGCCAGTTCTCCATTACTATCGTTTCGGCGATGGCGCTATCGGTGCTGGTCGCCTTTATTCTGACGCCGGCACTCTGTGCCACCATGCTGAAACCGATCAAAAAAGGCGATCACGGGAAAACCACCGGTTTCTTCGGCTGGTTCAACCGTATATTCGACAAAAGCACCAGTCACTATGTGGATGGTGTTGGCCACATGGTTCGCAGTACGGGTCGCTACATGCTGATCTATCTGGTCATCGTGGTCGGAATGGCGTTTCTGTTTATGCGACTGCCCTCTTCATTCTTACCGGAAGAGGATCAGGGTCTGCTGCTGGCTCAGGCGCAGCTGCCTGCAGGCGCAACGCAGGAGCGTACTCAGAAAGTGCTGGATCAGGTCACGGACTACTTCCTGACGCAGGAGAAAGACACGGTTAAATCGGTGTTCACCGTTAACGGCTTCGGCTTTGCTGGTCGTGGACAGAATACCGGTATCGCCTTCGTCAGTCTCAAGCCGTGGGATGAGCGTACCGGCGCAGACATGAAAGTTCCGGCGATTGCTGGCCGCGCCATGAAGGCGCTGGGCGCAATCAAAGATGCGATGGTCATTCCGTTCAACCTGCCCGCTATCATTGAACTGGGTAACGCGACTGGCTTCGATTTTGAGCTCATCGATCAGAATAACCTGGGTCACGATAAGCTGACGGAAGCGCGTAATCAGCTGTTTGGTATGATTGCACAGCATCCTGATACGCTGGTTGGCGTGCGCCCGAACGGTATGGAAGATACACCGCAGTACAAGCTGACCATCGATCAGGAAAAAGCGCAGGCACTGGGCGTATCACTCAGTGATATCAACACTACGCTGGCGGCTTCCTGGGGTGGCTCTTACGTGAACGACTTCATTGACCGCGGTCGTGTGAAAAAAGTTTACGTGATGGGTAAAGCGGACTCCCGCATGTTGCCGGACGACATTGGTAAATGGTTCGTGCGCAACAGCAGTGGAACCATGGTGCCCTTCTCTGCCTTCTCGTCAGCGAAATGGCAGTATGGTTCACCGCGCCTTGAGCGTTACAACGGCCTGCCTGCGATGGAAATCCTGGGACAGGCAGCTCCCGGTAAAAGTTCGGGTGCGGCAATGGATCTGATGGAAGAGCTGGCGGCGAAACTGCCTGCCGGTATCGGCTATGACTGGACTGGCATGTCCTATCAGGAACGCTTGTCCGGTAATCAGGCCCCTGCGCTCTATGCTATCTCGCTGATTGTGGTCTTCCTGTGTCTCGCCGCACTGTACGAGAGCTGGTCGATTCCCTTCTCGGTTATGCTGGTTGTCCCGCTCGGGGTCATTGGTGCACTGCTCTTTACCACTCTGCGTGGCTTAAGCAATGACGTCTACTTTGTTGTCGGGTTACTGACCACCATCGGCCTGTCGACCAAGAACGCCATCCTTATTGTCGAATTTGCTAAAGATTTGATGGATAAAGAGGGCAAAGGGCTGATTGAAGCTGCGCTGGAAGCGTGTCGTATGCGTCTGCGTCCTATCCTGATGACGTCACTGGCGTTTATTCTCGGGGTGCTGCCGCTGGCGATCAGTACCGGTGCTGGCTCCGGTTCGCAGAACGCGGTAGGTACAGGCGTAATCGGTGGTATGGTTACCGCGACCATCCTGGCGATCTTCTTTGTGCCGGTGTTCTTTGTGGTGGTACGCCGCCGCTTTGGCAAGAAAAAAGAAGAATCAGCGAACAGTCATCCGGTTGAACATAACCAGACTCACTAAGCTGTAAATCATCTGAGGCCGCGCAAGCGGCCTTTTTTATGCCTGCGATTCTGTCCCTGCTCTTTGCAGATCCTCTGCTTTTAATAACGCGCTGGCAGTTGCAATGCTGAAAAGTGCGGCGCATAATAATGTTATATTATAACATTACATAGGCGTGCATTATGAAAGCGAATATTCATCCTCACTATCGTCACGTGGTCTTCCATGACACATCCGCGGATGTGTGGTTCAAAATCGGATCCACCATTAAAACCGATCGCACAGTTGAGTTCGAAGGCGAAACACTGCCCTACGTCACTCTGGACGTGTCATCCGCCTCGCATGTTTTCTACACCGGCAAACAGAAAGATTTTGCTAAAGAAGGCAGCACCGCACGCTTTAACCAGCGTTTCGGTTCTTTCCTGGCCGCAAAGAAGAGGTAACTCATGAAGGTATTAAGCTCTCTGCGCTCCGCCAAAAATCGCCATCGGGATTGCAAAGTGGTGCGCAGGAAAGGACGTGTTTACGTCATCTGTAAAACAAATCCACGCTTTAAGGCTGTACAGGGAAGGAAGAAGAAACGCTAGTTTGTGTCGTGATGACTGGCCGGGCTCGCCCGGCCTTTTTTATGCCTATTGCATACTCTTCAGCATCGCATTCACGTTATGTTTAAAGGCCGCCTGATAAGTCGCCGCCGGGCCAGAAGCCGTGGATAACGCTTCCGGATAGAGCTCACCACCTGGCTCAGCACCGGTCGCGCTGGCTATCTGTTTCACTAACCGCGGGTCCGTCTGATTCTCGATGAAATAGCGGTTAATGTGCTGCTGTTTGAGCTGGTTGATTAAGCTCCCCACGTTGCTGGCACTCGCTTCTGCTTCAGTAGAGAATCCGACGGGTGCCAGAAACGTTACGCCATATCGCTGTCCAAAGTAACCAAACGCATCGTGACTGGTCAGCACTTTACGCTTGTCGGCAGGCACAGCGTTAAAGGCCGTTTTTGCCCAGCTATCCAGCGCCTGCAGTTGCTGTATGTAATTCTGCCCACGCTTGCGGATTGCAGGTGCATCTTCAGGGTCGGCTTTGACCAGCGCATTCATCACGTTGGTCGCGTAGATAACGCCGTTCTGCATGCTGTTCCAGGCGTGTGGATCGGTCACCGTTTTGCCCTCCTCCTCCATGCTGCGGGTAGTCACACCCGTTGAAGCGACCACGGGCTGCCCGCGATATCCCGACGCGCTGACCAGGCGATCCATCCACCCTTCCAGTCCCAGTCCGCTGACAAACACCAGATCGGCCTTCGCCAGCGCCTGGCTGTCCTGTGGCGTCGGTTCAAACGTATGGGGATCGCCATTCGGTCCCACCAGACTTTTTACGTTGACATGATCGCCGCCGACCTGTTTGACGATATCTGCCAGCACAGTAAAACTGGCCACGACATCCACCGTTTTTGCCATTGCAAATGGCGTGGCAAACAGCGCAGCGAGCGCCAGGCTAACCGGTAATTTTTTCATAGATACCCCTTAAGATTAATGGCGGCGCAAAATCCCGCCGCATGGCCCTGCAAGAATGGAGAAAAAAAACAGCATGGCGGCGCTCAGCACCACAGCGGGACCGGCCGGTAATGAAAAGTGCCAGGAGAGCATCAGGCCAGCCAGGGCTGAAAGCATTGCCATGAAAATGGCGATAGCCAGCATCGCGGCAAGATGGCGACTCCAGAAACGGGCGCTGGCAGCGGGCAGCATCATTAATCCCACCGACATCAGCGTGCCCAGCACCTGAAAGCCCGCCACCAGATTCAGCACCACCAGCATTAAAAACAGACCATGCACCAGCGGTGCACTCCATTTTCCCTGCGCCCGCAGGAAGTCACTGTCAAAGGCATCGATGACCAGCGGACGATAAATGATCGCCAGCATAATCAGCGTAAAGGCGGCGATGCCGCCAACCAGCAACAGTGCAGCGTTGTCCACCGCCAGCAGCGAGCCAAACAGCACGTGCAGCAGATCCACGCTTGAGCCGCGCAGTGAGACCAGCGTGACGCCCAGCGCCAGCGAACCGAGATAAAACCCGGCAAAACTGGCATCCTCTTTTAAGGGCGTGTATCGACTCACCGCGCCCGAGAGCAGCGCCACGGCTAAACCTGCGATCAGGCCGCCGATACCCATCGCGACCAGTGACAGTCCGGAGATCAGATAGCCAATAGCCGCACCCGGCAACACGGCATGTGATAATGCATCGCCAATAAGACTCATACGGCGCAGCGAAAGAAATACGCCGAGTGGCGTGGCACTGATAGCCAGCGCGACGCAGGCAACCAGTGCGCGCCGCATAAACCCAAACTCAATAAAAGGCTGTATCAACGTCACGGCGCATAACTCCGCAGAGGGGGATCAGGGAGCCAGGTGCAACTGACCTCCGTATCATCCATCGACATCACATTACTGAAGTAGCGAGCGACCAGTGGACGGTCGTGCAGCACCACCAGCAGCGTTGTTCCAGCCTGCTGTTGCTGTTCCAGTATCGACATCAGTAATGTTACCGTCTGACTATCAATGCCGTTAAAAGGCTCATCCAGTAGCCAGAGCTGGCTGCGCTGCAACAACAGTCGCGCAAACAAGACGCGCTGAAGCTGTCCGCCCGATAAGGTCGCGGGCTGCGCATCTGCATAATCACGCATCTGAACCGCCTCCAGCGCCTGCCAGATTTCCCGACGCAGTTCCCGGTTGATGCCGCCGAACCAGCCGCAGCGAGGCCAGCAGCCAATTGAAACCAGTTCAAATACCGTCAGGGGAAAGCGCGTCTCCAGTTCAGTACGCTGTGGCATCCAGCCAATAGCCCGCCGCGAAACCTGCAGCTCGCAGCGCCCCGCTATTGGTGGCAGCAAGCCCGCGATGGTTTTTAACAGTGTTGATTTGCCGCTACCATTCGCGCCGACCAGGGCTGTCATCGAGCCAGCGCTGAGCTGACCATTGATGGCGGGGGTAACAGCCTGTCCCTGATAGCCCGCGCGAAGTGCGTTGAACCGGATCATGTGCTGATCCCCCATTTTATCGCCACAGCAAGCAGCGCAATGAACAGCAGTGCGATAGCCAGTCGCCCACCTAATGACATAAGTAATCCACTCTGACGCATCACTTCACCAACATGTTATAACATAACAATAATATATCGGATATTGTTGTTGCACCTATGCGCGAATGTGTATCAAAAGATAAATAACACCAGGTGTCACTGGCCGTCGCAGACATGCGATGCAGCCTGCTCACACCACTGGCGCAGGTTAACAATTAACGGTTTTGTGCTCTGCTGGCTTGCAAACTGGTTGCAGAAATCCAATGATAGGTTTATTAACGGTTATAAGCGGACCAGATATGTTGTCACGAATTGAATGTGATATTGCTGTAGGCGAATCAAACTGCACAAAATTAGCGGAGATTGTTCAGCGGAATATTCTCAAAATAACAGATTTGCTGGTAGGGGATTTACGCTGGTATTCGCAGAATGCGCAGTTAGTTCCTGGCAGTTTAAAAATTATTTGTGTTGAATATCAGGATCTGGATAGTTTTAAATTACTTTACGATTTTGACTGGAATTTATTTAGTCCTTGTCAGGATTTAAATGAAACAGTAACGCAATCGGAGCAGGTGAAGTTTCGCATTGTGCCCGGTGCACTTGAGTTTGATGCGATTGACAATGCACAACCCTCCCCCAGCGATGAATTGTAATATTTAGTAATGGAGGTGAGCAGAACTAATGGTTTTACACTATCTTTAAGATATCCCGTTTAATAACTGCCCGAATAATCGCTTCCCGGCGGCGTTATCGTGACTCGCTGCCCTGCGGCAACTGTGCTAGCTATGGAGGGGAAAAAGATGGACGAATACTCACCGAAACGGCATGATATTGCCCAGCTTAAATACCTATGTGAAAGCCTGTTTGACGACAGCATGGCAACATTAACCGACAGCCATCATGGCTGGGTAAATGATCCCACTTCTGAAAGCAATCTGCAGCTTAACGATTTGATTGAGCACATCGCCTCTTTCACCATGAATTACAAAATTAAGCACGTTGAAGATGAAGCGCTGATTTCGCAAATCGATGAATATCTTGATGATACCTTTATGTTATTCAGCAACTATGGTGTCAATAGTCCGGATCTTCAACGGTGGCAACGTTCAGCTAAACGCTTATTTAATCTGTTCACTGAAGAGTGCGCTTTTCTCCAGCAACCGAGCCATTCATTATAGTACAGACATGAGAACGGTTTATTTATGAACAAAACCCTGACTAAAACTGATTATTTGATGCGACTACGGCGTTGCCGTTCACTGGATACCCTGGAAAGGGTCATTGAAAAAAATAAGTATGAATTACCTGAAGATGAGTTAGCGGTATTTTACTCGGCAGCTGACCATCGTCTGGCAGAACTGACGATGAACAAGCTTTACGATAAAGTCCCGGGTTCAGTCTGGAAATTTGTCCGCTAGTTTTATTGATTAGTACTTAGCTTTACACTTTTTAGTACCGGATATTCCTGCCTGCCGTCAAACCAATCGGCCAGGCGGGTTTTGCCTGTCTGCAGTTTCTGTGAAGGGATATTGCGAGGGAGAAAGTGGTGGGGGCCCTGCCAGCTACATCCCGGCACACGCGTCACCTGCTACGGCTGCTTCCTTCCGGATCTGACCGAGTTCACAAGCTAGCATTGCGGGAGAACCAACAGGGCCCCCATTGACAAGCCCTCTTTACGAGAGCGGGGGCATTATCTGGGAAGGAGGGTGCAATTGCAAGCGTAGTCGGGACAACCGTTGTTTTCTTGAACAACCGCCGCTATAACGCTTTCACTGCTTTCTCCCCATGCTAAAGTTAAGACCCTATTCCTGATGAAATAAGCAGATGAAATAAACACATGGATCAGCCTGACACCTTCCAGCAACGCATCTGGCAAATTGTTGCCGCTATTCCGTATGGCCATGTCACTACCTATGGCGATGTGGCGCTGCTGGCAGGTTCTCCGCGGGCGGCACGTCAGGTCGGCGGCGTGCTCAGTCGGTTACCTGAAGGCACTACCCTTCCCTGGCATCGCGTCGTCAATCGTCACGGTAAAATTTCACTGCAGGGCGACCGTCTGTTCAGACAGCGCGATGCACTGGAAGCCGAAGGCATAGAGGTAAGTGATGAGGGACAGCTTGATATCGGAACGTATCGCTGGGATTTCAGGCAGTAAAAGGGGCGACAAGGTCGCCCCGAAAAGTGATTAAATATGGGTTGGTGCAGGAACAGCTGCAGACGGCGTCACCTGAGTCGGTGAGGTCGAAGGAACGGTGGTCGCTGCCCCCGGCTGGGTTGGCATCGCCATTGATGGCACGGGTACCAGCAGCAGTTCAGCTTTAGTGCCACCCTGGTTGATCACCGGCTTCACGCCTTCAGTGACAAAAGCCAGCTTGCCGTCGATTGAGATCGCTGCGCTTAACAGAATGCGCGCATTAGGCTGGATGTCGGCCGGGTTAAACGGCAGCACGAACTGGAACGGTGCCTGTTTACCTTCAGTACGCACCACGCGTTGCGACAGCACTTTTGATGGTGCATCGGATACAGAGGCATCAGACAGGGTTACCGTTAACACCGCATCCGGCGGCAGCGCAATGCGCTGGCGGATAAATACAGAGCCACTTACGTTAGGCTGCGCAATTGCCGCGGTCTGGCCTGCAACCGCAGAACCCAGAGTGGGGGTCGGAACGGGTTTACTCTTATCGGCGCATCCCGCAACAGCAAGCGCCATAATTACACCACTACACACATGCCTGAGTTTCATTGATGTCGTCTCCATTTGATCAAAATGATTGTCGGCAGCGAATCCTGCTTACAGCGTTTCACTCGCCGTATGTCCTTAATGTTGGCACAAAAATGAAATTTTGCCTGGCTCAGCTAAAGCGGAAAGTCTGATTGACGTTAACTGGTCCGATCTTTCACACTGAGCAGGTCACTTTATTGAGGAATGCGCCATGAGTCAGGCACTGCAAAATCTGCTGAATCTGTTAAATCTGGAAAAACTCGAAGAGGGTTTATATCGCGGCCAGAGCGAAGATCTGGGTCTGCGCCAGGTTTTTGGCGGTCAGGTGGTCGGTCAGGCGCTTTATGCCGCTAAGCAAACCGTTCCGCCAGATCGCGTTATCCACTCTTTCCACAGCTACTTTTTGCGGCCCGGCGATAGCCAGAAAGCGATTATCTATGATGTTGAAACGCTGCGTGATGGCAAAAGTTTCAGTGCCCGGCGGGTAAGTGCCATTCAGAATGGACAGCCGATTTTTTACATGACCGCATCGTTTCAGTCGCCGGAAAGCGGATTTGAACATCAAAATCCGATGCCTGAAGTCGTCGGGCCTGAAAACCTGTTAACTGAACAGGCGATGGCGCAGAAAATGGCACATCTTCTGCCAGAAAAGCTACGCGAGAAATTCATTGCTGAACGTCCGCTGGAGATCCGTCCGGTACAGATTCACAACCCGTTGCGGGGACATGTGGCTAAGCCTGAGCGCCAGGTCTGGATCCGTGCCACTGGCCCACTACCTGACGACTTACGTATTCATCAGTACCTGCTCGGCTATGCTTCCGATCTCAATTTCCTGCCGGTCGCGCTTCAGCCGCACGGCAAAGGCTTTTTAGAACCGGACATGCAGGTCGCCACGATCGACCATTCCATGTGGTTCCATCGCCCGTTCGACTTCACTGAATGGCTGCTCTACAGCGTAGTCAGTACCTCGGCTTCTGGCGCACGCGGTTTTGTCCGGGGTGAGTTTTACAATCAGCAAGGTGTGCTGGTGGCGTCGACGGTTCAGGAAGGCGTGATGCGTCAGCGCAGCGAATAAAAAAAGGGGCGATTTCTCGCCCCCGATTAATCTTTTCCGTACTGACACATTACTGGTTGTAAGCGTTCTCGCCGTGGCTGTTTACATCCAGACCTTCACGCTCATGCTCTTCCGGTACACGCAGACCAACAATCAGGTCAGCCAGCTTGAAGCCGATAAAGGCGACAACACCCGACCAGACGATAGTCAGGCCGACGCTGAACAGCTGCACCCAGACCTGATGGCCCATGGTAACGCCCTGTGCATAGCCCACGCCGCCCAGTGAAGAGGAAGCAAACACGCCAGTCAGAATACAGCCTACAATTCCGCAGACGCCGTGTACGCCGAACACATCGCAGGGATCATCCACACGCAGCCATTTCTTCAGGGTGGTCACACCCCACAATCCTGCCAGGCCGCCAACCAGACCGATGATCAAGGATCCGCCCACGCCAACGTAACCACAGGCTGGGGTAATCGCTACCAGACCGGCAATAAAGCCTGAACAGGCACCCAGCAGAGAAGGCTTACCACGTACCGCCCACTCGCCAAAGGTCCATGCCAGGACTGCGCCCGCGGTTGCGACGACGGTGTTCAGGAAGGCCAATGCCGCGATTTCATTTGCTGCAGACGCAGAACCGGCGTTGAAGCCGAACCAGCCAACATAAAGAATCGCGGTGCCGGTGAAGACCATTGGCAGGTTGTGTGGCTTAAAGGCCTCTTTACCAAAGCCAGCACGTTTGCCTACCAGATAAGCGCCCACCAGACCTGCTACTGCGGCGTTAATATGCACTACTGTACCGCCAGCAAAGTCCAGCGCACCATCCTGAGCCAGGAAACCGCCCGCCCACACCATGTGCGCGATAGGTAAATAGGAGAGCGTCAGCCAGACACCGACAAAAATCAGTACTGCAGAGAAGCGGATACGTTCAGCTATCGCACCGACAATCAGGCCCACGGTGATACAGGCAAATGAGGCCTGGAAAGCGACGTGGATATACTGATAGAAACTGCCCATTACGGCGGTAAGTTGAATGTTTTTCAGCATGGCCCAGCCAAAGCCACCAAAGAAAGCATTGCCTTCACTGAACGCCAGGGAGTAGCCGTAGACCACCCACAATACGCAAACCAGCGAGAAGGTCACCGCGACCTGGGTCAGCATCGACAGAACGTTTTTGCCGCGAATCAGACCACCGTAAAACAGCGCGATACCTGGAATTGACATAAACAGCACCAGCGCGGTGCAAATCATCATAAATGCGTTATCAGCCTTGTCCGCAACGGCAGGCGCAGCCATCGCGAGTGAGGGTAACAGTGCCAGGCTGGTGAGGCCCAACTTAGCTAACATTTTATTCATTTTTATTCCATCCCATCACAGTACTGAGTCTTGATTACAGAGCGGCTTCGTCGGTCTCGCCGGTACGAATACGGATGACGCGCTGCAGTTCAGCCACGAAAATCTTACCGTCGCCAATTTTGCCGGTGTAAGCCGCTTTACTGATGACATCCACCACTTCGTCCAGCTGATCATCGGCAATCGCGATATCAATTTTGACTTTTGGCAGGAAATTTACGCTGTATTCTGCGCCACGATAAAGCTCTGCATGGCCTTTCTGACGGCCAAACCCCTTCACTTCGGAGACGGTCAGTCCCTGAATGCCGATAGAGGATAAAGCTTCACGTACATCCTCCAGCTTGAATGGCTTAATTACGACGGTGACCAGCTTCATTGGATCCCCTCCAGCGAGTAAATTGGTAACGTTTATGGACACGAAGGGATATAAGCAAAGCCTGTGCCAGAGTGTAAAACTGACGTTAATCAGTGAGTCAGGCGAGACGCGGCAAGGCATGGTTTTAACCGTAGCGGAAACCTGAAGCCTGGATGAAGGGGAATACTGCCAGGGACTGCACTCCTTTGGTGCTTAAGGCGTCAAAGGAGTGCATTTGTACAGATTATTCTGATAAACATGCTCAAAAAAGGTGCAGCTCAACCTTAAGATGTTACAGGCACGCCCGACGCCAGATTTTCACCTGCCTGTTGTAGCTGATACATCTGCCAGTAGCGTCCCTGCATCGCCAGCAGTTGCTGATGGGTACCCTGCTCCACCACACGACCGCGATGAAGCACCAGAATCTTGTCCGCTTCCACAATCGTTGATAGTCGGTGCGCAATCACCACCAGCGTACTGTGCTGACGAAGCGTCGCAAGTGTCTGCTGAATCGCCTGTTCGGTACCGGAGTCGATATTGGCTGTTGCCTCGTCGAGGATAAGTATCTGCGGCAGATCAACCAGTACCCGGGCCAGCGCCAGCAGCTGCTTCTGTCCGACCGACAAATTATTGCCCTGCTCGCCCAGCCGGGTATGAATTCCCTCTGGTAAAGCCTGCGCCAGTGGCGCCAGCTGTACCTGCTGGAGCACCTGCCAGACAGCCTCTTCACTGATGTCGCGGCCCAGCCGGACATTGGCCAGCAGCGTATCGGCCAGTACGACCGGATCCTGCTGCACCATCGCGATACCGTGTCGCAGCACGGCATGACTCAGGTCACCAATAGGCCGGTCATCAATCCGGATTTCGCCGCGCGTCACCGGGTAGTAGCCCATCAGCAAATTAGCCAGAGTACTCTTGCCGCTGCCGGTATGGCCCACCAGTGCCACGAATTCACGCGGTGCGACGTCAAGATTGATATCACTGAGTACATCGCGGTTTTCACGGTAGGCAAAACTGAGATTGTTCAGGGTGATACGACCTGAAGCCAGTGGCTGCGGGTCGATGCCATATTGCTGCTGCGTAGCATCCATCAGCTCGAAAATACGCTCACCAGAAACCACCGCCTGTTGCAGCATCGATTGCTGCGTGGTCAGCTCAATCAGCGGCTCATTCAGGCGGCCCAGGTAAGTAATAAAGGCATACAACACCCCGACTTCAAACACGCCAGGCACCGAGAAGCTGAACAGGATCAGCAACCCACACAGTACCATCGCTGAAAACAGGCTCAACAGAGGGCGCAGCAGAAAGCCATCAAGACGCAGCGTCTCCATTCGCGCCAGATAGTGGGAGCGACTCGCTTCGCCCATACGCTCACCAAATCGCGCCTGCTGGCGAAACTGCTGAATCACGCTCATGCCGCTGATCACTTCGTTAAAGCCGTTGTTAATGTCTGCCAGATAACTACGAACCCGTCGGGCAATCGGCGTGCTGTAGCGCTGATAGATAAACATGACTATCAGTACCAGCGGGAAGATCATCATCGCCACCAGTGCCATACGCCAGTCAAGGCTGAACATCGCTACCATCATGGCACCAACGAGTGCAGCACTGCGCAGCACAGTGGAGACCACCGTGACGTAGAGATCGCGGATGACTTCGGTGTCGTTCGTCACACGCGAAATGATTTGACCGACCGGCTGGGTATCAAAGGCGCTCAGCGGCTGACAGAGTGCTGCATTCATCACGTCACAGCGCAACTGCTGGACCACGCCAATCGCGGCACGGTTGAATAACAGCGCCTGCCAGTAGTGCAGCCCGGCGGCCAGTAACTGAAGCAGGATAAAACTCACCACCAGTCCGGCAACGATACCCCAGGGCATCTGATGCTTCGCCACCAGATTATCAATAAAATAGCTGACCAGCACCGGGCCGGTCACTTCCGCTGCGGCAGCAATCCAGAGCATGCCAACCGCCAGCGACAGAGATTTGCGCCATGGCTTGCCGTAGCTCAGCAGACGCTTCAGGGTTGGCCACAAGCGTGCAGACTTAGCCATGCGGCACTCCTTTCTCATTTTCATCATCATCCAGTGCCGCTTCGAGTTGCTGATACCGGTACATATCACGATACCAGCCAGCACTGCTGGCCAGCGCATCGTGATCGCCTCGCTGCATCACACTGCCCTGTTGCAGCACCAGAATTTCACTGGCTTCTGTCAGCGCCGACAGGCGGTGTGCGCTGATAATCAGTGTTTTCCCCTGCCCCCAGATGCGCAGATTATGCAGGATTTCGTGTTCGGTACGTCCATCCACTGCAGAAAGTGCGTCGTACAGAATCAGGATTTCGGCATTCAGCAGGAGTGCCCTGGCAATTGAAAGACGCTGCTTCTGTCCACCGGACAGCATGACGCCGCGCTCCCCGACTTCCGTTTCATAACCCTGCGGCAGACGCAGGATATCGTCATGAACACAGGCCAGCATAGCTGCACGTTCTATCTCCAGCTGGGTTGCGCCCGGTTTCCCCAATGCAATATTGTTCGCCACACTGTCTGAGAACAGGAACGGTGTCTGGCTGACTACGGCCAGACGGCTGCGCCAGCTGTCCAGCCGTAACTGCGGCAGCGGGATCTGATGGTAGCGGATGTCACCCTGCTGAATATCAAAGTGACGCTGAATCAGGCTGAGCAGTGTGCTTTTGCCACTGCCGGTTGGCCCGCAAAGTCCCAGCATTTCACCGGGTTTCAACTGGAAGATGATATCGCTTAGCACCGGACCTGTGCTGTCCGGATAGTGAAAGGCGCGAATAGCGACCTGCAGCATGCCGGGTTGGTGGGGTAAAGATTTATCGCCATCTTCCACCGCTGGCGCTTCTGCCAGCAGCGCACCGATGCGGCTCCAGGCGGCGCTGCCGCGTTCGACAATATTAAACATCCACGCCAGCGCCAGCATTGGCCAAATCATCAGGCCGAGATACATCACAAAACTGGTGAGCTGTCCCAGCGTCATCTGATCATGCCACACCATCCAGCTGCCGCCGCCAATCGCCAGCAGGTTTGAGAAACCGATCGCGATGTAGATTGTGGGATCGAAACGGGCATCGACCCGCGCGACGCGCAGGTTTTTTTCCCCGGTATCACGGGCGATGTCGGAAAATTGCTGCGACTGATGCTGTTCCAGACCAAAGGCTTTGATCATCCGGATGCTGGTCAGGCTCTCCTGCGTCTGATCGTTGAGGCTGGAGAAGGCCGCCTGTGCCAGCTTAAAGCGGTGGTGCAACTGATTGCCGTAACGATGGATCACGATAGCCATAATCGGCATCGGCACCAGCGCCAGCAGCGTCAGTTGCCAGCTGATCTGAGTACTCATCACCAGTAACACCACACATCCCATCACCAGCGAATCGACCAGCGTCAGTACCCCTTCTCCGGCCGCAAACACCACCCGGTCCACGTCGTTGGTGGCGCGCGCGATCAGGTCGCCGGTGCGGTGACGCAGGTAAAATGCCGGTTGCTGACGACTCAACTGGCGATAAAAATCTTCGCGCAGTTCAACCGCCAGCTGGTAGGAGGCACCAAACAACAGGACGCGCCAGACATAGCGCAGCAGATAGACCACGATTGCCGTTGCCAGCATGATCCCAATCCACATCATGATGCGGCTGGAACTCATGTTGTCACGTGTTACACCATCGACAATCACGCCGACTACATGCGGCGGCAGCAACTGCAGAATAGCAATAACAATAAGCAGGATGACCGCGCCCAGATAGCGCTGCCACTCCCGCAGGAAATACCAACTTAACTGACTGAATAATCGCACAACGCTGCTCTCAATCTCAGGCCCTCAGAGGGCGACAGGTAAAGCCGTGGTGTATTTAATCTCTTCCATGGCGAAGCTGGATGTCACATCAATCAGGCCGGGCACCCCATTGACTACTCGCTTGTAAAAAGCATCATAGCTTTTCATATCGGCCACCTGAATGCGCAGCAGGTAATCATACTCCCCTGCCATGCGGTAAAAGGCCATGACCTCCGGCATGCTACTCACCACGGAGACAAAAGTCTGATACCAGTCGCGGCTGTGCTGCTGGGTTTTCACAAACATAAATGCCGTCAGTGACAGTCCGATTTTATCACCATCCAGCAACGCTACCCGAGCGCGAATAATGCCATCATCTTCCAGTTTTTTCAGGCGCTTCCAGCAGGGTGTGGTGGTAAGGTTGACGGCATCCGCCAATGCCTGCAGTGACAGGGTACAGTCCTGCTGCAGTAGCGCGAGCAATTTGAGGTCAGTTTTATCTAACATTCGGGGCTCCGAGAGAATCATTTTCTCCATTACCGCGATTTTAGCGGTAATTTTGCAATCTCTTTTTCCTGCACGTGCCATAAAATAGTCTCATTATTTTTTATCGGACGCCTGAGATGCACACTTGCTGGATTCGTCACGCTATCAACGAAATTAATGCTGACTTTCAACGATCGGCAGAGACCCACTTGATCCGGTTCGATCTGGCGGATTTTCCCGGCATCTGGTTCTATCTGAAAGATGAGAGCACCCATCCCAGTGGCAGTCTTAAACATCGGCTGGCACGATCTCTTTTTCTTTACGGCCTTTCTAATGGCTGGATTAAACAGGATACGCCGATTATAGAAGCCTCGTCAGGCAGCACTGCCGTTTCTGAGGCGTACTTCGCAAGGCTGCTGGGCCTGCCGTTTATTGCAGTGATGCCCGCCAGTACAGCGAAGCGTAAAATTGAGCAGATCGCGTTTTATGGCGGACAGTGCCATTTTGTCGAGGATCCCTGCCAGCTTTACGCAGAGTCTGAACGGCTGGCGCGGCAGCTGAATGGCCATTTTATGGATCAGTTTACTTACGCTGAACGCGCGACAGACTGGCGTGGCAATAACAACATTGCAGAGAGCATCTTTCGTCAGATGCAGCACGAGCCCTATCCCATTCCCCATACTGTCATCATGAGTGCAGGCACCGGCGGCACTTCAGCGACCCTGGGCCGCTATATTCGTTACCAGGGACTGGAAACGAAAATGCTGGTAGTGGATCCGCAGCATTCTGTCTTTTTCGACTACTGGAGGCAGCGTGATGCCACTCTGACCAGCACGCGCGGCAGCATGATCGAGGGGATTGGCCGTCCACGGGTAGAACCCTCGTTTATGCCTGACGTGATCGATGAAATGATAAAAGTGCCGGATGGTGCGACGCTGGCCGCCATGCTGAAACTGGAAAAGATTCTGGGACGCAAACCTGGCGCCTCTACCGGCACTAATTTCTGGGGCATGATGCAGGTGGCGAAACGCTTACGGGCGGCAAATCAGCAAGGGGCGCTGGTGACACTGCTTTGCGACAGTGGCGAACGTTATCCCGATAGCTACTATCAGCCAGAGTGGGTAGCAAAACATATTGGCGATATCACGCCGTGGCAGCGCGAGCTGGAATAAAAAACCGGACATCCTGTCCGGTGCACGGCAATCCTCAGCATTCGGGGGAATACGCGAGGTCAGGTGTAGCCAGCCAGTGATTTAAATAGTGAGACACTGCCTGTGTCTCGCAATGCCCTAATACGGGTAAATGCGGAAGTGCGGCTTTCAATTGCGCCATCGCATTGCCCATGATGAAGCCCTGCCCGACCTGCGCCAGCATCTCGCGATCGTTCATCGCATCACCAAACGCCATACATTCCGCCATTGTCAGCGACAGGTGATCACATAACAGCGCCAGCGCGCTGCCTTTGTTGCAGTGAGCGGGCAAGACCTCCAGCGTGTCCACCCCAGAGAAGCAGATCGTAGCCTGCTCGCCCAATGCGGCATCCAGCGAGATCTTTAGCCGACACAGATTCTGATGCTGATCAATAAAGCAGATTTTTGTCACCTGATGCGCAGGCAGCTTTTTAAGATCGCACAGTTGATAACCGAATCCGCTCATCTGATGGGCCACCAGCAGCTCCGGAGCAGGTCGATCGGTAAACCACCCCTGATCGTTGAAAATATGGATTGTCGCGGTGGTATCCCAGTGGCGGTGGATGACCTCTTCAGCGACGGCAGGAGGCAGATCACGTGCGAAGATAAGATTGCCAGACCGATCGTGTACGCGGGTGCCATTACCGGTGATCAGCCATGCGGGAAGTGTCATTTTTTCCCGCAGGATCTGCATTTCCTGCAGATGGCGGCCCGTTGCCAGCGCGAGATTAACATCACGCAGATGCAATGCCTGCAAACTCTCCAGAGTCTGCTGCCCCAACTGATGATTCGGCAGCAACAATGTGCCATCCATATCGAACGCGGCTAAACGCACCATGATTCCCCTCCTGCTGAAAGATGGCTTTACTATTGCCTGTAAATTGCGGAACTAATAGTGAATACTTAAAAAAAACTGTTCCGGGTTTAGCATGCGCCAACTTAATCGCCTTAATCAGTTTCAACGTCTGTGGCAGCAGAGTCTGGGCGCCTCTCAGCAGACCTGCGTGGCAGAGATGGCACGCCACTGCATCTGCAGCGAACGCCATCTGCGAACGTTGCTGTCACAGTGGCAGCACGCAGGCTGGCTTCACTGGCATGGCGAGCCAGGCCGTGGCAAGCAGGGGCAATTAACGTTTCTGCAAACGCCTGAACAATTACGACAGCAGTTGCTGCAACGCCAGCTTGATGCCGGAGAGGCGGCGGATGCTTTGCAGTTGCTGGATCTGGCACCGGAAAGGCTGATCAATATGCTGCGGCCACTCATGGGTGGTCAGTGGCAGAACGATACGCCGGTTCTGCGTATTCCCTACTATCGCCCGATGGAAAGCACTGAGCCGCGCCAGATTGCCGGACGGGCTGAACAGCATCTGGTGCGCCAGATCTACTCAGGACTGACCCGGTTTGAACAGGATGAGCCGGTGGGCGATTTGGCACACCACTGGCAACATGATGAGGCATCATGTAGCTGGTTATTCTGGTTACGGCCTCAGCTAATGTGGCACAACGACGAGCCAGTGCAGGCCGCACAACTGGTGACGCAATTCCGTCAGCTATTGCACGATACCCGCGTGCGTGTATTGCTGGCTGATGTGATTAGCGTGGATGCCCCCCATCCGCTTGCGCTGCGGTTTATCCTGCGACGCCCTGACTTCTGGCTGCCTCATCGCCTTGCCCATCTGTTATGCCTGTTGCCCCATCCTGATGATGCTGTCATTGGCAGCGGCCCATGGAAACTGGCGCACTTTAGTCCTGAACTGGTCAGGATTGAAAGTCATTCCCGCTGGCATCTGCAGCGGCCGCTGTTGCAAGCCGTTGAGTACTGGATTACGCCTCAGTTGTTTGATCCTGCTCTCGGCAGTAGCTGTCGTCATCCGGTGCAAATTGCCATAGGGGATGCCAATGAGCTCAGGACGTTACAACCGGTGAGCAGCAGCATCAGTCTGGGCTTCTGTTATCTGGTCTGCCGACCACGAGCCGGATTTACGCGCGATCAGGCACGTACGCTTTTTCAGCTAATTCAGCAAAGCGGCATCGTCAGCCGGTTGCCACTGGATGAAGGATTAATCACGCCCAGCAGCGAACTGTTACCTGGCTGGGATGTGCCGCGGATTAATCGTGTCCCGGTCCCCTTGCCGGCGACACTGACGCTGCATTATCAGTTACCGGTTGAATTACACCAGATGTCACAGGCGCTGGTTGCCCTGTTAAAACGGCACGGTTGCAGCCTGAACGTAGTGTTTCACCCGGTAAAAAACTGGCACCGCATTGAGCAACTCGATGAAGCAGATATCGTGATGGGTGACAGGCTGATTGGCGATGCGCCGGTCTTTACATTGGCCAACTGGTTGCAGAGCGATCCGCTATGGCGGCCGCTGTGGGTCACACCAGAGGGCGAAGACGTCCAGGCGCAACTGCTGGCTATTCAGCAGATCGCGGACAGCAACATTCGTACTCACACGCTTCACCAGCTTTATCATCAGCTGATGATGAAGGGCATTCTGCTGCCGCTGTTCAATTATCGCTACCAAATCCACGCACCGCCTGGCGTTGAAGGCATTGAGCTCAACACCCTGGGCTGGTTCGATTTCAGTCGCGCCTGGATTCCACCGCCCATTGATCCGCCTTGCAGCTGTTCAGCAGCGGACTGAGGCATTACCATAAGCGCAAAATTAATGACCAGGAAAACACCATGAAACGCGCTGTTGTAGTTTTCAGCGGTGGACAAGACTCCACTACCTGTCTGATTCAGGCCTTAGAGCAATATGATGAGGTTCACTGCGTCACGTTCGATTATGGACAACGCCACCGGGAAGAGATTGAGGTTGCCCGGGATCTGGCCAGTAAACTGGGCGCGCGCGCGCATAAAGTACTGGATGTGACCATGCTGAACGAACTCGCCGTCAGCAGCCTGACACGGGATAACATTCCGGTGCCGGCTTACAATCCTGAGGCCAGTGGTTTACCCAGTACGTTCGTGCCGGGCCGCAATATTCTCTTTCTGACGCTGGCCTCGGTTTACGCCTACCAGGTTGAAGCGGAAGCGGTGATCACTGGCGTCTGTGAGACCGATTTCTCTGGCTATCCCGATTGCCGTGATGAGTTTGTTAAAGCGCTGAACCATGCGGTGTCGCTTGGCATGGCGCGCGAAGTTCGTTTTGAGACGCCGCTGATGTGGCTCAACAAAGCGGAAACCTGGGCGCTGGCGGACTACTGGCAGCAGCTTTCGCTGGTACGCGAGCAGACGCTGACCTGCTATAACGGCGTGAAAGGTGACGGATGTGGTGAGTGTGCTGCCTGCAATTTAAGGGCTAATGGCTTGCAGGGGTATCTCAACGATCGTGATAGCGTAATGGCCGCGATGAAAGCTAAGAGCGGCCTTAGTTAAGGCACTCTGGCGTGGCGGCAGAGAATTTAGTTTGCCGCCTTTACCCGGTTTATGCCATCAGACGCATCAGTCGCTCGCGTAATTCTCCTTCCAGCGCAACCGCCTTCTGGGTCCGCAAATCAATACAGACAAACGTGAGGGCAGCATCCGCCACGACGGTTTCCTGACCTGCCAGCAAAACCCGCTGCGCAATAATGCCGCTTTTACCATTCAACTGCGTGATTGCACTGTCGATAGTGAGTACGTCGCCCAGCACGGCCGGGCGACGATAATTGATGTTGATGTTGACCACCACAAAAGCCAGTTTCTGTTCCTGCAACCAGTGGAATGCTTCAACCTCTTCCAGCCATTCCCAGCGAGCTTCCTCAAGAAACTCAAGATAGCGTGCATTGTTGACGTGCTGATAGACATCCAGATGATAGCCGCGCACTTTTATGGTGGTCTGCATGGTCATGCTCTCCTGCTACTGTAAGTTAACTGGTTGGACCTGTTCACTTTAGCAGAGTCGCCTGCTCAGCGCGGCTTAAGCATCACAGATGTGTACTGCCTCACAATTTCAGCCTGCCCGCATTCCGCTCTATCAACGCGTTGCCAATGCCCGGCACTTCGCTAAGTTGCTGAATTGCGCTAAAGGGCCCGTACTGTTCGCGATAGCTCACAATCGCCTGGGCTTTTTTCAACCCTACGCCATTCATGACGGCAGTGAGCTGTTCCGCTGTCGCGTCATTGATACTGACCTGCTCCTGCTGTGGCTGTAAGGGTGATGCCGGCTTTGACGCGGATAGTGCGCTCTGCGTGACAGCGTCGCTGGCAGATTCAGGGGCCGCAGAGACGCTGGTATGACAGAGTGCACCACCCAGCGCGAGGGAAAGATAAAGGGCAACGAGTTTAGGTTTAGCCATGCTGTGTTTCTCCTTGTGTTTAAACAGCAGCGACAGCGTGTCACCGCTGCGCACAAGGCACAAAAGTGGAATTGCAGAAATGGAAAAGGCCGCGAATGCGGCCTTTGATTGTTACTGTTGTTGCACTGTTTCTGCGAGGCTTACTGCATTTGTGCAGCAGCGCCGTACTTAATTTTGGCTTCTTTACGCAGGTTTTGCAGCAACGCTTCAAACGTCAGCTGTGCATTATTCTGCGTGACGCCTTTGACCATTTCGTCAATCTGCGCCTGCGGCATGCTACCCGTTTTAACTTTATCAACCGCCACCAGTACCACGTTGCCCTGCATATCTTCGCTCACACCCCATGAAGGTTTATTTTCCGCGGGCTGAGGGAGATTAAAGGCCGCCTGTGCAACAGGATCCTGCGCGTTACGGTCAACAGTTTTGCTGGCGCTCAGGGTCAGACCCGCGGCAGTCAGCGCATCCTGCTTACCGGCTTTGAGATCGGTCAGGAGTTTATCCGCCTGGGCTTTCGCCTGCTGCGTCGCTTTATCATGCTTAAGCGTGTCCGTGATCTGCGCCTTAACCTGATCCAGCGGTTTTACCGCTTCTGGTTTGTGCTCACTGATACGCAGCACAAAGGCACGATCGCCATCAACAGTGATGATATCGGAGTTGTTGCCCGGCGCGCCGTTTTGCCCCACAAGGCCACCATTAAAGATCGCCTGCTTCACCGCATCGAAGTTCAGTGCGTCTGGCAGCGTATCCTGGCTGAACCAGCCGGTCTCTTTCGCTTTCAGACCCGAAGCCTGCTCCGCACCCGCCAGTGACTCATTGTCATTGCTGGCTGCTTCGCTGACTTTCTGTTGCAGTTTGTAGAAGGCATCAACGCCCTTTTCCTGCTTCACTTTCGCGGCAATGGCGCTGCGAACGTCATTCAGCGGCTTAACCTGCTCTGGCTGAATATCGTCGAGACGAACGACCAGGAAACCCACTGAGGATTTGATCACGCCTGACATCTGGCCTTTCTGAGTCAGACCCGCATTTTTCAGCTCATCCGGCGTCGTTGAAGGTTCCAGCCAGCCCATATCACCGCCCTTACGCGCAGAAATAGGGTCGATTGATTTGGCTTTCGCCACATCCGCGAAGCTGGCGCCACCTTTCAGCTGGGCCAGTACCGCATTGGCATCGGCTTCAGTTTTAGTCTGAATCACGCTGTAACGCGTACGCTGCGGCTGTGTATAGTCTGCTTTATGCTGGTCGTACCAGGCCTGAATATCCGCCTCGCTGGCATCCTGTTGCATGCTGGCCGCATCCATCAGGATATAGCTGACACGGAACTGTTCCGGCGCCATAAAACTGGTTTTATGCTGCTGATAATACTGACTGATTTCATCGTCGGTGACGGTTTGCTTCGCCGCCAGCGCGTTGACGTCCAGCGTCGCCTGACGAATGTCACGCTGTTGTGAAACCAGGTCCACCAGTTTACTGGCTTCGCCTTTGAGCGTGAAATCGGTGTTAGCAACGGCATTAATCAGCTGCTGATTAGAAAGTTGCTTACGCAATGCTTCAGCGTACTGGTCAGCACTGAAACCCATGTTGCCGATCAGAGCCAGATATTTCGCATTGTCGAATTTGCCGTTGGTCTGGAAAGCCTGCTGATTGAAGATAGCCTGCTTAACCTGATCGTCACTGATGCTGAGGTGGAGATCTTTGATGTAGCTGTCAAGCAGCGCCTGATCGATTAACTGCGACAGCGCCTGCTGGCGGATCTGCTGCATGTAGCCATCGTTGCTGGCCAACTGCGAGAACTGGTCGCCCAGCATCTGCTGCTGACGGCTGCGTTCGCTGTTGAACGCCTGCTCCAGCTGTCCACGGCTGATCTCCTGACCATTAACTTTGGCCGCATAATCGTTATTGCCGCCAATCAGATAGTTGCCAACGCCCGTCAGCACAAAGGAGACCATAATCAGTCCCAGAATAATCTTGAGCACGACATTGTTCGACGCCGCGCGTAAATTGTCCATCATGGTATGGCAACACTCCGCTGTAGTGTGAATGTAAAGCTCGGTCGCAATTCGCCACTCGCTGGCGACTCACGCAACTGCAGGCTTAGCTGGCAGTCTCAATCCGGTCCAGGTCCATCTTACGGCCCGATTCTCACCGGTTAAAACAAAAAAAAGGCACATCAGATTGATGTGCCCGTATGTTACATGAGAACGGGTTAATCGTCCTCTAATCCACTGAAGAAAATGCGTCAATGAATCTATTCGTTGTTATTAATTGACAGCGTCTTTCAATGCTTTACCAGCACGGAAACCGGGAACTTTACCGGCCGGAATGGTGATCTCTTTACCGGTTTGCGGATTACGACCGGTACGTGCAGCGCGGTCACGCACAGAGAATGTGCCGAAACCCACCAGAGCCACTTCATCACCCTCTTTCAGCGCATCTGAAACTGAGCCCATAAATGCATCTAAAACACGTCCTGCAGCAGCTTTAGAAATATCAGCATCGGCAGCAATTTTGTCGATCAATTGTGACTTATTCACTCTATTCATCCCCTCTTTTATTATTTCACATCGCACCCTGCATCCAGCCAGGTCCGAGCGCGCAGCAAGTTATATCAAGCCAGTGACGCCGAAACAACGTAATTTCTCTGAGAACGTCGCGTCGGCAGCCACCTAAATTAGCGGCACAAAAAAAAGCTGGCAAGCGCCAATTGCCTTGCCAGCTCCGCTTTTTAACGGTTTATGCCGTTAATCACTATTTTGCTGTCGCGACCTGCATGCCGTATGGCGCATTTTCCAGTGCCAGATTCAGCACCTCTTCAATGCGTTTCACCGGATGAATCTCCAGATCGGCAATCACGTTCTGTGGAATTTCTTCCAGATCACGCTTGTTGTCGTCCGGGATCAGCACAGTTTTAATACCGCCACGGTGTGCTGCCAGCAGTTTTTCTTTCAGCCCACCAATCGGCAGTACCTGACCACGAAGGGTAATTTCACCGGTCATGGCGACATCTGCACGAACCGGGTTACCGGTCAGACAGGAAACCAGCGCAGTACACATGGCGATACCGGCACTTGGACCATCTTTCGGTGTGGCGCCTTCTGGCACGTGAACGTGAATATCACGTTTTTCGTAGAAGTCACCATTGATGCCAAGCTTCTCGGCACGGGCACGCACTACGGTCAGTGCAGCCTGAATCGACTCCTGCATCACTTCACCCAGAGAACCGGTGTAAGTCAGTTTGCCTTTACCCGGCACGCAGGCGGTTTCAATGGTCAGCAGATCGCCACCCACTTCCGTCCAGGCCAGGCCAGTAACCTGACCGACACGGTTTTCACTGTCAGCACGGCCATAGTCAAAGCGCTGTACGCCCAGGAAGTCCTTGAGGTTTTCGCCATTGATGGTGATGTGCTTCTTAGTCTTGTCCATCAGCAGTGATTTCACCGCTTTACGACACAACTTCGACAGCTCACGCTCAAGGCTACGCACACCGGCTTCACGGGTGTAGTAACGGATAATGCCGACAATCGCGCTGTCTTCAACCGTAATTTCGCTGGCTTTCAGGGCGTTACGTTCAATCTGCTTAGTCAGCAGATGCTGCTTAGCGATATTCAGCTTTTCATCTTCGGTGTAACCCGACAGACGAATCACTTCCATACGATCCAGCAGCGGTGCCGGAATATTCATTGAGTTCGACGTTGCCACAAACATCACATCAGAGAGGTCATAGTCGACTTCCAGATAGTGGTCGTTGAACGCAATGTTCTGCTCAGGATCAAGCACTTCCAGCAGGGCAGACGCAGGATCGCCACGCATGTCAGAAGACATTTTGTCGATCTCATCCAGCAGGAACAGCGGGTTTTTAACCCCCACTTTCGCCATTTTCTGGATTAATTTACCCGGCATAGAGCCGATGTAAGTACGGCGGTGACCACGGATTTCTGCTTCATCACGCACGCCACCCAGCGCCATACGCACATATTTACGTCCGGTCGCTTTCGCGATCGACTGACCCAGAGAAGTTTTACCTACCCCTGGCGGTCCGACGAGGCAGAGAATCGGCCCTTTGATTTTGCTGACGCGACTTTGAACCGCAAGATACTCAAGAATACGATCCTTCACGCGCTCCAGGCCGTAATGGTCGGTATCCAGCGTCTCCTGCGCTTTACGCAGATCTTTCTTCACTTTGCTGCGCGCGTTCCACGGAACCTGAACCATCCAGTCGATGTAGCCGCGAACCACGGTGGCTTCAGCGGACATCGGGGACATCATTTTCAGCTTCTGCAGTTCGGCTTCCGCTTTCTCGCGCGCTTCTTCCGGCATTTTGGCCGCGTCGATTTTGCGTTTTAACGCTTCGTACTCATCAGGCGCGTCATCCATCTCGCCCAGCTCTTTCTGAATCGCCTTCATCTGCTCATTCAGATAGTACTCGCGCTGGCTTTTCTCCATCTGCTTCTTAACACGGTTGCGAATACGCTTCTCAACCTGCAGCAGATCGATTTCAGATTCCATCATCGCCATCAGATATTCCAGACGCTCGTTGACGTCGGACATCTCCAGCACAGACTGTTTGTCTGCCAGTTTCAGTGGCATATGTGCTGCGACAGTGTCGGCAAGGCGGGCCGCATCGTCAATATTGTTCAGCGAGGTTAAAACCTCTGGTGGGATCTTTTTATTGAGTTTGATGTAGCCTTCAAACTGATTGATCGCCGTGCGTACCAGCACTTCCTGCTCGCGCTCTTCGATCTCTGGCGAAACCAGATATTCAGCTTGTGCCACAAAATGGTCACCGTTATCGGCCAGCGTCGTAATGTGGGCGCGCTGTAAACCTTCGACCAGAACTTTGACGGTGCCGTCCGGCAGTTTCAGCATTTGCAATACTGAGGCTACGGTCCCTACTGAAAAGAGATCGTTAATGCCAGGTTCATCCGTTGAAGCCTCTTTCTGTGCGACCAGCATGATTTTTTTATCATGATCCATTGCGGCTTCAAGGCACCGAATTGATTTTTCCCGGCCAACAAACAACGGAATTACCATGTGCGGATAAACCACCACGTCGCGCAGCGGCAACACGGGGATTTCAATGCGTTCAGAACGCTCAGGATTCATAGAGCTCTCTCTTTGTTTAATGTCCGCCAGGTGATGGGAACCGCATCAGGCAGGTATGCAGTTAAACCCACAGGTATCTGAGTATATGGGGATGCTTATCCGACATTCAACGTCACAGAGGCGAGAAAAGCAAAAGGGGAAACATTTTCCCCTTTTTTATTATGACAACATGGACGATCTGTTTAATTATTCGCCAGACGCCTGCGCTTCATGCTTACCATAGATCAACATGGGCTCAGACTGACCTTCAATAACTGATTCATCAATCACTACTTTTTCCACGTCGTCCATGGAAGGCAGATCATACATCGTTTCCAGCAATGCGCCTTCTACGATGGAACGCAGACCACGTGCACCGGTTTTACGTGACATCGCTTTCTTCGCAATGGCAGTTAACGCCTCGTCACGGAACTCCAGCTCAACGCCTTCCAGGTTAAACAGCGCCTGGTACTGTTTCGTCAGGGCGTTTTTAGGTTCACGCAGAATCTGAATCAGTGCTTCTTCGCTCAGTTCGCTCAGAGTGGCAACCACTGGCAGACGACCGATGAACTCAGGAATCAGACCAAATTTGATCAAATCCTCGGGTTCACACTGTGAAAGCAATTCGCCTTCGCTGGCTTTCTGCGACTTCCCTTTCACGGTGGCGCCGAAACCAATACCGGATCCGGTTTCAACACGCTGGGAAATCACTTTGTCCAGGCCGGCAAATGCGCCGCCGCAGATAAACAGAATTTTCGAGGTATCAACCTGCAAAAACTCCTGCTGCGGATGCTTACGTCCACCCTGCGGTGGAACGGCAGCGACGGTGCCTTCAATCAGCTTAAGCAGAGCCTGCTGTACGCCTTCACCTGACACGTCACGGGTAATCGACGGGTTATCTGACTTGCGTGAGATTTTGTCGATTTCATCGATATAAACGATGCCGCGCTGTGCTTTCTGAACGTCGTAATCACACTTCTGCAGCAGTTTCTGGATGATGTTTTCAACGTCTTCACCCACATAACCGGCTTCAGTCAGCGTAGTGGCGTCAGCCATGGTGAACGGCACATCCAGCAGGCGTGCAAGGGTTTCTGCCAGCAGCGTTTTACCACTACCGGTCGGACCAATCAGCAGAATGTTACTTTTGCCCAGTTCAATGCCATTGCTGGTATCGCCGTTGCGCAAACGCTTGTAGTGGTTGTAAACGGCAACCGCCAGCACTTTCTTCGCTCTTTCCTGGCCGATGACATAATCATCAAGGTGATGGCGAATTTCATGTGGGGTTGGCAACGCACTACGTTCACGATGCGGCGCAACTTCTTTAATCTCTTCGCGAATGATGTCGTTGCACAGGTCAACACATTCATCGCAGATATACACTGACGGCCCGGCAATCAGCTTTCGCACTTCATGCTGGCTTTTGCCGCAAAAAGAGCAGTACAGCAACTTTCCTGAACCGTCTTTGCGCTTATCTGTCATCAGTTAACCTCTTCTAGTTCTCAGGCCATACACGCGTACGGCTCAGGCCGTGCAGAGACGGCCGAAATTCATTCAACCCATAATAGTACCGTTACCCTGTTAACTATAGACCAGGGACAACGGTAAGTCGGGTCTTATTGGCGATGCGTCAGAATTGAATCGACTAATCCATACTCTACCGCTTCACTTGCAGAGAGGAAACGATCACGCTCGGTATCGCGCTCAATTTCTTCCAGCGTTTTACCGGTATGCTCAGCCATCAGCTCATTCATACGCTGCTTAACTTTCAGGATCTCGCGCGCATGGATCTCAATATCTGACGCCTGGCCCTGATAGCCGCCCAGCGGCTGGTGGATCATTACACGTGAGTTTGGCAGACAGAAACGTTTACCTTTGGTACCCGCCGTCAGCAGGAACGCACCCATTGAACAGGCCTGTCCCATACAGATGGTGCTGACATCCGGTTTAATAAATTTCATGGTGTCGTAGATCGACATACCGGCCGTGATCACACCGCCAGGTGAGTTGATGTACAGATAGATATCTTTTTCCGGATTTTCAGCTTCCAGAAACAGCATCTGCGCCACGATCAGATTTGCCATGTGGTCTTCAACCTGGCCGGTCAGAAAAATGACACGCTCTTTCAGCAGACGGGAGTAGATGTCGTATGAACGCTCACCACGCGAAGTTTGTTCAACCACCATTGGCACCAGCGCATTGTGCGGTGCAGTATATTCACGATCGCCACTGTATGACATTACCGTCTCCTGGATAAATTTCATTGGCAACATTCTGTACCGATTCTACGTAAGACGCGCGGGAAACTCCACGTCGCACCTTTTCCGACACCTTCAGGACGGTTAATCAGCCAGCCTCACTCTCATTTCTGCATACTCCCACTATCTGGGGATGCTGCACGCATGTTTCAAGCATAACAATCTTTTCCCTGTTCGCTAACCCGGAAAAAGCGATGCGTGAATAATTTGCCGATTAATTAAACAAATAGCAGCGAAGAGTGCCGTTCTGTACGCAAAACACAAAAAAGCCCGTGACTTTTCAGTCACGGGCTTAGCACAGACGGTTAAATGTGAGATCAGGCCTGAGCGGTCTGATTCATCAGATCCTGGAAGTTGGTCTCTTTCTCAGTCACTTTAGCTTTCGCCAGGACTGCTTCAACCGCTTGCTCTTCCAGCGCGACGTTGCGCATATTGTTCATCAGCTCGTTATTCTTGCTGTAGAACTCGATCACTTCCTGCGGATCTTCATACGCAGAAGCCATCTCTTCGATCATGGTGCTTACGCGTGCTTCGTCAGCTTTCAGCTCATGGGTACGAATCACTTCGCCCAGCAGCAGACCGACAACAACACGGCGTTTAGCCTGCTCTTCGAACAGTTCGCGTGGCAGTTCCAGCGCCTGCTGTTCGTTGCCACCGAAACGCTGTGCAGCCTGACGACGCAGAACGTCGATTTCGCTGTCAACCAGCGCAGCTGGCACGTCGATTTCGTTAGCTTCAACCAGACCGTCGATCGCCTGCGTTTTGATGCGGTTACGGATAGCGCCTTTCAGCTCGCGATCCATGTTCTTACGCACTTCGGTACGCAGACCGGCAACTGAACCATCTTCAACGCCGAAACGTTTGATGAACTCTTCAGTCAGCTCTGGCAGTTCGCGCGTTTCAACTTTCTTCAGCACGATCTCGAACTTCGCATCTTTCCCTTTCAGGGTTTCTGCGTGGTAGTCGTCCGGGAATTTCACATCGATAGTGAAAGTCTCGCCCGCTTTGTGACCCACAACGCCTTCTTCAAAGCCTGGGATCATGCGGCCCTGGCCCATGGCCAGAACGAAATCAGTGGCTTTGCCGCCTTCGAACTCTTCACCGTCAACAGAACCGTTGAAATCGATAGTGGCACGATCTTCCGGGCCTGCAGCAGCGTCGCTTTCGATCCAGTTGGCCTGCTGCTTACGCAGCGTGTCCAGCATGGTATCAACGTCAGCGTCAGTGACTTCAACGACTGGTTTTTCGACTTCGATGTTTTCCAGGCCTTTCAGCTCAACTTCCGGATAAACTTCGAATTCAACCGCGTAAGTGAAATCCTGACCTTCTTTGTACTCACCTGGCACGTAGTTTGGTGCGCCAGCCGGGTTAATTTTTTCTTTGATGATGGCGTCAACGAAGTTGCGCGTCATCAGCTCGCCCAGCACGTCCTGACGGACAGAAGCGCCATAACGCTGCGCAACGATGTTCATCGGCACTTTGCCTTTACGGAAACCATCGATACGGACTTTCCTGGCAACGTCAACCAGTTCTTTTTTTACTGCACTTTCGATGCTGTCAGCTGCAACAGTAATCGTAATGCGACGGCCCAGGCCCTGAGTGGTTTCTACAGAAACTTGCATCTTGTTACCTCAAAAAATCACGTGCTCGGTCAACTTCAGACACCACACATAGTGAAATGCGCCGTATCCAACAACCGGGACGGCTTCCGTGAAGAGAACCTGATCCCTGTTACCAGAAGCGTCCCGAAGACATTCCGGAAAAATAGACGCAGCATTATAGCGGCATCGCTGGAATGAGTCGAGGACGCTAACTCACCACTTTTCAGCAGGTTTGCTGCTTTTTTGAGCCAGGGATCGCGTTTTTCACTAAATAAAAGAAAAAACGGCCCGCAGGCCGTTTTGGAGAAGGGAGGTCAGGCGAGTGTACCGGCACCGCGGCAGTTAGGCGAAGCCAGTACGGTATCCTGCAATCCTTCCCACTCTTTCAGTGTGTAAGTATGCAGGGCTAAAGCATGAACGCTGCCCGCTAATTCAGCCGCCAGCTCGCCATAAATCAGGCGATGACGCGCCAGAAAGCGCTGGCCTGCAAAACAGTCGCTGACAATGACCACTTTGAAGTGACTTTCTGAGCCGGCAGGAACGTTGTGCCGGTAGCTTTCGTCATGCACTTCCAGATGAGCTGGCTGAAATGCCACACGCAGCTTTTCTTCTATTTGTTCGCGGATCATGGCTATTACTCCTCAATGGCGAGCGCTGTGCCCCATCTCATTCAATCTTAGTCGCTTTTAGTGCGCTTACCCGTCAGCAGAGGCTAAATATTGCATTTTATGTCAGCCCGCCTCCGACGCGCATAATAACGTAGCTGAAACGAACAGCAAACTAACCTGTCAGAGAAGGGGCTTAAAACGGTTTCAGACACAATTTCACCGGCAACAGGGCTTTTTTCACTGCCGGGCAATGCTATGATGCCTCCAGTTTTTGCAAACCAACCCCCTGACACCAACGAGAAAAAGTATGTTGAAAAAACTGTTATTCCCACTGTTGGCTGCGTTCATTTTAGCCGGCTGTGCAACCAGCAATAATACCCTGACAATCCAGCCTAAAATTCAGTTGCCACAGCAGGACCCGGGCCTGATGGGCGTAACCGTCAGCATCAACGGTGCCGACCAGCGTAAAGATCAGGCGCTGGCAAAAGTAAACCGTGATGGTCAGCTAGTGACCTTAACACCTTCGCGCGATCTGCGTTTCCTGCTGCAGGAAGTGCTGGAGAAGCAGATGACCGCTCGCGGTTATATGGTTGGTCCTAATGGCGCGGTAGACCTTCAGATTGTGGTTAACAACCTCTATGCTGACGTGACGCAGGGCAATGTGCGCTATAGCATCACCACCAAAGCGGACATCTCGATCATTGCGACCGCAAAAAACGGCAACAAACAGGTTAAAAACTACCGCCAGACTTACAGCGTAGAAGGCGCGTTCAACGCCAGTAACCAGAAGATCACCAACGCGGTTAACTCCACCATGAGCGATGTGATCGCGGATATGGCGCAGGACACCAGCGTCAACGACTTCATCAAGCAAAACGCCCATTAACACCCTCTCTCTTCTGCCCTGCCTTGTGCAGGGCATTTTGTTATCTGCAGGATCCGCATGAACCACTACCTTCGCCTCTTCAGCCAGAAAAACGCCGCCGTATTATTGCTCCTTGGGTTCGCTTCGGGATTGCCGCTGGCACTGACATCGGGCACGTTGCAGGCGTGGATGACGGTGGAAAATGTCGATTTAAAAACTATTGGCTTCTTTTCGCTGGTCGGCCAGGCCTACGTCTTTAAATTTCTCTGGTCACCCATGATGGACCGCTATACGCCGCCGTTTCTGGGCCGCCGCCGCGGCTGGTTGCTGCTCAGTCAGCTGGCGCTGGTGGGGGGGATTTTCGCGATGGGATTTCTGCAACCAGGACGCGATCTGACCCTGATGGCCGCGCTGGCGGTGCTGATCGCTTTCTGCTCCGCCTCTCAGGATATTGTCTTTGATGCCTGGAAAACGGATATCCTGCCACCTGAAGAACGTGGCAGCGGTGCCGCGATTACCGTGCTGGGTTATCGTCTGGCGATGCTGATTTCAGGCGGACTGGCGTTGTGGCTGGCTGACCGCTATCTGGGCTGGCAGGCAACCTACTGGCTGATGGCGCTGATGATGGTGCCGGGTATTATCGCGACGCTTGCGGCCAGCGAGCCCGACACACGCATCTCTACCCCACATTCGCTGCGTCAGGCGGTTGTTGATCCCCTTAAGGATTTTTTCCAGCGTAACAACGCCTGGTTGCTGATTACCCTAATTATTATTTACAAGCTGGGCGATGCATTCGCCGCCTCGCTGACCACCACCTTTTTGATTCGTGGCGTCGGCTTCAATGCCGGTGACGTCGGCCTGGTCAACAAGACGCTGGGCCTGCTGGCGACGATTATCGGGGCGCTCTATGGCGGTGTTCTGATGCAGCGTCTGAGTCTGTTCCGGGCACTGATGATTTTCGGCGTGCTGCAGGCAGTCTCAAACTTTGGTTACTGGCTGCTGGCGGTGACCGACAAACAATTGTGGAGTATGGCCAGCGCGGTTTTTGTTGAAAACCTGTGCGGCGGCATGGGCACGGCGGCCTTCGTGGCCCTGTTAATGACCCTTTGCAACAAATCCTTCTCTGCAACACAGTTTGCCCTGCTGTCGGCGCTCTCAGCCGTTGGTCGGGTCTATGTTGGCCCGGCTGCGGGCTGGCTGGTTGAACTCTGGGGCTGGCCAACATTTTATGCTTTTACGGTATTTGCGGGACTGCCTGGGCTGCTACTGCTGACTTTTTGCCGACACACACTGAATCAGGTCGAGCAAAGTGGCAATTTCCTCACACGAAGCTACTATCCTCATGGTTATCGCTGGACTAATCGTCTGTTTGCAGCCGGATGCGGCGTACTGGCTCTCTGGCTGGTAGCGCTGGCACTGAATGCACTGGGACTGACTGCGCTGGCACCGCTGCTGACCCGCCTGTTCGAGCTGGGCATGACCCTCTCCTTACTGGCGGTGCTTGTCGGGGTGTCGCTGGACTACCGGGCGCTGAAGAAAACGCCGGTGTTACCTGCATCAGATGCTTAAGTAAAATCGATAGGTTAACGAGCGGCGACTTATTTTATGCCATGCCGATAAGTCGCCATTATTTATCATCGCGTGTTATTTTTAAAAAATAAGAATATGACCTGAGGAGGCGTAGCGGAAATACTAAAAACCGGTGAGCAATTACTTTAGTTAAATTTCATCGCGCAAATGATGCAGACTTGTTAAATATTTGGGAGTTAAAAGTAAGGGTTATTCCTTTCCCTGATTTTTTTACGGTTACTTCCATTGGTTTTTGTTATATTGATGCCAACTGCTTGTCTGCGTTAATTATTTGTCACCTGGCGCAACATCTGTGACACCCTTAGCAAAAGGTGTCAACACGTATCTGACACATCCTTAAGCTGGTTTACACTGCATAAACCTTCCCGTAAAATGCGCGCACACTTAAACGACAATAGAGCCCTTTGTCATTGAGGTCGTTAAATGAGACTCAGTAAATACAATAAAAGTTTGGGGATTTTGTCATTAATTGCAGGCACTTTATTAATGAGTGGCTGCGATAGTGCATTGTTAAATCCCAAAGGACAGATTGCACTGGAGCAACGTTCGCTGATACTGACTGCCTTTGGCCTGATGTTGATCGTCGTGATTCCCGCAGTCCTGATGGCCGTGGTGTTTGCCTGGAAATATCGGGCATCCAACACGAATGCGAAGTACAGCCCTAACTGGTCACACTCTAACAAAGTGGAAGCCGTGGTCTGGACCATTCCGATCCTGATCATTATCTTCCTCAGTGTGCTGACCTGGAAATCGACCCACGCACTGGAGCCCAGCAAACCGCTGCAATCTGATGTGAAACCGGTTGAGATCGATGTGGTTGCACTGGACTGGAAATGGTTGTTCATTTACCCGGAGCAGGGTATTGCGACCGTGAACCAGATTGCCTTCCCGGCAAACACTCCGGTGAACTTCAAAATTACGTCTAACTCCGTCATGAATTCTTTCTTCATCCCAACGCTCGGCAGCCAGATTTATGCGATGGCTGGTATGCAGACCAAACTGCATCTGATTGCGAATGAGCCGGGAATTTTCGACGGTATCTCTGCGAACTTCAGTGGTCGTGGTTTCTCTGGCATGAAGTTTAAAGCCATTGCAACCAAAGACGATGCGGAATTCCAGCAGTGGGTGGCTAAAGTTAAAGCAGCCCCTAACACGCTGACTACTATGGATGATTTCGAGAAAGTGGCTGTGCCAAGCGAAAATCACCCGGTGGAATATTTCTCTTCAGCTGATCCTAAATTGTTCATGCAAGTCATCGACAAGTTCAAGATGAGCCACGGGAAAATGGACATGCCACAGCATGAAGGTATGGACATGAGTCACGCCGCTTCCGCGGGAGCCGAGGAATAATACGATGTTCGGAAAATTAACACTTGATGCAGTGCCGTACCATGAGCCGATTATCATGGTTACGGTTGCCGCTATCCTGATAGGTGGTGCGGCGCTGGTCGCTGCGATTACCTATTTTGGTAAGTGGAAATATCTGTGGTCTGAATGGCTGACGTCAATCGACCACAAACGCCTGGGTATCATGTACATCATCATGGCATTCGTCATGCTGATTCGTGGTTTCGCTGATGCCATTATGATGCGTACCCAGCAGGTTATGGCTTCGGCCGGTGAAGCGGGCATTCTGCCACCGCACCACTACGACCAGATCTTTACCGCGCACGGCGTGATTATGATCTTCTTCGTGGCGATGCCTTTCGTGGTTGGCCTGATGAACATCGCCGTTCCGTTGCAGATTGGTGCACGTGACGTCGCGTTCCCGTTCCTGAACAACCTGAGCTTCTGGTTTACTGCGGTCGGTGTGATCCTGGTTAACCTGTCGCTGGGCGTGGGCGAGTTCGCACAGACCGGCTGGCTGGCTTATCCGCCGCTTTCCGGCGCGGAGTACAGTCCCGGCGTCGGGGTCGATTACTGGATCTGGAGCCTTCAGCTTTCAGGTATTGGTACGACCTTAACCGGTATTAACTTCTTCGTGACTATCCTGAAGATGCGCGCACCGGGCATGAGCCTGTTCAAAATGCCGGTCTTTACCTGGACCGCACTGTGCACCAACGTCCTGATCATCGCTGCGTTCCCGGTTCTGACCGTGACCCTGGCGCTGTTGACCCTTGATCGTTATCTCGGCTTCCATTTCTTCACCAATGAAATGGGCGGGAACATGATGATGTACGTCAACCTGATCTGGGTCTGGGGCCATCCGGAAGTGTATATCCTGGTACTGCCGGTGTTTGGTGTGTTCGCAGAAATTACTGCGACCTTCTCCAAAAAACGTCTGTTTGGTTATACCTCTCTGGTGTGGGCGACCATCGCCATTACCGTGCTGTCGTTTATCGTCTGGTTGCACCACTTCTTCACCATGGGTGCAGGTGCCAACGTTAACGCCTTCTTCGGTATCATGACGATGATCATCGCGATTCCGACCGGGGTTAAAATCTTTAACTGGCTGTTCACCATGTATCAGGGCCGCATTCAGATGCACTCTGCCATGTTGTGGACCGTTGGCTTCCTGGTAACCTTCTCTGTAGGGGGTATGACCGGCGTACTGCTGGCCGTTCCGGGCGCTGACTTTATTCTGCACAACAGCCTGTTCCTGATTGCTCACTTCCACAACGTTATCATCGGTGGTGTGGTCTTCGGTTGTATGGCAGGCGTGACCTACTGGTTCCCGAAAGCATTCGGCTTCACCCTGAACGAAACCTGGGGTAAGCGCGCATTCTGGTTCTGGATCATTGGCTTCTTCGTTGCCTTTATGCCGCTGTACGCACTGGGCTTCATGGGCATGACCCGTCGTCTGAGCCAGGATATCGATCCACAGTTCCACCCTCTTCTGGTGGTTGCGGCGGTGGGTGCTGGTCTGATTGCAATGGGTATCCTGTGTCAGCTGACCATGTTCTACGTTTCAGTACGTGACCGTGATCAGAACCGTGATGTGACAGGTGACCCGTGGGGCGGTCGTACGCTGGAGTGGGCAACCTCTTCACCACCACCGTTCTATAACTTTGCTGTCATCCCACATGTGCATGAGCGTGATGCTTTCTGGGAAATGAAAGAGAAAGGCGAAGCGTACAAACAGCCGGCATCTTATGAAGAGATTCATATGCCGAAAAACAGTGGTGCTGCAATCGTCATCTGCGCATTCGCTACTGTAATGGGCTTCGCGCTGATCTGGCATATCTGGTGGATGGCTGGTCTTTCCTTCCTCGGCATGATCGTTACCTGGATCGTGAAGAGCTTCGACGAAGACGTGGATTACTACGTTCCGGTTGCTGAAGTTCAGAAGATTGAAAACCAGCACTTTGACGAAATCAGCAAAGCAGGTCTGAAATAATGTCAACTGAAACTCTTAAACATCACCACGACGCCCATGCGGAGCATGGGCATCACGATGCAGGAGCCAATAAAGTCTTTGGCTTCTGGATCTACCTGATGAGTGACTGCATTATCTTCGCAACCCTGTTTGCGACCTATGCTGTCATGGTCAACAACACTGCCGGTGGCCCGGCAGGTAAAGATATCTTTGAGCTGCCGTTTGTTCTGGTAGAAACCGCCCTGCTGCTGTTGAGTTCGATCACTTACGGCATGGCTGTTATCTCCATGAACAAGGAGCAAAAAGGTGCCGTTATCGGCTGGCTGGCGCTGACCTTCCTGTTCGGTCTGGGCTTCATCGGGATGGAAATCTATGAATTCCATCACCTGATTGCTGAAGGCTTTGGTCCGGATCGCAGTGGCTTCCTGTCTGGCTTCTTTACGCTGGTCGGTACTCACGGTTTGCACGTGACCTCCGGTCTGATCTGGATGCTGGTTCTGATGTTCCAGGTTTCTAAACGTGGCCTGAACGCGACTAACCGCACCCGTATCATGTGTCTGAGCCTGTTCTGGCACTTCCTGGACGTGGTCTGGATTTGCGTCTTCACCGTTGTTTACCTGATGGGAGCCATGTAATGAGTCATTCTGTTAACGAACATGGCGCTTCACACGGTAGCGTGAAGTCCTACATGATCGGCTTCATCCTTTCTATCATCCTGACGGCCATCCCGTTCTGGATGGTAATGGATGGCAGTGCATCTCACGGTACTATCCTCGGTGTTGTTCTGGTTTGTGCGGTAATCCAGGTGCTGGTTCACCTGGTCTACTTCCTGCACTTAGACAGCAAATCTGAGGGTGGCTGGAACATGGTAGCCATTGTTTTCTCGGCCATCATCATCCTGATTGTCGTAGTGGGCTCACTGTGGATCATGTGGAACCTCAACTACAACATGATGCCTCACTAAAGAGTCACGCGTAATGTTTAAGCAATACCTGCAAGTTACAAAACCAGGAATTATTTTCGGGAATTTAATTTCTGTGATCGGCGGATTTCTGTTGGCTTCCAAAGGCAACACAGATTACGCCCTGTTTCTCATCACCCTGGTGGGCGTGTCACTGGTGGTTGCATCGGGTTGTGTTTTCAACAACGTGATTGACCGCGACATTGACATCAAGATGGAGAGAACCAGGAATCGGGTGCTGGTAAAAGGCCTCATCTCCGCGAAAGTAAGCCTGGTTTATGCCACTGTGCTGGGTATTGCCGGCTTTGCGTTGCTCTACTTCGGTGCTAATCCGCTGGCCATGTGGCTGGCGGTGATGGGCTTCGTGGTGTACGTGGGTATCTACAGTCTCTACATGAAGCGTAATTCCGTTTACGGAACGCTGATTGGCAGTCTGTCAGGTGCTGCGCCGCCGGTTATCGGCTACTGTGCAGTCTCTAACCAGTTTGATGCTGGTGCGTTAATCCTGCTGGCGATCTTTAGCCTGTGGCAGATGCCGCATTCGTACGCGATTGCTATCTTCCGCTTTAAAGATTATCAGGCAGCGAACATCCCGGTTCTGCCGGTGGTGAAAGGCATTTCCGTGGCTAAGAATCATATTACGCTCTATATTCTGGCGTTTATGATTGCCACGCTGATGCTGACGCTGGGTGGCTACGCGGGTTACAAATATCTGGTTGTGGCTGCTGCGGTCAGCGTCTGGTGGCTGGGCATGGCGTTATCGGGTTACAAAACCGCAGATGACCGTGTCTGGGCACGCAAGCTGTTTGTCTTTTCTATCGTGACCATCACCGCGCTGAGCGTGATGATGTCGGTAGATTCGCTGGCTCCGGCTTCAAAGGACCTGCTGACTTACGTCTGGTAACTGGCACCGATACAGCATGAAAAGGGCGCGATTATCGCGCCCTTTCTTTTTGTTACCACTGCTTAAAAACTATTGTTTTACCCGCCCTGCCCCGCCACCTAGAATAAAAGCAGCACATTAACAGAGGTTGGAATGAACGATAACAAAATGACTCCGGTGGAGCTGCGCGCCACATGGGGCCTCGGTACGGTCTTTTCCCTGCGCATGCTGGGAATGTTTATGGTCCTGCCGGTACTGACCACTTATGGCATGGCATTACAGGGCGCAAGTGAAACCTTAATCGGTCTGGCAATTGGCATCTATGGCCTTGCCCAGGCAATCTTTCAGATTCCTTTTGGTCTGCTCTCCGACCGCATCGGCCGTAAGCCGTTAATTGTCGGCGGACTGTTGTTGTTTGTTCTGGGCAGCGTTATCGCCGCCTGCACCGACTCCATCTGGGGCATTATTCTGGGTCGTGCGCTGCAGGGTTCAGGCGCGATTGCGGCTGCCGTAATGGCCCTGTTATCCGATTTAACCCGTGAGCAGAACCGCACCAAAGCAATGGCGTTTATCGGCATCAGTTTTGGCGTGACCTTCGCGATTGCTATGGTCGTCGGCCCGATTGTTACGCACGCGCTGGGTCTGCATGCGCTGTTCTGGATGATTGCGATTCTGGCGTCGCTGGGTATCGTGATTACCCTGCTTGTGGTGCCGTCCGCTTCACATCATGTCCTGAACCGTGAATCGGGTATGGTGAAAGGCAGCTTCCGCAAAGTATTGGCTAACCCGCGTCTGGTAAAGCTCAATATCGGTATTTTCTGCCTGCATGTTCTGCTGATGTCGAGCTTTGTCGCCTTGCCAGGGCAGTTTGAACAGGCTGGATTCCCGGCCCCTGAGCACTGGAAAGTTTATCTTTCCACTATGCTTATCGCCTTTGCCGGCGTGGTGCCGTTTATTATTTATGCCGAAGTGAAGCGTCGTATGAAGCGCGTGTTTGTCGGCTGCGTCGGGATGATTGTCATTGCTGAGATTGTACTGTGGGGCGCGGAAGGTCATTTCTGGACGCTGGTCGTGGGTGTTCAGCTCTTCTTCTTCGCCTTCAATCTGATGGAAGCCATCCTGCCTTCACTGATCAGTAAAGAGTCCCCTGCAGGTTATAAAGGTACGGCGATGGGGATCTACTCCACCAGCCAGTTCCTGGGTGTGGCCGTTGGTGGCAGTATGGGTGGCTGGGTATTTGGTCATTTCGATGCTCAGACCGTGTTCCTGGTTGGCGCGATGGTGGCTGCGGCCTGGCTGTTTGTCAGCATGACGATGCAGGAGCCGCCTTATGTCAGTAGCCTGCGCATCGTGCTGAGTGATGCGGCTCTGGCTGTGCCAAATCTGGAGCAGCGCCTGAAAGCGCAGCCTGGCGTTAACTCCGTGTTTATCGTGCCGGAAGAGAAAAGCGCGTATATCAAAATTGATAGTAAGGTCACCAGCCGCCCTGAACTGGAAGCGCTGCTGGGGAGTTGCTAGCTTAAAAAAGTTTGGTGATAACGTCAGCTCGTTTCGCTTCAGGATCGAGCTGGCGCAGGGGGCAAGGTCAGATCGGAAAGTCGCAAAAGTCGCCATCCATGGCGCGGGACGCTTTCCTCCTCTGGCCGTATTCCCTTCGCCTCCTAAGCTTTTGAGTTGCTGAATGGTTCACCCGCATTTAAGGTTCTAAGCAACCTCCAACCCGCATAACCATTCTTACAGACAACTCAGAAATTCATAGCGATGGGAGCCTGTGCCTGTAGCAAAGCATCGCGGGCCATGGATGGCCCGCGATGAGCCGCCATGGATGGCGCTTTTGCGTCTTTGCGAAAGGCACAGGCTCCCTGAGCAAGTGCGTGATCGCACAGACGCCCTACAGCTCACACCCACTTCTTCAAAGAGATGCAAGCCAGCACACGATGCCACTGACGTCACAAACCACGCCTTCATTCAGACGGCTCACAAATTTGGAACGATGCAGCGCTGCTCCTGCCAGATAACAAAAAACCCGGCATTAGCCGGGTTTATATCACTGCATTCATGCTGAAAACTCAGCCAATCACGCTTAATCGCGGAAGTTTTTAAACTGGAACGGCTGGCCCAGATTACTGCCGCGCACGATCGCCATCGCGCCCTGCAAATCATCACGTGCTTTGCCGGTCACACGCAATGCTTCACCCTGAATCTGGGTCTGCACTTTCAGCTTGCTGTCTTTAATCAGCTTCACCAGCTTCTTCGCGACGTCGCTTTCAATGCCTTTCTTCAGTTTGGCATCGACCGCCCAGCTTTTGCCACTATGCTCAATCTCTTCGGGCACCTCTAAGGCGCCGCCTTCAATCCCGCGCTTCAGTAACTTCTCACGCAAAATATCGACCAGCTGCTTAACCTGAAAATCAGACTCGCTGGTGATCTTGATGGTTTCATTCTTTTCGTTGAGCTCAAACTCGGCGCTCACGTTGCGGAAATCGAAGCGGGTAGACACTTCACGGTTGGCATTCTCCACCGCATTGCGAATTTCCTGCAGATCGACCTCTGAAACGATATCGAAAGATGGCATCTCTTCTTCTCCTGACGCTAAAGTGACATGCATAATACGCGTCTTAAGGTGCTAAATAAAATCAGGCTGCACACAACGCTATAATGAAAGTGTGACAATGAATAATAGATGGATAGCCCGCCAGCGGGAGGCAGCATGAAAATTACCGTGTTAGGTTGCGGTGCGCTGGGACAGGTCTGGCTGACAGCACTGGCCCGCCAGGGACATGAGGTACAGGGATGGTTGCGGGTGCCACAGCC
Organism: Pantoea hericii; assembly: GCF_014155795.1. Classification (NCBI taxonomy): domain Bacteria; kingdom Pseudomonadati; phylum Pseudomonadota; class Gammaproteobacteria; order Enterobacterales; family Erwiniaceae; genus Pantoea; species Pantoea hericii. The sequence goes on from NZ_SCKV01000004.1 coordinate 339,841, forward strand.
CTACTGTTCAGCCAATGTGGTTGACCCACAAGGCAACATATCGAACCGCACGTTTATTGCCAATGATCCGCTCTTTCTGGCGGAAAGCCAGCTGCTGCTCGTCACGCTCAAAGCCCCGCAGGTCTCGCCTGCGGTGAAAAACCTGGAGAGCGTGCTGCAGAAGAACTGCCCGGTGCTGCTGCTGCACAACGGCATGGGGACGCTTGAAGAGCTGAAAGGGCTGACTCAGCCACTGCTGCGCGGCGTCACTACCCATGCGGCGATGCGCGATGGCACCGTCATCAAACACATTGCCAGTGGTATCACCCATATCGGCCCCGGCAACCGTAAAAGCGCCGCTTATAGCGATCTCGCCGATATCCTGCACCCTGCCCTGCCCGACGTTGCCTGGCATGACAATATCCGGGCCGCCTGCTGGCGCAAACTGGCCGTCAATTGCGTCATCAACCCGCTCAGCGTGGAATATGCGTGTCAGAACGGTGCACTGCGTGCTTATCCGGAACAGATCGCGCAACTGTGTGAAGAGATCAGTTGGGTCATGGAGCGCGAAGGCCAGAGCATAGCCAGTGAAAGCCTTCAGGACATCATCTTCGACGTGATTGAAAGCACTGCGGCCAACACCTCTTCAATGCTGCAGGATGTTCGCGCGCAACGGCTCACCGAAATCGACTATATCAGCGGCTTTCTGCTGCGCCGCGCCCGGACGCACGGCCTGGTGCTGACGGAGAACACCCGTCTGTATGACATTGTAAAACGCAAGGAGTCCCATTATGACCGCGAACGCATCGGTGCTGGTTTGCCTGGCACATGGCAGTGAAGAAACCGAAGCTGTCACCACTATCGACCTGCTGGTTCGGGCCGGGCTAAACGTTGTTACCGCCAGCGTCGAAAGCGATGGCAGCCGGGAGATCGTCTGCTCTCGCGGTGTGCGTCTGCTGGCTGACGTCACACTGGTTGAAGTCGCCGACAATGACTTCGCCGCCATCGTCCTGCCTGGTGGCCTTAAAGGGGCTGAGACTTTCCGTGACAGTCCGCTGTTAGTCGAAACGGTGCGTCAGTTTCATCTCAATGAGAAAATTGTCGCCGCGATATGCGCAGCGGCAGGCACCGTATTGATCCCCCACGATCTCTTCCCGGTCGGTAACATGACCGGATTCCCCGGCTTAAAAGAGACTATTCCGGCAGATAAGTGGATGGAGCGCCGTGTCGTCTGGGATCCGCGCGTTAATCTGCTGACCAGCCAGGGACCCGGCACGGCAATGGATTTTGCGCTGAAGCTGATTGATCTGCTGGTGGGAAAAGAGATGGCGCGCGAGGTTGCCGCACAACTGGTGCTGGCTCCCGGCATTTATGACTATCAGGCTTAAATACTAAGGCTTAAAACGAGAAAGCCAGTCAGTCCTGAACAGGTGCTGACTGGCTCTGAAACGTGACTACGGGCGGTAAACTTTAACGTTCTTAAAGCCCTGCTCATGCAGATAGAGCGCCTGAAGACGGCTCATCACACCGCGATCGCAATAGAGTAGCCAGGTGCGATTCTGATCGAGATCGCCAAACTGCGTACTGAGTTTATAGAACGGCAGCGATTTCACTTCCGTCGCGTTTAGCGTCAGAGGCTTCTCTTCCTGCTCATCGATAGATCGGATATCCAGCACCACATCGTTCTCACTCAGCAAGGCGACGGTCTCAACTTCCACCACCTCCTCTTCTGTCTGCTCAGCGATGGTGCGGATATCGACGTTGGTCGCTTCTTCGATAACCCGATCGAGAATCGTGAAGTCGAAATTCTGCTCTTCCGCCTCAATCTTCGCTTTCACCGCCTTCACGGTCGGGCTTTTTGAGATCACGCCGCAATATTCCGGCATGGTGCTGGCGAAATCTTCGGTGCCGATTTCACGGGCAATTCGGATAATGTGCTCTTTGTCATGAGAGATCAGCGGACGCAGAATCAGCGTATCCGACGCGTTATCGATCAGACGCAGGTTGGTCAGCGTCTGGCTCGACACCTGGCCTACCGCTTCACCGGTGACCAGTGCCTGTACGCCGTAGCGCTCAGCAATCGTCGAGGCAGCCCGCACCATCATGCGTTTCAGCACTACGCCCATCTGGCCGTCATCCACTTTCTCGAGGATCTCACCGACGACCGGCTCAAAATTGATCGCTACAAAGCGTACGCGGTGTGAGCGACCAAAACGATTCCACAGATAGTGCGCAACCTGACGGACGCCAATCTCATGGGCGGCTCCACCAAGGTTAAAGAAGCAGTAATGCACACGGCTGCCGCGACGCAGCAGCATATAGCTGGAGACGCCGGAGTCGAAACCGCCGGAAATCAGCGACAGCACATCTTCCTGCGTGCCAATCGGGAAGCCACCCAGGCCTTCGTAGCGCGCAGTCACCAGCGTCAGACGATTCTCTTCAACTTCCAGATTCACCGTCACGTCCGGATTTTTAAGCTGCACGCGGGCGCTTTCGATATGCTGGTTCAGACCGCCGCCTACATAGCGCTCCACATCCTGCGAACTGAAGCTATGCTTGCCACGACGCTTAACACGCACGCAGAAACTCTTTCCTTCCAGACTGTCGCGATACTGCGCTAACGTCTGTTCAAAGATGTGATGAATATCCGTGTACTCGCGATCTTCGACCGCTAAAACGTGATGAATACCGGGAATGCGGGCGAGCTCATCGGGAATAATGTCCGCCAGCGCTGCATTTTTTGACCGCACTTCAATGTGATCCCAGTAGCGCACAACGGCGATGTCGTCGCTGACGGTTTTCAGGACGTTGCGAATATTGCTGGCAAGAATCTTGATAAAGCGCAAACGCACCGACGGACTCTTGATGGTGATTTCAGGAAATAACTTGATGATAAACTTCATGGCGACACAGCTTCGTTGGGCAAATAAGTGCTAAAACAGGCGGCACTTAGCTGGTAAAATCACAAAATTGCGGGCTGCAAGGCGCAACCGCATCCGAGGCGCGGGAGTATATCACCTTTGTCAGGTGACTGCTTCTTCATCAGCCGCCGCATTGATTATTTTGCTAATCATTGGGTCTCAGCTACCATGACCGATTGCGAGATAATGTCCCAACCGTGAGTCGACACGAAATATGCCGAAAAAAGCCGAACAGCCAGCCAGCTTTGAAACGTCATTGCAGCAGCTGGAGCAGATTGTCAGCCGTCTGGAAAGTGGTGAACTACCGCTTGAAGAAGCCCTGAACGAATTTGAGCGCGGCGTGCAGCTGGCGCGAAATGGCCAGCAGACGCTGCAGCAGGCTGAACAGCGGGTTCGTATTCTGCTGAACGATGATAAAGAGGCCGACCTCACCGCTTTCACGCCGGAAAACGACTAATGGATTTCGCCCGATTACTCGACGTTTATCAGCAGCAGGTGAACGCTGCCCTGACGCGTTTTATAGAGCCACTTCCTTTTCAGAGTTCTCCTCTGGTGAATGCCATGCATTATGGGGCATTATTAGGCGGTAAACGCCTGCGTCCTTTTCTGGTCTACGCTACCGGTGAAATGCTCCACGCAGACCCGGCGAGTCTGGATGCGCCCGCCGCCGCGGTTGAATGCATCCATGCGTACTCTCTGATACATGACGATCTCCCTGCGATGGACGATGACGCACTGCGTCGCGGGCAGCCAACCTGTCACATTAAATATGGCGAAGATACGGCGATTCTGGCGGGCGACGCCCTGCAGACGCTGGCCTTCTCTATCCTGGCAGATGAAGCGATGCCGGGTGTCAGTGCCGAATACCGTCTGATGATGCTCTCCGAACTGGCTAAGGCCAGCGGCGTAGCCGGGATGTGTGGCGGACAGGCGCTGGATTTAGCGGCGGAAGGCAAATCTGTCGATCTGGACCAGCTTGAACAGATCCACCGCCACAAAACCGGCGCGCTGATCCGCTCAGCAGTCCGTTTAGGTGCCTTAACGGCAGGCGATGCGGGCCGTGAAGCGCTGCCGCTGCTTGACCGCTATGCTGAGGCTATTGGTCTCGCGTTTCAGGTGCAGGACGACATTCTCGATGTCGTAGGCGATACGGCCGTGATCGGAAAACGCCAGGGTGCCGATCAGGATCTGGGAAAAAGCACCTATCCTTCATTGTTAGGCCTTGAAAATGCCCGTGCAAAAGCACGGGATTTGTATCAGGAAGCTCTTGATGCTTTAGAATTGCTCGCTGCGCACTCTTATAACACTACAGCACTGCAGGCGCTGGCGAGCTTCATAATTGAACGCGACAAATAACTTCCATAATGAGTCTCTGATGAGTTTTGATATTGCTAAATACCCGACACTGGCGCTGGCAAACACGGTTCAGGAGCTGCGCGCCCTGCCCAAAGAGAAGTTGCCTGCGCTGTGTGATGAACTGCGTCAGTATCTGTTAGACAGTGTAAGCCGCTCCAGCGGCCATTTTGCGTCAGGTCTGGGCGTAGTCGAACTGACGGTCGCGCTGCATTATGTCTATAACACCCCCTTTGACCATCTGGTGTGGGATGTGGGTCATCAGGCTTATCCGCATAAAATTCTGACCGGGCGCCGCGATCGCATCGGCACCATTCGTCAGAAAAATGGCGTGCACCCGTTTCCGTGGCGCGGTGAAAGTGAATATGACGTCTTAAGCGTTGGACACTCATCGACCTCGATCAGTGCCGGTCTCGGCATGGCCGCGGCGGCTGAACGTGAAGGCCAGGGCCGTCGCACCGCCTGTATTATCGGCGATGGCGCCATCACCGCGGGCATGGCGTTTGAAGCGATGAACCATGCCGGTGATATCAAGCCGGATATGCTAGTCATCCTCAACGACAACGAGATGTCGATCTCTGAAAACGTCGGTGCGCTGAATAACCGCCTGGCGCAAATCCTGTCAGGTAAAACCTACGCACGACTGCGCGAAGGCAGCAAGCGTGTGCTGACCAGCCTGCCGCCGATTAAAGAGCTGGTAAGACGCACCGAAGAACACCTCAAAGGCATGGTCGTGCCGGGTACGCTGTTTGAAGAGCTGGGCTTTAACTACATCGGCCCGGTTGACGGCCATGATGTGCTGACGCTGGTCAATACGCTGAGCAACATGCGCAGCCTGAAAGGGCCGCAGTTCCTGCATATCATGACGAAGAAAGGCAAAGGCTACGCGCCGGCAGAGGAAGATCCGATTGCCTGGCACGCCGTGCCTAAATTTGACCCGGCGATTGGCGAACTGCCAAAAAGTGCGGAAGGTCTGCCGAGCTACTCCAAAATCTTTGGTAACTGGCTGTGCGAAATGGCTGCCGATGATCCGAAGCTGATGGCGATTACCCCGGCGATGCGTGAAGGCTCCGGCATGGTGGCCTTCTCCCGTGAGTTCCCGAAACAGTATTTTGATGTGGCAATCGCCGAGCAGCATGCGGTGACCTTCGCAGCGGGTATGGCGATTGGCGGCTACAAACCGATTGTTGCCATCTACTCGACGTTCCTGCAGCGTGCCTATGATCAGCTGATTCACGACGTCGCCATCCAGAAACTGCCGGTCCTGTTTGCCATTGATCGCGGTGGTATTGTGGGTGCGGACGGTCAGACTCACCAGGGCGCGTTTGATCTCGCCTATCTGCGCTGTGTGCCGGATATGGTGATCATGACCCCAAGCGATGAGAATGAGTGTCGGCAGATGCTCTACACCGGCTATCACTATCAGGCTGGCCCAAGTGCAGTGCGCTATCCGCGCGGCACCGGTGTCGGTACACCGCTGGCACCCCTGCAGAGCCTGCCGCTGGGTAAAGCGGTCGTGAAACGCCAGGGTGAAAAGCTGGCAATTCTGAACTTCGGCACTCTGTTGCCAGAAGCCGCCGCCACAGCGGAAGCACTGAATGCGACCCTGGTCGATATGCGCTTTGTAAAGCCGCTGGATGAAGCGCTGATTGCTGAGCTCGCTGCCACGCACGACTCACTGATTACGCTGGAAGAAGGCGCAATCAAAGGCGGTGCAGGCAGTGGCGTGAATGAATTTATCATGGCGAAACGTCTGGCTGTTCCGGTGCTGAACATCGGTCTGCCGGATGAATTTATCCCGCAGGGTACGCAGGATGAAGTACGTCATGACTATCTGCTTGACGCGGAAGGCATTCAGCAACAGATCGCCCGCTGGCTGGCGCAGTAACCTCCCTTCTCTGCGCTCCCCCTCAGGGAGCGCAACATCCTGCTATGCTGTAACCTTTGCACTTTCGCAGGAGCCTTCACCATGAATACGATTCAACTCGGTAGCACCGATCTGCAGGTGTCTCGTCTCTGTCTCGGTTGTATGACCTATGGCGAGCCAACGCGTGGCAACCACGCCTGGACGCTGCCAGAAGCGAGCAGCCGTCCGCTAATCCAGCAGGCACTGGATGCAGGTATCAACTTCTTCGATACGGCTAACAGCTACTCTGATGGCAGCAGCGAAGAGATCCTGGGCCGGGCGCTGAAGGATTTCGCCCGCCGCGAAGAGGTTGTTGTCGCCACCAAAGTCTATTTCCCCCTGACTAATCTTTCACAGGGCCTGTCGCGCAAGAATATCCTGCAATCCATTGATGACAGCCTGCAGCGCCTCGGCATGGAGTATGTCGATCTGCTGCAGATTCACCGCTGGGACTACAACACCTCGCTGGAGGAGACGCTGGAAGCGCTGCATGACGTCGTGCAGTCTGGCAAAGCCCGCTACATCGGTGCCTCGTCGATGCACGCCAGCCAGTTTGCTCAGGCGTTGCAGATGCAGTCTGAACAGGGCTGGCACCGCTTTGTCAGCATGCAGGATCAGTACAACCTGATTCAGCGCGAAGAGGAACGGGAAATGCATCCTCTCTGCCTGAAGGAGCAGATCGCCGTGCTGCCCTGGAGTCCGCTGGCGCGCGGCAAGCTGACCCGCCCGTGGGGTGAAAACACCGCGCGCTCTGCCTCTGACCAGGTAATGGCAAAGCTTTATGACAACACCGAAGAGAACGATGCCGCGATTGCAGAACGACTGGCGCTGGTGGCGGAAGGTAAAGGCGTAACGCGGGCGCAGGTGGCCCTGGCCTGGCTGCTGAGCAAACCTGCCGTCACGGCACCGATTATTGGCGCGTCCCGTGCTGAGCAGTTTGACGATCTGGTGAAGGCGGTGGATGTCACGCTGAGTGACGAGGAAATTACCCTGCTGGAAGAGCTCTATCAGCCACATCAGGCGGTAGGATTCGAGTAAACCTGACGTGACGCCCTTCCCGGGCGTCACCTCTTATCAGGCGTTTAGCATGGCGGTTAAGCCGCCAGCCAGACCCCGATTCCATAGAGCATGGCAGCGGAAATCACGCCAGCAATAATGTCATCAACCATAATGCCCATGCCGCCATGCACATTGCGGTCAAACCAGCGAATCGGCCATGGCTTCCACATATCAAGAATACGGAACAGCACAAAGCCCCCCAGCACCCATTGCCAGCTGTTGACCGGAATCGCCATCAGCGTAATCCACATGCCGATAAACTCATCCCAGACAATACTGCCGTGATCGTGTACGCCCATATCTTTGGCGGTGCGATGGCAGAGATAAACGCCGACGCAGATACCCACCAGCACCACCAGCGAATAGAGATCCTGCGGCAGGAAAGTCATCAGCCACCAGAATGGGATGGCCGCCAGCGATCCCATGGTGCCCGGCACAACCGGGCTTAATCCGCTGCCGAAACCGGTCGCCAGCAAATGCCAGGGATTGCTCATCCGCAGGCGACGTTTGGCCACGTCGTTATTTAGCATCAAAGTGATCAAACCCTTTGTGACGGAAGGTGGCGGGCTTGCCATTATCCAGCAGCGTCAAGCCTTCCGACTCCGGTGCTATTTGTCCGATGCAGGTATAAGGCACGCCCAGATGCCCCAGCGCCACATCCAGCGCGCCGCGATTAACCTCTGGCACAGTGAAGCAGAGTTCATAGTCTTCGCCGCCACTCAGCGCCCAGCGCAGTACCTGCTCAGGCTCGAAGTGGTCGCGCAGGGCCGCCGACAGCGGCAACGCATCCAGGTTAAGCCGCGCGCCGCAGCCGCTGGCTTTCAGCACATGGCCGAGATCGGAAATCAGACCGTCGGAAATATCCACCGCAGAGGAAGCCAGCGAACGCAGTGCCTGACCCTGCAGAATGCGCGGCATCGGACGCAGATGACGTTTAATCAGCGCTTCATGCACTGCCGGATCGCTGATGCGACAGTGATGCTGCAGCAACGCCAGACCCGCCGCGCTGTCACCCAGCGTACCGGTCACGAAGATCCAGTCGCCCGGCTTCGCGCCGGATCGTTTCAGGGCGCGGCCCTGCGGCAACAGACCGTGAATCGCCAGCGTCAGACTCAGCGGGCCACGTGTAGTGTCGCCACCCACCAGCTGCATATCGTAATATTCCAGCAGTTCAAACAGGCTTTCACTAAAGGCCGAGAGCCAGCTTTCATCGACCTGCGGCAACGTTAAGGCCAGCGTCAGCCAGGCGGGATCGGCGCCCATAGCAGCAAGGTCGCTGAGATTCACAGCCAGGGCTTTGTAACCCAGATCGGCAGGATGAATATCCCGTAAGAAGTGCACACCCGCGACCAGGGTATCGGTGCTGATCGCCAGCGTCTGTTTTTCCGGCACGCTAAGTAACGCACAATCGTCACCGATGCCGAGTTCGACATCACGGCGGCTGCGTGTTCTGCGGTTGAAGTAGCGTGCGATGAGTTCAAATTCACCACAAGACATAATTGCGTTCCGCTTAACCCTTAATGAAAAAAGGCCGGCAAGCCGGCCTTTTTGTTTATTTGCGAGTGGGTCGAATTTGTGGACCGGCTTTATCCAGCACGCCGTTAACAAATTTATGACTGTCTTCGGCACCGAAGACTTTCGCCAGCTCAATCCCTTCGTTGATGGCCACTTTATAAGGCACATCGTTACGTTTGCTCAGCTCATACAGCGAGATGCGCAGGATAGCTTTTTCTACCTGGCCCAGCTCTTCGAGCTGACGCGACAGATAGGGCTTCATCAGTCCATCCAGATACGCACTGTTGGTCGCCACACCGGACAGCAGTTCGCGGAAGTAGGTAATGTCGACGTCTTTGACGTCCTGTTCCGCCAGAAACTGGTATTCCACATCGGCAATGTCGTTATTCGACAACTGCCAGGAGTAAAGCGCCTGAACAGCGCACTCACGGGCGCGACGACGAGCAGCAGGTTTCACAAAATTCCCCTTACAAAAATCAGGCTTTAATGGCTTTCAATACGTTGATCATTTCGAGCGCAGTCAGAGCCGCTTCAGCACCTTTGTTACCCGCTTTGGTGCCGGCACGCTCAATGGCCTGCTCGATGCTTTCAGTGGTCAGCACGCCAAACGCGACAGGAATCTCGCTGTTCATGGCAACGCTGGCGATACCGGAGCTGGCTTCACCCGCCACATATTCGAAGTGGGCAGTGCCTCCACGAATGACGGTGCCGAGTGCGATAATCGCATCATATTTGCCGGAGTTAGCCAGCGCACGGGCTGCCAGAGGCAGTTCGTAGGCACCTGGCACCCAGACTACGGTGATATTGTCATCTTTGACCTGGCCGATACGTTTCAGGGCATCAACTGCGCCATCCAGCAGGCTGTCATTAATGAAGTTGTTAAAACGCGCAATAACGATGGCAACATTGGCCTCAGGCGTTGCAACAGCAGCTTCGATAACTTTCATACTTATCCTTTCAGGGGTTTGGTTAGCCCCGCGCAGGGGGGCGGATTCTATCATACTCTTGGGCGGCGTGCTCTCGCTTTTCCGACCGTGTTATTGGGGTGTCAGGGTCAGGCGTAAATCGTCACCGACCTGCCGGACGTCGCTGAAACGGAAGGCAGGCGCGTCAGCGAGCGAGCTGAGCCCCGGCAGCTGACACAGGCCACGTCCTTCATGACCCAACAGCTTAGGTGCCAGATAAACAATCAGTTCATCGACCAGCCCGGCCTGCAACAGCGCCCCGGCCAGTGAGGCACCCGCTTCAACCCAGACGCTGTTAATCTGTTTCTGTCCCAGCAGCATCATCATCGCCACCAGATCCAGCTGCTGTTCGCGCAGCGGCACGGCAATCTGCGTCACCTCAGCGGGCCAGTGCTGTTGATCCGGCTGATGACGCATCAGCCAGGTTTCGCCCGGCTGAGAAATGAGCCGATGTTGCGGCGTGACGCGATTCTGACTGTCAACAATCACCCGCACCGGCTGACGCAGTTGCTGTTCATCAAGCAGTGACTGGCTCTCCGGATCAAGTTCAGACCAGCGCACCGTCAGCGAGGGATCGTCCGCCAGCACCGTAGCGCTGCTGCTGAGGATTGCGGCGCTTTGCGCACGCAGACGCTGGACATCCCGGCGGGCCGCAGCCGACGTTATCCACTGGCTTTCACCGCTGGCCATTGCCGTGCGGCCATCCAGTGACGCGCCCAGCTTGAGCTGAATCCAGGGAAAGCCGGTGCGCATCCGCTTGAGGAAGCCGCGATTCAGCGCTTCCGCTTCCGGCATCATCAGGCCGTGGCTGACCGCAATGCCTGACTGATGCAGACGGTGCAGCCCGCGTCCTGCGACCTGCGGATTGGGGTCCTGCATCGCAGCCACAACACGGCTAATGCCAGCAGCAATCAGCGCATCACAACAGGGCGGTGTGCGACCATGATGGCTGCAGGGCTCCAGCGTGACATAGGCGGTTGCACCACGGGCTTTTTCGCCCGCCATGCGCAGGGCGTGAACTTCGGCATGCGGTTCACCGGCACGCTGATGCCAGCCCTCGCCTGCTACTTCGCCATCGCGCACAATCACGCAGCCGACATTGGGGTTCGGCATGGTCGTAAAACGACCGCGTCGCGCCAGTTCCAGCGCGCGCGCCATGTAAAGTTCATCCATGGTTTAATCCTGTAACCGGGCGATCTCTTCGCCAAAATCACGAATATCTTCAAAGCTGCGGTAAACTGAGGCGAAGCGAATATAGGCCACTTTATCGAGCTTCTTCAGCTCATCCATCACCAGATTGCCAATCAGTTTACTGGGGATCTCACGTTCGCCAGTCGCACGCAACTGCGTTTTAATATGGTTCACAGCGCTTTCAACCGCATCGGCACTCACCGGACGTTTCTCAAGCGCTTTCATCATCCCGCTGGCCATTTTGTCTTCATTAAAAGGCTCGCGCACATCATTGCTCTTCACCACGCGTGGCATCACCAGTTCCGCCACCTCAAAGGTGGTGAAGCGTTCATGACACACCAGGCACTGGCGGCGGCGACGCACCGAAGAGCCTTCACTAACCAGACGAGAATCAATCACTTTGGTGTCCACAGCGGAGCAGAATGGGCAATGCATGACGTTTCCTGACGCGAGAGTGATGGGTCTGACAGTGTAGCGCGAACTGCGAATCAACAAAATCTCTTCCGTGCCTTTACCGGGCTTCTCATCGCAGGATAAACGCGGCTAAATTTCGTCTGCGGCAAAAGGGACTACGCTTTAAGAGCTGCAAGTAAAATTTTCCACTAACACTCTGGAGGTTGTATGGGTCTGTTTAACTTTGTGAAAGAAGCCGGAGAAAAACTCTGGGACGCGGTAAACGGCGGAGATGACCAGAATAAAAAGCTGCAGGATCACATTAACAAGCTCGGCTTGCCTGACAGCGACAAGGTCGACGTCAAGGTCAATGGCGACACCGTGACCGTGACCGGTGATGGCCTGTCCCAGGAGCTGAAAGAAAAGATTCTGATTGCTGCAGGTAACGTTGCAGGCATTACGAAAGTTGAAGACAAGGTGACCGTGACAGATACCGCAGTCGAGTCAGAGCTGTACACCGTGAAAAAAGGCGATACGCTGAGCGCGATTTCCAAACAGGTTTACGGCAACGCTAACGAATATAACAAGATTTTCGAAGCGAATAAGCCAATGCTCTCGCATCCTGATAAGATCTATCCTGGCCAGGTTTTACGTATTCCAAAATAACGGACAAGGATAACTTATGAGCAGGATGGTTTGGATTCCGGTGGCGCTCTCTCTGGTAACGCTGAGCGGCTGCAGCACCACGGCAGGCAATCCGCAGGTCAGAGAGCTGCATCAGGAAGTGAGTCAGCTAAATCAGCAGATGCAGCACCTGACCACGCAGGCCAGTGCACTGGAAATCCAGGGACAGCTTAACAGTCAGTTGCAACAAGGCGCATGGCTGGTGCCGCAGGCGAAAACGCCAGTGGCTCTGCAAACCCAGCTCGGCACACTGCGACTGACGCTGTCGCCTGTGACCGCTGAAGCCAGCGGCTCGCGGGCAACCCTGACTGTGCGTTCAATGGACGACCGCCCTCTGCCCGCCCTGCATGCGACGGTGATCTGGGGTGAGCTCGACCCGGCGACCGGTAAACCTCTGAACAGCGACAGTCTGAGCCAGACCGTCACGGTGCCGGCCTCGTTGCTGCCCCAGCATTCGACCAGCATCCCGCTGCGGCTCAGTGGCCTGACACCGGAGCAATTGGGTTATGTCCGCGTGCATAACGTAACCGGGGATACGCCGACTCAGACTTCCCCTGCCGCACCCGCTAGCCCATAGCCGCGGTGCAAAAAAAACGGGCAGCCTGTTGGCTGCCCGTTTTTATTTCTGACGCGTGATTAAGGCAGGATAGAAGGCTGATCGGCGCCCTCTTTCTCGACTTTCTGCACCATCATATGTTCACGCTTCATGCCCAGCTTCAGCGCCAGCGCCGAAGAGACATAAATGGATGAAATCGTACCAATCGTCACACCAATCAGCATGGTCAGTGAGAAGCCTTTCAGCAACGCACCACCAAACACGAACAGGATGAGGATCATCGCCAGCGTCGTCAGCGAGGTAATCAGGGTACGGCTTAACGTCTGTGTCAGTGACACGTTCGTAATATCGTAAGAGCTGCCGCGACGAATCTTACGGAAGTTTTCACGAATACGGTCAGAGACCACAATTTTATCGTTAAGCGAGTAGCCAATCACCGACATCAGCGAGGCAACAATTGTCAGGTCGATTTCAATGCGGAACAGCGCCAGCAGGCCGCAGGTGATGATCACGTCATGCGCCAGCGCCAGCACGGTACCCAGCGCCAGACGCCACTCAAAGCGGAAACCGATATAGATCAGAATCGCAATCAGTGCAGACAGCAGCGCCATCGCACCCGCCTGCGCCAGGTCGCTACCCACACTCGGGCCAACGAACTCAATGCGCTTAACGGTCGCGTTTTGCTGGGTAGTCTGGTTAATCACCGACACCACTTTATTGCCTAACTCAGTACCCGCCGGGCCGGTCACCGGTGCCATACGCACCATGACGTCACGGCTGCTGCCAAAGTTCTGCACCAGCGGCTCGTCAAAGCCCGCTTTCACCAGATCACCACGCAGGACTTCAAGGTCGGCCGGTTTTTCCAGCGCGATCTCAATCACCGTACCACCGGTGAAATCGAGGCCCCAGTTAAAACCACGCACACCCACGATCGCAATCGCGGCAAGAATCAGCAGTCCTGAAATGATGAAGGCCAGCTTATCCCAGCGCATAAAGTCGACGACTTTACGCCCGTGGTTTAACTGCTCAATGTTATATTCCTGTGCCACAACGCACTCCTCAGATAGACAGCTTGTTGATGCGTTTGCCACCGTAAACCAGGTTAACAATGGCACGGGTACCGATAATCGCGGTGAACATTGAGGTCGCGATACCAATTGCGGTGGTAATAGCAAAGCCTTTGATCGAACCGGTGCCGACCGCGTAAAGAATGATAACTTTGATCAGGGTGGTCACGTTCGCATCGACAATACTGGAGAAGGCGCCTTTGTAGCCCTCATGAATTGCCTGCTGAACCGAGCGCCCGTTACGCAGCTCTTCTTTAATACGTTCGTTAATCAGTACGTTAGCATCGACTGCTACCGCCAGTGTTAACACGATACCGGCAATACCCGGCATGGTCAGGGTCGCACCAGGCAGCAGGGACATGACGCCGACAATCAGCACCAGGTTAACCAGCAGCGCACTCGTCGCAATCAGACCAAACTTCTTGTAGAACACCACCATAAACAGGATCGAGGCGAGCAGACCCCACAGGCAGGCTTCCAGACCCTGAGTAATGTTTTGCTGACCCATGGTCGGCCCGATCGTACGCTCTTCCACAATCTGGATGGGCGCAATCAACGCACCGGCACGCAGCAGCAGCGACAGCTGACGCGCTTCGTTCGGGTTGTTGATACCGGTGATGCGGAAGCTGTTCCCCAGGCGAGACTGGATATTAGCGACGTTAATCACCTCTTCCTGTTTCACCAGAATTGAACGGCCGTTAGCATCTTTTTTACCGCTGTCCTTATACTCCACAAACAGGGTCGCCATCGGCTTGCCGATGTTGTCCTTGGTGAAGTTGGACATGATGTTACCGCCTGCGCTATCAAGTGAAATGTTCACCTGTGGCTGGTTGTACTCATCCATGCTGGACGTCGAGTCGGTGATGTGGTCACCGGTCAGGATCACCCGCTTGTAGAGCACGACCGGCTGGCCATCACGCATGTCTTTAACTTCTGAGTCACCCGGAACACGGCCACTGGCCGCCGCAGTAGGATCTACGCTGGTGTTCACCAGACGGAATTCCAGCGTCGCGGTTGCGCCCAGAATCTCTTTGGCACGCGCCGTATCCTGAATACCCGGCAGCTCAACTACGATGCGATCGGAGCCCTGACGCTGAACCAGCGGTTCCGCCACGCCAAGCTGGTTTACACGGTTACGCAGAATCGTAATGTTCTGCTGAACCGCATATTCACGCGCTTCGCTGAGACGGGCATCGCTCATGGTGGCACGCAGCGCATCGCTGCCGCTGCTGTTGATCACCAGATCCTGATGACGCGAGGAGAGCCAGGAGATCGCCGCATCACGACTGGCAGCGTCACGGAAACGAATTTCCACGCCGTAGTTCGCGATTTTGTTGACGGTGGTATAAGGGATATTTTTGGTGCGCAGATCGCTACGCAGCGTGTCAGCATTCTGCTCCTGCAGCTTGCTGAGCGCGGTGTCCATGTCCACTTCCATCAGGAAGTGCACACCACCACGCAGGTCGAGACCGAGTTTCATCGGCTCTGCTGACAGCATGCTCAGCCAGCGCGGCGTGGCTGGCGCAAGGTTCAGCGCGACAACGTAGTTCTCACCCAGCGCTTTCATGATGGCTTCACGGGCGCGTAACTGCACATCCGTATTGTTGAAGCGCGCGGTAATCGCACCATTTTCCAGCGCAACAGATTTGCTCTGGATATTGTCTTGTTTTAATGCGGACTGAATTTGATCCAACGTCTGCTCACTGGCGGCGCTTCCGCGCGCACCAGTGATTTGAACGGCCGGATCCTCACCATACAGGTTGGGAAGCGCATAGAGCAGGCCGACGAGAATCACGACGACCAGCATCACATACTTCCACAAAGGATAACGATTTAACACGGCAGTTCCCTTAGGGAAGAAAGAATTACAGCGCCTTGATAGTGCCTTTAGGCAGCACGGCAGCGACGAAATCACGTTTAACGACGACTTCATTGGTGTCATTCAGCGCGATAGCGACGTATCCCGTGTCAGAGACTTTCGTTACGCGGCCTACCAGGCCACCGCTGGTCAGCACTTCATCACCCTTAGAGATGGAATCCATCAGCTTCTTGTGCTCTTTCGCACGTTTCTGCTGCGGACGCAGGATCATGAAGTAGAAAATCAGACCAAACACCACCAGCATGATCACCAGAGAATACGGACTTCCCTGAGACGGTGCGCCAGCTGCAGCCACGGCGTCAGAAATGAATAAGCTCATTAAATTTCCCTCATTGATGAATTATCAGACGTTAATGGCGGAACTTCTTTGCCCGTCCGTTGGTAAAACTCAGTTACAAAGTGTTCTAATTTACCCTCTTCAATGGCCTGGCGTAAACCTGCCATCAGACGCTGGTAATAGCGCAAATTGTGGATAGTGTTCAGACGCGCGCCCAGTATTTCGTTACAACGGTCGAGATGATACAAGTAGGCGCGGCTATAATTGCGACAGGTGTAACAATCACACTCCGCATCCAGCGGCGCAGTGTCATCTTTGTATCGGGCGTTGCGGATTTTCACCACACCCTCAGTCACAAACAGGTGACCATTTCGGGCATTACGGGTAGGCATCACGCAGTCAAACATATCGACGCCGCGACGGACGCCTTCAACCAGATCTTCTGGCTTGCCGACACCCATCAGATAACGTGGTTTATCCTGCGGAAGCTGCGGACAGACGTGCTCAAGAATACGGTGCATGTCCTGCTTGGGCTCACCCACCGCCAGGCCGCCCACAGCGTACCCATCAAAGCCAATCTCTACCAGACCTTTCACCGAGACATCTCGTAAATCTTCGTAAACCGAGCCCTGGATAATGCCAAACAACGCATTTTTATTCCCCAGGCTGTCGAAACGATCACGGCTGCGTCGCGCCCAGCGCAGCGACATCTCCATGGAGCGTTTGGCATAGTCCCAGTCCGCCGGATAGGGCGTACATTCATCGAAGATCATGACGATGTCGGAACCGAGGTCATACTGAATCTCCATCGATTTTTCCGGATCGAGGAAGATCGGGTCGCCATTGATCGGGTTACGGAAGTGAACGCCCGCTTCGGTGATTTTGCGGATGTCACCCAGGCTGAAGACCTGGAAGCCGCCGGAGTCGGTCAGAATCGGCCCTTTCCACTGCATAAAATCATGCAGATCGCCATGCAGTTTCATGATCTCCTGGCCCGGACGCAGCCAGAGGTGGAAGGTATTGCCCAGAATGATCTGTGCGCCAGTCTCCTGCACTTCTTCCGGCGTCATGCCTTTCACGGTGCCATAGGTGCCGACAGGCATAAACGCAGGGGTTTCCACCACACCGCGATCAAAAATCAGACGGCCACGGCGTGCGCGCCCGTCTGTAGTATCAAGTTCAAATTTCACAAAGCCCCCATTGGAGAAACAGTCCAATGTATACAACCTTCACGCTATTAAGGCGGTTCCGGCTATCGGTTAATAAATCAGTCGCCCACTTTTTCCAGCGGCGCCTGCGGATTTTTGCTGATAAACATCGCGTCACCATAACTGAAGAAACGATATTGCTCAGCCACGGCTGCGTGATACGCCGCCATGGTGTGCTGATAACCGGCGAATGCCGAGACCAGCATAATCAGCGTCGATTCGGGCAAATGGAAGTTGGTGATCAGCGCATCGATCACCTGATACTCATAGCCCGGATAGATGAAAATCTGGGTATCGTCGAAGAACGGCGCAATCAGAGCATCCTGACTCGCTTTGGCGGCGCTCTCCAGCGAACGGACGGAGGTGGTGCCGACGGCGACCACCTTATTGCCGCGCGCTTTACAGGCCAGCACCGCGTCAACAACTTCCTGCGGCACTTCGGCATATTCTGCGTGCATGTGATGCTCTTCGATGGTCTCGACACGCACCGGCTGGAAAGTCCCCGCCCCAACATGCAGCGTCACAAACGCCATTTCAACGCCCTTCTCTTTCAGCGCCTGAAGCAGCGGTTCATCGAAATGCAGACCGGCGGTCGGGGCCGCGACGGCACCCGGACGGGCGCTGTAAACCGTCTGATAAAGCTCGCGATCCTGCTCTTCATCCGGACGGTCAATATAGGGCGGCAGCGGCATATGGCCGACGCTGTTGAGAATGTCGAGCACCGCGCGCTCATCATCAAAGACAATCTCAAATAGCGCATCGTGGCGTGCCACCATCGTCGCTTTCACGCTCTCATCTTCACCCAGAAGCAGTTCTGCGCCCGGCTTTGGTGCTTTCGAGGCGCGCACATGTGCCAGTACGCGCTTATCGTCGAGCATCCGCTCTACCAGCATTTCGATTTTGCCACCGCTGGCTTTACGGCCAAAGACGCGCGCCGGAATCACGCGGGTGTTGTTGAACACCAGCAGATCGCCTGGATTCAGCTTATCCAGCACGTCGGTGAAAACACCGTGCGACAAGGCCCCGCTGGGGCCATCGAGCGACAGCAGGCGACAGCCACTGCGCTGCGCCTGGGGATAGTGAGCAATCAGGGATTCGGGCAGTTCAAAAGCAAAATCAGCGACACGCATTGAAATGTTCTTTCTCAGGCAAAAACAGGCGGCACAGTTTAGCGGAAAAACGACCAATTCTGAACAACTGGCTGCGCTAAGGCAGTTCAGCCTATAATGCGGCATGAACTTTCTTGCGCATCTCCATCTGGCTAAGCTGGCCAACAGCTCCTTACTCGGCAATTTAATGGCCGACTTTGTGCGTGGCAACCCGCACCAGCACTGGTCTGCACCTGTTGCAGACGGCATTCTGATGCATCGTCGTCTGGATGTGATGACCGATGGGCTGCCGGAAGTGCGCAGCGCCCGTCAGCTGTTCCGTGCGGAAACGTATCGCGTGGCACCCATCACACTGGATGTCATCTGGGACCATTTTTTGGCGCGTCACTGGCAGCGTTTCACACCCGAGCAGACGCTGGTGCAGTTTTCTGCCGCCGCCGAGCGCGAAATCCTGCCGCAACTGCCAGATACCCCCACTGAATTTCAGGAACTCAATGCTGTGATGTGGCGTGAGCGCTGGTTTGAGCATTATGCCCAGCCTGCACGGCTTGAGCGGGTGCTGCACGGCATGGCCAGCCGCCGTCCACGCCTGGCGGCACTGCGCGACTCCTACCATGATTTCACCGAACATTATGATCAGCTGGAAGCGCTGTTTTTTATTTTTTATCCGCGTTTAATGGCGCTGGCGACCAGCAGAACCCTGTAAAACCCGATCCTCTGCTGCCGGGCTGGCGGATGCCAGCTTTCGTCTGAATAAAAAGCCGCTTTCCTGACTTCCCGCCATCTTGCCATTGCTGCTTATCTGCGGCTTAATGAAGCCTTTCTTAACAATAGCTAAGAAAACATTACAGCCAGACCGCCTGCTCAGGCGCACCTTCCGTTCGTTATGGCAAAAAAATCATAAGAGGAAAAGATGTCATCCGCTTCGCATTCTGAAATAGACGCGCGTTATCGTTACGCCTGCGACATTGCCCGTGCTGCGGGCAGCCGGGCTTTGTCATGGTATCAACAGCGTCAGACATTGGTAGTGGAACACAAAAGGGATTTGCAGGATGTGGTCAGCGAGGCTGATCGTAACGTTGAGGCATTAATTAAGTCGTTAATTGCCGAGCGTTTTCCTGAGGATGCCGTCTATGGCGAAGAGAGCGGTGGCGAGGTCCAGGGCGCGCCTTTTATCTGGGTCGTTGATCCGATCGATGGCACCGCCTGCTTCGTCAATGGCCTGCCTAACTGGTGCGTCTCGCTGGCAGTCGTCTGTGAGGGCGAACCGGTGATCGGCGTGGTCTGCGATCCTAACCATCAGGAGCTGTTTCATGCACGAGCGGGCCAGGGCGCGTGGGTTAATGAGAGCCGTCTGCAGGCCCATGACGCGCAGCATCTCAACGAGGGGTTACTCGGCATCAGCAACTCCAGCCGCACACCGGGTGAAAGTACCTCGCGGTTGATTCGCGGCTTAACAGAACAGGGTGGCATGTTTATTCGTATCGGTTCTGGTGCGCTTACCAGCGCCTGGGCCGCCGCCGGGCGGCTGATTGGCTACTATGAAGCGCATATGCATCCCTGGGACAGTCTGCCGGGCATCGTCCTGATGCGTGAAGCAGGCGGTGTCACCAATGATTACCTGCGTAATGACGGAATGAAAAACGGCAACCCGGTGTTGCTGTCCAATGCAGCCCTTTACCCGAAAATAAAAGCGCTGACCGGCAATCTGGCGCTGGAGGAATAAATGACGATGCCTGCCCTGTACCGCTGCGCGCTGATCCTCAGTTCTCTCTGGCTGCTAAGCCCGGCGTCACAGGCGGCGGATTACCAGCTGGAGAAAGTAGTCGAACTGAGCCGTCACGGTGTTCGTCCGCCCACGCCCGGCAATCGCAAAGAGATCGAAGCCGCCAGCCAGCAAACCTGGACGCAGTGGACCACTCCCGATGGTGAGCTGACCGGCCATGGCTACAGCGCTGTGGTGAATAAAGGACGCTGGGAAGGCGATCGCTATCGTCAGCTCGGGCTGCTGAGCACGGGCTGTCCTGACGCGGCTGAGGTCTACGTTCGCGCCAGTCCGCTTCAGCGCACCCGCGCCACCGCCGCGGCGCTGACGGACGGCGCATTTCCCGGCTGCGGCGTGCCCGTGCATCACGTAGCAGGCGATGCCGATCCCCTGTTTCAGAGCAAAAAGCTGACCATCACCCGGACCGATCCCGCTCAGGAGCTCGCCGCGAAACAGCAGAAAGCAGGCGATCTGGCCCGGCTACAACAGCAGCTGCAGCCGGCGATTCAGCAACTGAAAGCCGCCGTCTGCCCGCCCGCAACAGATTGCCCGTTGTTTGATGCGCCCTGGGCGTTTCGGCAGACGCGCAACGGCAATACTTACGTTTACGGGCTGAGTGTGATGGCGAGCATGGTGGAGACGCTGCGACTGGGTTACAGCGAAAACCTGCCGTTTGATCAGCTCGCCTGGGGACACATCACCTCGGCCGCGCAGATCACCTCGCTGCTTCCATTGCTGACGGCAAACTACGATCTGAGCAACGATATCCTTTATCTGGCTCAGCACCGTGGCTCAATACTGCTTAACGCCCTGCTGTCAGAAATTGCGTCTGACAGCTCGCCAACCCGCTGGCTGATTCTGGTGGCGCATGACACCAACATCGCAATGGTGCGCACTCTGATGGACTTTAGCTGGCAGTTACCCGGCTATTCACGCGGCAACATTCCGCCGGGCAGCAGTCTGGTGCTGGAGCGCTGGCGCGACACTCACAGTGGCAAACGTTTTTTGCGACTCTATTTTCAGGCGCAGAGTCTGGATGGTATCCGACAGCTGCAACCAATTGATGATAAACATCCGTTATTACATCAGGAATGGCATCAGTCAGACTGCAGAGTTACCCATGTCGGCGTACTCTGCCCTTATCAATCCACGCTGACTCAGCTGCGGAAAAACCTGGATAACAGCGCTGTGTTGCCGGTTTCGGTTATATTGCCCTGAGTCTGTGGCTAATGAAATTAAGGCCGCAGTCTCAATGCGGCCTTATTAATGTTAACCACGGTTAATTAACGCCACTCCGACCTATTCTTATTTAAAACGACTGACTATCAGCGCTACCCGTTTTGTTTTACGATAGTTACGTCAATCATCCCTTTATTAACTATTTTCCTGTAATCCTTGAGTATTTCGGCGACTG
This sequence comes from Pantoea hericii, assembly GCF_014155795.1. Lineage (NCBI taxonomy): Bacteria > Pseudomonadati > Pseudomonadota > Gammaproteobacteria > Enterobacterales > Erwiniaceae > Pantoea > Pantoea hericii. Next base: position 361,082 of record NZ_SCKV01000004.1, read on the forward strand.
GTTTCGCCGTTTTTTATTTCTGCCTTTATTACCCTTCGTGCCCGATTAGCTGCACCCTCTCCTGCTCAGGCTCTCTTGTGTCCCTGTCCCCGGTTTGCATCCTCCGTGATATTCACTGCTCTTTGAAATAATCATTCCCGGAACTATTTGCTGAAATAATGTGATGCATGACCTTATTTCGCTGATACACAATAAGTGCCGAATAAAAGGAGTTCGTGTTGTGGCGGGGATCACATAAATAATCAGATGCGGGGAAAATTTGAGAGGGGAAATAGCGTGTTCTGCTCCCCCATAAATCGGGAGAGCAGAACAGAGGATTAGCGGGTTTTACGCACCAGCTTATAACCCAGCAGCAATACCACTATCCACACCATACCCACATAGAGTGAAATACGGGTATCGGGGAAATATCCAATCAGCCCGATGATAAAGCAGAGGAAGGCAACGCCGACACCCGCCGTCCAGCTGCCACCTGGCAGTGCAAACTTCAGCTTACTGGCCGCCTCTTTGCCAATTTTGCGACGGAACGCGATCTGCGACAGCAGAATCATGATCCAGACCCATACTGTTGCAAAGGTCGCCAGCGACGCGATCACCAGGAAGACTTTTTCGGGCATCAGGTAGTTGAGATAGACCGCAATCAGCATGGCAAACATCATCACGACAACCGTCACCCACGGAATTCCGCGTGAAGAGACCTTCATAAAGACTTTAGGCGCATGGCCTTGCTGCGCCATTCCGTGCAGCATGCGACCCACACCAAACACATCGCTGTTAATCGCCGAGAGTGACGCGGTCAGCACCACAAAATTGAGGATAGAGGCGGCGGCGGCGATGCCAAGATGCTGGAATGTCAGCACAAACGGGCTGCCCGACGTGCCTACCTGATTCCATGGGTAGATGGACATAATCACAAACAGCGTACCGACATAGAACACCAGAATGCGCCACGGCACTGAGTTAATCGCACGCGGAATCGACTTCTCCGGATCTTTCGCTTCACCCGCCGTAATCCCGATAATCTCAATGCCGCCGTAGGCGAACATCACCATCTGCAGCGACAGCAGCATGCCGACCACGCCGTGCGCGAAGAAGCCGCCATTGGTCCATAAATTATGGATGCCGGTCGGCTGGCCGCCGTTGCCAATCCCCCAGATGATCATGCCGAAACCGGCCAGAATCATCACAATGATGGTGGCGACTTTGAAGAAGGAGAACCAGAACTCCACTTCACCGAACACTTTCACGCTCATCAGATTGACGGCACCGATGATCAGCACCACGCTCAGCACCCAAATCCAGTGCGGCACCTCGGGGAACCAGACGCCCATATAGATGCCGAACGCGGTGACATCTGCAATCGCGACAATCAGGATCTCAAAACAGTAGGTCCAGCCGGTAATGTAACCCGCCATCGGCCCAAGATAGTCCTGCGCATAGCGTGAAAAGGAACTGGCCTGAGGATTATTAACGGACATCTCACCCAGCGCACGCATGATGATGTAAGCCACGGCCCCACCGATGATATAGGCGAGCAGCACGCTCGGGCCGGCCATTTTTATCGCGTCGGCGGAACCGTAAAACAGCCCGGTGCCAATCGCCGATCCCAGCGCCATAAAACGGATGTGGCGCGTGCTCAGTCCGCGTTTGAGCTTGTTGGTTTCTTGCATAACAACCTGTACCTGTGAAATGAAAAAACCACGGGCAGGCCCGTGGTTAAAGAAAAATCAGTGCGTTCTGTTACGAGTGAACGGCAACCTGTTCCGGCCCCTTCACCCGATCAACAACAGCGGCAATCAGCAGCATCACCAGCGACGGCGGCAACCAGGCGAGACCCTGATCGGCCAGCGGCAGATGCTGACTGAAAGCGGGCAGCAAATCTTTAAACCCGGTGGTTTTAATCGCATCAACAATGCCAAACAGCAGGCTTACCAGCATCGCTGGCGCGATAATCCGGCTGCTCTTGTTCCACCAGTTAAGGGTGAAACTCAGTACAACCAGCACGATACAAGGCGGGTAAATCGCCGTGAGTACCGGGATGGAGATCTGAATCAGGTGGCTCAGGCCGAGGTTCGACACCACCATCGAGAACAGACCCAGAATAAACACCAGCGTTTTATACGATAACGGCAGGTATTGCGCAAAAAATTCCGCACAGGCACAGGTCAGGCCAACGGCGGTCACCATGCAGGCAACAAAAATCAGTGCGGCCAGGAAGAGACTGCCCATATTGCCAAAGGTGTGCTGAACATACGCATGCAGAATCGCTGCGCCGTTGGCGTTTTGATCAACCAGCGCACCGCTGCCCGCGCCCAGCTTAAACAGGCAAAGGTAGACCAGCGTCAGGCCCAGACCCGCGATCAGGCCTGCCAGCACGGTATAGCGCGTCAGCAGCGCGGCATTGTCGACGCCACGCGAACGGGCGGCGTTGACAATCACGATGCCAAAAACCAGCGCGCCCAGCGTATCCATCGTCAGATAGCCGTTAACGAAACCGCTTGAGAACGCCGCATGCTGATAATCAACGGTCGCGGGAATGGTGCCACCCGCCGGCCACACCAGTGCAGCCACGCCCAGCACGGTCAGCGCGATAATTTTCAAGGGCGCAAGGAAGTGACCTACAGTGTCGAGCAGTTTGCCCGGATAAAGCGATACACCAATCACCAGCGCGAAGTAGATCAGGCTGTAGATAAACAGGGGCAGCGCACCATCGCCGGTCAGCGGCGCAATACCCATCTCAAATGAAACCGTTGCCGTACGCGGGGTGGCAAACAGCGGCCCAACAGCCAGATAGCACACGGTAGCCAGCACAATGCCCGCGACCTTGCCAATCGGAGTGCTGAGTGCATCCACGCCGCCGCCGACGCGAGCCAGCGCGATCACGGTCATCACCGGTAACCCGACTGCGGTAATCAGAAAACCAATTGCGGCGGTCCAGACGTGTTCACCAGACTGAATACCGACCATTGGCGGGAAAATGATGTTGCCCGCGCCAACAAACAGGGCGAATGTCATAAAGCCCAGCGCGAGAATGTCCTTCGAAGTTAAACGATGTGTCATACGGCCTGTCACTGATGTTGCGGTGGAAGTTGGGTTAGTGTTGTCCCCTCGCTGCGTGTAAACCGCGATCTGGCTGACAATGTCAGCGCATTATGCTCGTCGCAGGGTAAAGCGCAGGTGATTTAAGCTGCTTTTATTCTGTTCACAGAGGGATGGATCGACAACGGCGCTAAGTAAAACGTTTATAGCGGTGAAAGGCAATACGGGATCGGAAAACCAGAAGGTTATACCACCATTTTTCCCAAAGGCAGTGGATAGCGTTAATTTTTGCTGCAGGGACACAAGATGATGTGCCTAAATAATAGACAGAGCGTGAGAAATCCCCGCATGAACGGGGTTTCAGATACACAAAAGGCGCGTTTTACGCGCCTGTCTGCACAACGTTACAGCACTACCAGACCTGATTCGCGATATCCACCACCAAACGAATTTTCTGCCACTGCTGCGCTTCACTCAGGCTGTTGCCCTCTTCAGTTGAGGCGAAACCGCATTGCGGGCTGAGGCAAATCTGATCCAGGCTGACGTACTGCGCCGCCTCTTCCAGCCGGATTTTCACCTGCGCCGGATCTTCCAGTTCACCCACCTTAGTGGTGATTAAACCCAGCACCACCTGCTGATGACCCGGTTTAATGTAACGCAGTGGCTCAAAGCCGCCGGACCGGGCATTGTCATACTCCAGGAAGAACGCATCCACGTTGACGCTGCCGAACAGGATTTCTGCCACCGGCCCGTAGCCCCCCTCTGAGATCCAGGTGGAGCGGAAGTTCCCGCGACAGACATGCAGACCCACCGTCAGATCGGCAGGTTTATCCTCCAGCGCTTTATTCAGTACCTGAGCGTAAATCTGTGCCAGCTGATCCGGATCGTCGCCGCGTTCGCGGATATCGCGCTTCTGATCTTCAGAGCAGAGATAAGCCCAGACGGTGTCATCCAGCTGCAGATAGCGGCAGCCCGCATCATAAAAGGCCTGAATCGCCGCTTTGTAGGTCTGCGCCAGATCCTCGAAGTAGTCCGCCAGATCGGGATAGACCTCTGCATCAATCACTTTGCGGCCACCGCGGAAGTGTAAAACGCTGGGGCTGGGAATGGTCATTTTTGGCACCGCATCCCCGGCAATACTCTGCAGGAAACGGAAATGCGCCAGCATCGGATGATCCGCCGGGAAACCGAGTTTGCTCACCACTTTCACGCCATGCGCTTTGGTCTGCCCGCCATTAAACTGGATGCCCTGTTCCGCTTCATAGCGCTCAACGCCATTCAGGCCATAGAAGAAGTCGAAGTGCCACCAGCCGCGACGAAACTCGCCATCGGTGACCACCTTCAGGCCATTTTCACGTTGCTTCGCTACCACATCGCGAATCGCCTCATCTTCGACCTGCTGCAGGGCCGCCGCATCAATCTCTCCGGCAGCAAACGCTTCGCGCGCCTGCTTAATCGCAGCGGGACGCAGAAAACTGCCAACGGTGTCGGCACGGAACGGGGCGGTTTCTCTTTGCATGATCACTCCTGTCTCTCCTGCCGGTAATAACGACAGGAAATCATTGCACTCTGAAATAAATAGCCATCTGGATGGCTACATGTCTGAAAACAGAGTGTCATGAGTGGCATGCATCTGCAACTGAAGAAAATTCAGGGATCATGAAAAAAATTCAACCGGGATTAACGCAGGGCGGCGCGCGCCTCTGCCATCTGGCTGTCTGAGAGCGGCAGATAGCCCGCTTCGCTGACCCGCCGCTGTCCTTGTGGTGAAAGAACCTGCTGCAGAAATGCCGCCACCAGCGGCGGCAGTGGTTTACCGGGTGTTTTATTAACATAGAGATAGAGTGGACGCGCCCAGGGATAACGGCCGCTACGAATAGCATCGGCATCCGGGGCAATCGCCTGGCCCTGATCATTCGTCACCGCCAGCATTTTTACGCCGCTGAGATGAAAGCCAAAACTGGCGTAGCCGATGCTGCGCGAATTACCGGCCACCGCCTGCACCACCGCGGCCGAGCCAGGAAACTCCGCTACGTCGCTGCGGAAATCGCCTTTGCAGAGCACCTGCTGTTTGAAGAAACCCCAGGTGCCGGAGGCGGAATTACGTCCATAGCGCTGAATGGGGCGTTTGTTCCATTGCGCGCCGGTTAAACCGAGATCGCCCCAGCGCAGCGGCACACTGTGTGCGCCACACAGACGGGTAACGGAGAAGATGGCGTCGAGCTGACGCGGTTCAATCTGCTGCAGCGGGTTACGCTGATTCACCACCACCACCAGCGCATCCATTGCCACCGGCACCGCCAGCGGCGGATAGCCGTAGCGCGCCTCAAAAGCCTGACGCTCATCGGCCTGCATCGGGCGGCTCATCGGACCGAGCTGTGCGGCACCTGCTGCCAGCGCGGTCGGCGCGGTTGAGGAACCGGAGGCCTGAACCTGCACATTGACGCCCGGCGCCTGCCGACTAAAATCCTCGCCCCACAGGGTCATAAGATAGCCAAGCGTATCTGAGCCGACACTGCTGAGATTGCCGGAGAGCGTGCCGTGCTGGGCCAGCGCCAGGCCCGGCAGCAGCGTAACAATCAATACAAGAAGAATGCGCATCAGGAAGATCCGGCAGCCATTAATGAACGGCATTCTCCTGCATCACGCTGCTGACAATCAACCTCGCGGGCAGCGTAAACGTAAAACAGGTCTCTTTGTGCGGCACGCTGGTGATGTCGAGCCGCGCGTTGTGGTGACTCAGCGCATGTTTCACTATCGCCAGACCCAGCCCGCTGCCACCAGTGGCACGTGAACGCGCTTTATCGACGCGGTAGAAACGCTCGGTCAGACGGGGAATATGTTCTGAAGCAATACCCGGCCCGTTGTCGCAAACCCGGAAGGTGGCGCCCTGTTTGCCGCGCAGCCAGCTGATATCAATCCGCGTGCCATCCGGAGTGTGATTTACCGCGTTATAAACCAGATTGGAGATAGCACTGCGAAGCTGTTCATCGTTGCCGAACACTTTCAGATGGGGATCGGTATGGAAATGAATATCGTGACGACCGCCACTTAGCGTCGCCGCCTCATGCTGCAGCAGCTTCAGCATGACCGGCACATCCACCTTCTCTTTCAGATCGATGGCAGGCGCGGCTTCAATGCGCGACAGCGTCAGCAGCTGTTTGACCAGGCTGTCCATACGGCGCGTCTGCTCAGACATCGTGTGCAGCGCTTTGCTGCGCGAAGGCTCGCTCATCACCGAGTCGTTCATCATCTCCAGATAGCCCTGCAGCACCGTGAGCGGCGTACGTAACTCATGGCTGACGTTGGCAAAGAAGTTGCGGCGCGCCCCTTCCAGCTGATGCATCTGCGTCACATCACGCGCCACCAGCAGCCACTGCCCCTCGCTGTAGGGCATAACGCGGAATTCCATGTGAAGTTTGTTGTTCAGCACCAGCGTCAGGGGCTTGTCAAAATCGCGCTGGCGCAGATAGCGTGAGAACTCCGGATAACGCAGCAGATTGAGGATGTTCTGGCCATTATCTTCCGGCCAGCGCAGACCCAGGTGCTGCTGCGCCAGACCGTTACACCAGAAAATAGTGCCCTCTTCCGTGGTCAGGATCACCGCATCCGGCAGCGACTCGGCACCGCTGCGGAAACGTTTGATCAGATTACCGAGTTCACGTCGCCGCCGCCGGTTGCGCAGTTGCATCTGGTAAAGACCATAAAACAGCGGTTCCCAACTGGCACGCCCGGCGGGTGGCGTCATGGTGCGGTCGAGCCACAGCCAGTGCGACAGCCGCATCAGATTGTGGAAATGCCATAACAGCACCATGACCACGCTCAGCAGCAGCCACCAGGGCAAACCGCCAGACAGCAGGCCCAGCAGCACCGCAGGCAGACAGGCCAGCAGCAGTTCTGTCAGTAATCTCTTCCAGGAGAGGCGTTCCAGCACGGTAAAGGCTCCGTTTAATAGCGGGCAGAGAAACGATACCCTGTTCCACGGACGGTTTGTACCATGCGGTCGTGGCCGGAGACTTCCAGCGCTTTACGTAAACGGCGGATGTGAACATCAACAGTGCGATCTTCCACATACACATTGGTGCCCCAGACGTGGTTCAGCAGCTGTTCGCGGCTGTATACGCGTTCCGGGTGAGTCATAAAGAAGTGCAGCAGCTTATATTCGGTCGGGCCCATCTCCAGCGGCGTGGTTTCGGACATCACGCGATGTGAAGAAGGATCCAGACTCAGTCCCTGCATCTCAATCACCTCTTCCACCGCCATCGGTGAAATACGGCGCATCACCGCTTTAATTCGCGCCATCAGTTCTTTAGGCGAAAACGGCTTGGTAATGTAATCATCGGCGCCCACTTCCAGGCCACGCACCCGATCTTCCTCTTCGCCACGCGCGGTGAGCATCATCACCGGGATATCCCGCGTCATCGCCTCGCGTTTCAGATGCTTGATAAACTGAATACCGCTGCCACCAGGTAACATCCAGTCCAGTAAAATCAGATCGGGCCATGGTTCAATCAGCTTGCCCACGGCACTGTCATAATCTTCCGCCTCAATTGGCTGATAGTCGTTCTGCTCCAGAACAAAACACAACATTTCACGGATGGGGGCTTCATCCTCCACAACCAAAATGCGCTTAGCCATTATTACTCCTGCTGATTATGACGGCTGTCACTGAGATTCGCGGCGCCATTATGCGTCAGATTTGTGACACTTTTATGAAAAACATAACCTGCCTGTAACGCCGTTGGTAATCATTTATGACAGCGCAGCGACAATTTTTCGCTTTGGCCGCAGAGCCAGTATAATCGCCGGGCGAATCACAACGGCAGGGACTCATCATGCGCATCATTCATACTGCGGACTGGCATCTGGGGCAGTTCTTTTACAACAAAAGTCGGGCAGCCGAACATCAGGCGTTTCTCGACTGGCTGTTGATCCAGATTGAACAGCATCAGGTGGATGCGTTGATTATTGCAGGCGATCTGTTTGATACCGGCACGCCGCCCAGCTACGCCCGCGAGATGTTTAACCGCTTTGTGGTGGCGCTGCAGCCCACCGGTTGTCAGCTGATTGTGCTGGCGGGCAACCACGATTCCGTGGCGACGCTGAATGAGTCGCGCGAACTGCTCGCCTGTCTCAACACCCGGGTAATAGCCACCCCCCAGGAACAGGATGATGTGTTGCTGCTGAACACACGCCAGGGCGAACCAGGTGCACTGCTCTGTGCCATTCCCTATCTGCGACCGCGCGATATTCTGCGCAGCCGGGCGGGTCAGTCAGGGCGCGATAAACAGACCTCGCTGCTGGAGGCGATTGCCCAACACTATCAGCAACGCTTCGCCGCCGCCCAGGCGCTGGGTCATGCATTGCCGATTATCGCTACCGGACATCTCACCACCGTCGGGGTCAGCCAGAGCGATTCGGTGCGTGACATCTACATCGGTACGCTTGATGCCTTCCCCGCCAGTGCCTTTCCGGCCGCTGACTACATTGCACTGGGCCATATTCATCGCGCCCAGCGCGTGGCGGGCAGCGAGCATATCCGCTACAGCGGTTCGCCCATTCCGCTGAGTTTTGATGAGCTGGGCAGCGAAAAAAGCGTCTTTCTGCTGGAGCTTGCGGCAAGCGGCCTGCAATCCGTTACGCCGCTGGTGGTGCCGCAGGCGCAGCCGATGCAGGTGCTGAAAGGATCGCTGGCACAGATTGCGGAACAGTTACACGCCTTCAGCACGGCTGAGCAGGAGAAGCCAACCTGGCTCGACATCGAAGTCACTACGCAGGAGTACCTCAGCGATCTGCAGCATCAGGTCGAAACCCTGACCGCCACGCTGCCGGTTGAAGTCCTGCTGCTGCGCCGCAGCCGCGAGCAGCGGCAGCAGAGCCTGGCGCGGCTCGACAACGAAACCCTGAGTGAGCTGAAAGTGGAAGAGGTCTTTGCCCGCCGGCTCGCGCTGGATGAGGAGCTGCAACCTGCGCAAATCGACGAGATGACCACCCTGTTCCGCCAGACGCTGGCCGCCATGGAAGAGACCCAATGAAGATCCTCACGCTACGGTTTAAAAACCTCAATGCTCTGCGCGGTGAATGGTTTATCGACTTCCGCGCCGAGCCTTTTGCCAGTAATGGCCTGTTTGCCATAACCGGCGCGACCGGCGCGGGTAAAACCACCCTGCTGGACGCCATTTGTCTGGCGCTCTATCACCAGACGCCGCGCCTGGGCGCGATTTCCCAGAGCCAGAATGCGCTGATGACGCGCGACAGTGCCGAATGTCTGGCTGAAGTAGAGTTTGAGATCAAAGGCGAAGCCTGGCGCGCCTTCTGGAGCCAGAACCGTGCGCGCGGCACCGCTGACGGTAAGCTGCAGGCCCCGCGCGTTGAGCTGGCGCGCTGCGCCGACAACACCATTGTTGCCGATAAAGTCGGTGACAAGCTGAAGATGATCGAAACCCTCTCCGGGCTTGATTTCGAACGTTTTACCCGCTCAATGATGCTGTCGCAGGGCCAGTTTGCCGCCTTCCTCAACGCTAAAGCCAGTGAGCGTGCCGAACTGCTGGAGGAGCTGACCGGCACCGAAATTTACGGCCTGATCTCCGCCGCTATCTACGAGCGTCACAAAGAGGCGAAAACGCAGCTGGATATGCTGCGCAGTCAGGCGGGTGCGATGGCACTGCTGGATAGTGACGCGCGTGACGCCCTGCAACTGCAGCTCACCGATCTGACCGACGCGGAACAGCGGCTCAGCGCGCACTATCAACAGGCGCAGCAGCAGCAGCAGTGGCAGCAGCAGGCGCAGCAGTTACAGCAGGAGAGTGAGCAGGCTGATGCCGCGTTGCAGCAGGCCCAGTCCGCATCCCAGGCGGCAGAGACGGACCGCCAGCGGCTGGCTCGCAGCGAACCGGCTGAAAAGCTGCGGATAAAACTGCAGCAGCGCGATGCATTACGCACCGAACAGCAGCAGGTCGAGAGCCACTGCCAGCAACTGACCGCATCGGCGCAGCAGGCGCATAATCAACAGCAGCAGCATCAGCAAAATTACACTGCTGCTCAGACGGCGCGCCAGCAGGCGCTTCAGGAACAGCAGCAGCAGGAGAACCTGCTGACGGAACAGGTATTACCGCTGGATCAGCGAATCACCACGCTGCAGCAGCACTTTGCAGAGCAACAGCAGGAAAATGCCCGCCAGCAACAGCAGGCTGACCAGACGCAGACCAGACTGGTGGAGCAGAAGCGTCAGGTCATGTCAGTGCAGCAGGCGATCACTGAACAGCATCAGTTACGTGAGCAGCTTGCCGATCTGGCGCATTGGGGCGCTTCACTGCCGGTATGGCAGGAGAACTTTGCCCTGCTGGCACAGCGTGAAGCGACGCTGGCCGAACTGCAGCAGCAGTGCGAACAGCAACAAAAACAGATTGACGCGCAGCAGGCGAAACAGCAACAGCAGGCACAGCAGGCCCTGCCGCGCCAGCAGGCGGAGCAACAGGCACACCAGGCGTTGTTGCAGGCGGAGCGGGCACTCACTTCGCTTCATGAACAGCATCCGCCCGCTGCACTGCGGCAGGCATTAAGCCAGTTGCAGACCAGCCGTCCGGCTCGTCAGCAACTGTTGCTGCTCTCCACGCAGTGGCAGCCACTGCATCAGCAGCTGAATCAGCGCCAGCAGCGGCTGACCGCGCTTGAAAAAGCGCATCAGCAGAGTGAAGCGGAACTTCAGACTCTGCGTGAAACGTGGAAACGCGAAAAACAGCAGCTGGATGACGTTGAAAAAATTTGTGCGCTGGAGCAGCAGATTATCGATCTCAGCGATTACCGCGCCCGGCTCACCCCCGATCAGCCGTGCCCGCTGTGCGGCTCCTGCACCCATCCGGCTGTTGAAACCTACAGCACGCTGGAAGTGAGTGCTAACCAGCAGCGCCGGGCTGCGCTGCAGCAGCAAACTGAGGCATTGCGTGAAGCAGGAACGGCAAAAAGCGAACAGCTAAAACAATCTGCCGTTCAGCAGCAGACCCTGCGTGACGAAATCGCGGAAATGCAGCGTCAGCTTGACCAGCTTGAGCAGCAATGGCAGGCACTAAGCGGTGAGCTGGCACTTACCTTCACCCTTGCCGACCGCGAAGCGTTAGCCGCGTGGCAGCAGCAGCAAAGCGAACACGAAAACCAGCTTGAGCAACAGCGACTGGCACAGGAAGCCGCAGAACAGGCACGTCAGGCCGCGAAAGATCACCATCTTCAGCAGTTGCAGGCCTGGCAGCAACATCTGCAGGCAGAGCAACTGGCGCAGCAGTCGCTGATCAGCCTGCAGCAGGCGCTGGATGCGCTGCAACAGCGGAAGCAGCAGGAACAGCAGGCCATGGCGCAGTTGCAATCCCGTTTAACCCAACAGTTCAGCGCCCACAACCTTGCCCTTCCCGATGCCGTGAATCGCGACACATGGCTGGCGGAACAGCAGAGGCGCTGGCAGCGCTGGCAGGAGAGTGAGCAGTTGCTCGCTAACCTGCAGCCGCAACTGTTAAAAGGCGAAACCCAGCTCACCGCCCTGCAACAGCAGGCAGAGCAGGAACAGCAGCAACTGGCCATCCGTCAACAGCAACAACAGCAGAGCCAGAGACAGTTAGGTGAAATGCGTCAGCAGCGTCAGGCGCTGTTTGGCGATCGCGAGGTCACCCTCGCCCGTCAGCAGATGCAGGCCCGTATTCAGCAGTCTGATGAACAGCTGACGCAGCAGCTCGCTGCCCTGCAGCAGGCGCAGGCTGAGGTCAGTCGACTGCAGGGTGAGCTGTCGGGACTGGAAAATCAGCGTCAGACGCTCAGCGGCAAACTGACAGAAGCGGAAAGTGCATTGCAGCAGTCACTGGAGAGCGCCGGATTCGCGGATGAAGCCAGCCTGCGCGCGGCGCTATTGGATGAGCAGACCGCGCTGCAACTGCGCCAGCAGCTGCAGCAGCTCGATCAGCAATGCCAGCAGCAGCAGGCGCGACGGGCAGATCTGCGCCAGCGGCTCAGCGTCCATCAGCAGGCGAAGCCTGACGCGATGCCGGAATCCGCCGAAGCGCTGGCACAGCAGCTCGAGCAGTTACGGCTGGCACTGCGCGACAACGCCAGCCTGCAGGGCCAGGTTCAGCAGCAGCTGCACAGCGATGCCAGCCTTCGCGCCCGTCAGCAGAGCCTGATGACGCAGATTGAACAGGATGGTGTGGTGCTGGCGCAGTGGAGCCGGCTCAACGATCTGATCGGTTCCGCGACCGGCGACAAGTTCCGGCGCTTCGCCCAGGGCCTAACGCTGGATCATCTGGTGTCGCTCGCTAACAGGCAGCTTGATCGGCTGCATGGCCGCTATCTGCTGCAACGCCGGGCGCAGGATTTGCTGGAGCTGGATGTGGTCGATACCTGGCAGGCTGATGCGGCACGCGACACCCGCACGCTGTCGGGAGGCGAGAGCTTTCTGGTGAGTCTGGCACTGGCGCTGGCGTTATCGGATCTGGTCAGTCATAAAACGCGTATCGAATCGCTGTTTCTGGATGAGGGATTCGGCACGCTGGATGCTCAGACGCTGGATACCGCGCTGGATGCGCTGGACGCGCTTAACGCCAGCGGTAAAACCATTGGGGTGATCAGCCACGTGGAAGCGATGAAAGAGCGTATTCCGGTGCAGATTAAAGTGCGTAAGATGAATGGGTTAGGCTACAGCCAGTTGGAACTTCCGCAGGGATAACGGGCGCCAGCGCGCCCGTCTGAGTCTGATCAGCGGGCGCTAACCAGCGTGTAGCGTGGGCCGGTAAGTAACCCGCCCTGCTCGTTCTGGGACAGCAGTCGATTGCTGGTCAGTCCGGCCACGGTGTGCGCTTTATCAGTGACGTTGCTGGCAATCTGTTTGATCGCCGCGTTCACCAGCATCCCCACCAGTCCGCCATTGTTATTGTTGTTATCTTCACTGTCGCTGGCAGTGGCCTTACCCTGCCAGATCTCTTTGCCGCTGCGCAGATCCACCAGCCGTGCCTGGGCCGTCACGGTCGTCACGCTATCAATGACCCGATAGCTACTGCCATATTCGCTGATCGAGACATAGAGCGCGCTGTCGGCATGGAAAATCTCATTCAGACGCTTCGCGCTGACCGCCTGGGCATCAGTGGCGCTGGTCACGCCATTCTGCTGAAAGGTCTCTTCAACAACCGCCACCGGGAAGACGTAGTAACCGGCTTCGGCCAGCGGACGCGTCACCAGCGAGTTCAGGCTGTGAGCAGCGTTGATATCCGGTGATTTATTATCCGCAGGCAACACCAGAATTGAGGCGGGCTTGCTGGCACGAAACGCGCTGTAATCATAAGGTTTTTTCGGGTGCGCACAGCCGGTCAGCAACAACACCATCAGCGCGCCGCTCAGGGCAATCAGTTTTTTCACTGAACCACTCCTTGTTTTTTACTCATCAGAAAATCCATGTAAGGTGCCGATTCGGGAAACAGCTGCTTCTCGATGGCAAACTGCTCAAAGGCTTTATTGGTGTCGCCGGTTTTGGCAAAGAGCAGACCCAGCTGGGCATGCAGGCCAGGCGCAACCGGCTGGTTAACAGCACGGGCTTTTTCGATATCCAGATTCAGCGCATCAATCTGCTTCAGCGGATCGCTGCCCGGCTGATAGTAGCTGTAGACCTGCTGCTGATAATCGCCCCAGTAGTAGATCGTCTTCGGCGCTTTTGGCGCACAGCCGGCCAGCAGCGCTGCGGCAATCAGCAGGCTGCTCAGTGTCATCATCTTCATTTACTGCTTCCTTATTTAGCCGGACGCCATGCGCCGTTGTTGATTCCATCCACTAAATGATCGACCGCTTCACGAATCGCCAGATCCATAACTTTGCCGTTCAGCGTTGAGTCATAGCTGCTGGTGCCGCCAAAGCCGATGACTTCACGCGCCGAAAGCTGGTACTCGCCTGCGCCCTGGGAGCTGTAGACCACTTCAGAAGTGGTGACATCCACCACGTTCAGATTCACTTTGGCATAGGCGACCTGCGTTTTGCCGCGGCCCAGAATGCCCCACAGCTGCTGATCGCCCACTTCTTTGCGGCCAAATTCGGTGATATCACCGGTGATGATGTAGTTCGCGCCTTTGATATTCTGCTGGCTGCGTTTGAAATCCGACTCCTGCTGCAGCTCTTTCAGGTTACTGCGATCCAGCACGCTGAAACGGTTGGTCTGCTGCAGATGGGTAATCAGAATAGTTTTCGACTGATTGCCCAGCCTGTCGACGCCATCAGAAAAGATGCCGTTCATGTAGGAGGAGCGATTATCAAACTGGCCTACCGCAATCGGGCTGCGCACGCCCTGGTAAACCGGCTGACTGGCTGCGCGAACCTGCGGGGCCTGAATAGCGCGGGAAGATTCGGTGGCACAGCCGCTGATCAGTGAGGCCATTAACAGGGAGAGTGCCGCAAAGGCATAATTTTTCTGCATTTCTAATCCATGAAGTAAAAGAGACGTAATCCGCGCCAGGGCGGTAAATTCTGGTTCTGTCGACAGTCGGAGTAATGCCATAGCATTCATGATGCCGGTCTGTAGACTGTCGGCAGCAGACAGGAAGATCTTTAAGGAAAATTGGCCAGTTAAATGAATTTAATTAATATGAAGATGAGAATATTGCTGGGGATGATTATTGCAGTGTCGCTCAGCGCCTGTCAGCAACCTGTGACAAAGCAACAGGATAGTGTGGCAAATCTTTGTCAGCCTGCGAAAGATCCGGACAGCAAATCCTGTCACTGGACTAATCAAATGCAGCCGGTGCTCAACAGGCAGTTCACGGATGCGGCGCGTTATGCCGGTCAGCAATGTCTGGTACGGATGGAGTGGCAGGCGCACAGCAGACATTATGCGGTGACCCAGACTCAGGGTGATGAAGCGCTCTGCCTGCGTGCCTGGCAGCTGGTGGCGCAGACCCGCGATCTGCCGCCGCCACCGGAGCCCGGGCAACCGGCGTGGTTCGGCTTTGCGCCGCGCGGTTAGCTGGCCAGACCTTCCTGACGCCACTGGCGCGGACTGATGCCAAACCAGCGGCGAAACGCGCGTGAGAACGCACTGACTTCCGAATAGCCCAGCAGCAGCGCCATCTCTGAGATCGGCAGCTGCTTTTGCTGCAGATAATATGTCGCCATTTCGCAGCGCACCTGATCCACCAGCGCGGTAAAGCTACTGCCCTCTTCGCGCAGCCGCCGCTGCAGTGACCAGCTCGACAGCCCGAGTTTATCCGCCACCTCTTCCAGCACAGGCTCACCCTGCATCAGCGATAAATTAACCTGCGATCGCGCCTGTTCAATCATGCTTTGCTGTGACGTACCACGATTAAGCCGCCGGATCGCATCCTGCATCACCATTAACAGGATCGGATCGCTCTCTGGCATTGCGCGTAGCAGATCGCGCTTCGGGATCACCAGCGAATTAAACGGCTGATCGAACCAGACCGGCGCATCAAACACTTTACAGTGATCGTGCCACTGGCCGGGACGCGGATGTTCAAAGTGAACTTCACGAGGTGCCCAGTGCCTGCCTGCCACGTGACGGATCAGATTCATAAACATGCCAAGTGTAAGCTCGGCATCCTGACGGCGCGACAGGATTGCGCCGTGTCGCACCTGGTAGTCGAGCCGCCAGCACTCCCCCTTATCCACCAGCCGGGTTAAGGTGTCGTGCTGATGCCAGGGAAACGCATTGACCACATTGTGCAGCGCCTGCTCCAGCGTGTCGGAGCACAAGCCGATGTAGCCAATCAGGCCTAATGACTGCGGTTTAAACTGCCTGCCGTAGTGCAAACCGAAGTTATCAAAACCAGAGTGACGCGCCGCCTCTTCCAGTACCCGACAGTAGTTAACCAGTCCCAGACTCAGCGTCGGGCTGGCCAGGCGCTCGGGATCAATGCCGCTGATGCCGAAGATGCGATCAACATCGCCGCCCTGGGTATGAATAAAGTCGCTTAAGCCGGTCGCCGCCGCTGCCAGCACGCCGTGATTGCCTGCGCCCGCCGCTGCAGAACAGGCCGCAAAGGCATCAGGCTTTATCAGTGTCGGATTCATGGTCGCCTCTGTCAGAATTCAGGTGGATCACCCGTCACATGATCAGAGCAAATTCCATACCAGGTCCCCGATGCCTGCCACGCCGCCTGTGGGGGCGTCAGGCTGCGCGTGAGCATAGCATCGGGCACTGCGGCGGCGCAGTCACGCCCGCCGCTGGTGCATCAGACGCCAACCGGCAGCTGCTGACCGTCCAGATAGCGGCGGCAAAGACGAACCGAATGGCTGGCCCACTCCGGACCCAGACTGTGCGCCATTTCAGTCTCGGCATGGGATCCCACCCATGCAGTGAGCTGGATGCGACGCTGGATCAGCAGCGCAGGTAACATGGCCATCTCCGCGTCGCTGATATGCGCCACCTGCTCGTAACCGCGAATCCAGTGATCGATCCACTCTGGCGCGCGCGGATGATGCTCAACAAAACTGATCGCCGCCGCCAGATCGTGCAGATACCAGCCAAGTCCGCAGTCATCGAAGTCGATCACCCGCGTTTCACCCTTGTGCAGCAACAGATTGGTGAGTCGCAGATCGGCGTGGATCAGGCCATAACGATCAGATCCTTTGCCAAACTGCGCCATCGACGCACCCACCTGACTTATCGCCTGCTCGACCACGCCGTGATCGGCGGGATTCAGATTAGGCGCATCCTGCCAGCGTCCCCAGTGACTCTCGCTACTCGTCATGGTGTGGTGATCCCAGATAATCCGCTGGAAACCCGCAGGCGGCTGCCACTGTTTACTGTGCTGATGCAGCCGCGCGGTAATCGTGCCCAGCTGCTGAAAAGCGCGGGGATCGACGTCGGTGGTTGGCATCTCGCCATCAATCCAGTGAAACAACACTACGTACCGCTCACCGCCATCCGGCAGTCGCAGCGTCAGTACGGTTTCACCCTCTTTGTCCGGCACCGCTTCCGGCACCATAATGCCGGTTTCACGCAGCGCATCGAGCCACAGCAGCTCACTGACAATGTCCGCTTTTTGATGGTAATCGCCGCGATGCAGCCGCAGTGCATAACGCCGGCCTGCTGCCTGCAAGAGGAATGTGGCATTCTCTGAGCGGCACAGCAGGCTGAGATCTCCCTGTAGCGCGGCGGGATAGCAGGCCAGCGCCTGCTGCGCCATCAGGGTGAGTTGGGAATCAGTCAGGTTGTCATATTGTTTAGCGCTCATCAGTCCGGCTCCTTTTCACTTGCGTTATCTCAGCATGCGTTGCCAGAAGGTGAGCTGCTTGACCTCAGAAGAGACAAAGTTGACCGCAGCGTGCATCCGGCCCGGTTGTTGCCTGTGAGTTGACCGTGGAGGACAGAAGTCACTGCGCCCGCGTCAAGTCGTGGTGAGTAATGCAACGGCATTATCACCTTACTTTAGTCGTAATGGCGGTGTAACGCCGCGTGCGACCAACAACGACGGGGATAACAGTATGACAAACAGACTCAAGCCCACGCTGGGCACCCTGCACCTGTGGGGGATTGCGGTTGGCCTGGTGATCTCAGGCGAATATTTCGGCTGGAGTTACGGCTGGGCTGTGGCAGGCACGCTGGGATTTCTGGTCACTACCGCGCTGATCGCCACACTCTATACCTGCTTTATCTTTAGCTTCACCGAACTGACCACTGCGATCCCTCATGCGGGCGGGCCGTTTGCCTACAGTCGTCGCGCCTTTGGCGAAACCGGCGGACTGATTGCCGGTCTGGCGACGCTGATTGAGTTTGTCTTTGCGCCACCGGCGATCGCCATGGCGATTGGGGCTTATCTCAATGTGCAGTATCCCCAGCTCAACCCAAAAACCGCAGCGGTCGGGGCTTACCTGGTGTTCATGACGCTGAATATTCTGGGTGTAAAACTGGCGGCGATGTTCGAACTGGTTGTCACCGTGCTGGCTGTCATTGAGCTGCTGGTGTTTATGGGCGTGGTCTCACCCGGCTTTAGCCTGGCGAATTTTGCCGCGCACGGCTGGGCAGGCAGCGACACCTTCGGCATGCCCGCCTTCTCCGGTATTTTCGCCGCCATTCCCTTCGCCATCTGGTTCTTCCTTGCCATTGAAGGTGCAGCGATGGCCGCCGAAGAGGCAAAAGATCCCACCCGAACCATTCCCCGCGCCTACATTAGCGGGATTCTGACGCTGGTGGTGCTGGCGATTGGCGTGATGCTGATGGCAGGCGGCGCGGGCGACTGGCGCAAACTCTCGGACATAAACGATCCGCTGCCGCAGGCGATGAAAATGATTGTCGGCGAACACTCTAACTGGATGCATATGCTGGTGTGGATTGGCCTGTTTGGTCTGATTGCCAGCTTCCACGGCATTATTCTCGGCTATTCACGGCAGTTTTTTGCTCTGGCACGCGCGGGCTATCTGCCGCCTTCTCTGGCAAAACTGTCACGTTTCCAGACCCCGCATCGGGCGATTATTCTCGGTGGCGTACTGGGCATCGCGGCGATTTACAGCGATGGCGTGATTAATCTGCAGGGAATGACGCTGACGGCGGCGATGATCACCATGGCGGTGTTTGGCGCGATTGTGATGTACATCATGAGCATGCTGAGCCTGTTTAAACTCCGCCGCAGCGCGCCGGAAATGCCCCGCAGTTTCCGCGCACCGGGCTATCCGATTGTTCCGGGCATCGCCCTGCTGCTGTCGGTGGTCTGTCTGCTGGCGATGCTGTGGTTTAACCCGGTGATTGGCGCGCTGTTCTTTGCCATCATGCTGGTCGGCTATATTTACTTCCTCGCCACCAAAGCGCAGCGCGACCGGGCGCCACAGGACACGATGCTGGTGGGCGAATAAACGCGGCGCGGCAAGGTGCCGCGCTGTGGGTTACGTTCAGCGCCTGCAATCCAGGCGCTGAACGTCAGCGGATGTGCGGGACACTCAGCCGTTAAGCGGCCAGAGCCACGCCGCACCGCGTACGCCGCTGGAGTCGCCATGCTGCGCCTTCAGCACGGGCGTTTCACACTCTCCGCCAAACACCCACTGCTTCATCAGCACCGGCACGGTCTGATAGAGCCGATCCACATTACTCATCCCGCCGCCCAGCACGATCACGTCAGGATCGATCAGGTTCACCACCTGCGCCAGCGATTTTGCCAGACGCAGTTCATAGCGGCTCATTGCCAGTTCGGCGATCGGATCCTGCTGTGCCAGCAGTGAGACGATCTCCGCGCCCTTGCGATGTACGCCGCTCAGCCGCTGATAGTCGATACCAAAACCGGTGCCTGAAACAAAGGTTTCGATACAGCCCTGCTGCCCGCAATAACAGGGCACTTCCTGACGATAATGCAGCTCATCCTCATCCATCCACGGCAGCGGATTGTGGCCCCACTCACCGGCATTACCGTTACCACCGATGCGCGATTCACCGTTAATCGCGACACCTGCACCCGATCCGGTACCGATAATCACGGCAAACACCAGCGACTGTCCGGCACCGGCACCGTCGACCGCTTCCGATACGGCCAGGCAATTCGCGTCGTTGGCGATGCGCACTTCCCGGTTCAGCGCCTGAGCCAGATCTTTATCCAGCGGCTGGCCGTTAAGCCAGGTGGAGTTCGCATTCTTCACCCGCTTACTGAAAGGCGAAAGCGAGCCGGGAATGCCCAGGCCGACCGTGCCGGTCTCGCCAGTTTTCTGCTCCGCCAGCGTGACCAGATCAACAATTGCCTGCACCGTTGCCTGATAGTCGTCACGCGGGGTATTCACGCGGTGACGGAACAGCTCCTGTCCCTTATCTGACAATGCAATCACTTCTGTCTTGGTGCCACCCAGATCTATGCCTATGCGCAAGGTTACTTCCTCGTTATTCGTTCAGGTGAGAGATACAGTAAAAGGCGGCTGCCTTAAAGGCAATGAAACCACTCCGATGTTTCGCTATCATGCGCGCTGACTCTCGCAGACTTGTGCGCCCGATCGCGCCACGGTAAGGAATCCCGATGTTGTGGTTTAAAAATATGATGGTTTATCGTCTGAATCGTGACATTCCGCTGTCCGCAGATGAGATGGAAAAACAGCTCGACGCCTTCACTTTTTCACCGTGTGGCAGTCAGGATATGAGCAAGACCGGCTGGGTCTCGCCGATGGGTAACCGCAGCGACGCGCTGACCCACGAGAATAAAGGCCAGATTGTGATTTGCGCCCGCAAAGAAGAGAAAATCCTGCCTTCGCCGGTCGTCAAACAGGCGCTGGAAGCAAAAATCGACAAGCTGGAATCTGAGCAGAGCCGCAAGCTCAAAAAGACCGAAAAAGATTCGCTGAAAGATGAAGTGCTGCATAGCCTGCTGCCGCGCGCCTTCAGCCGTTTCAGCCAGACCTATTTGTGGATCGACACGGTCAATAACCTGATTATGGTGGACTGTGCCAGCGCGAAAAAAGCGGAAGATACCCTGGCGCTGCTGCGCAAAAGCCTGGGTTCACTGCCGGTGGTGCCACTGACGCTGGAAAATCCGATTGAACTGACGCTGACCCAATGGGTGCGTTCAGGCGACCTGCCAGCCGGGTTTGCGCTGATGGATGAAGCGGAGCTGAAAGCCCTGCTGGAAGATGGCGGCGTCATCCGCTGCAAGAAGCAGGATCTGGTGTGCGATGAGATCGCCAACCATATCGAAGCCGGCAAGGTCGTGACCAAACTGGCACTCGACTGGCAGGAGCGTATTCAGTTCGTGCTGGCCGATGATGGTTCAGTGAAGCGTCTGAAGTTCAGCGACACGTTGCGCGACCAGAACGACGATATCGACCGTGAAGATTTCGCGCAGCGCTTTGATGCGGACTTTATTCTGATGACCAGCGAACTGGCGGCACTCACCAGTAATCTGGTGGAAGCGTTAGGCGGCGAAGCCCAGCGTTAAGCATTATCAGGGCGGCGCCGTTCCGCCCTGAAGTTTTGGCATACTTTGTCGATAACCGGGTCTTTGGCAAAGGAATTCCACTTATGTCCCGCTTATTTCGGCACCTGTTTTTATTTTGCACACTGTCGCTTCTTTCACTCTCTGCACGCAGTCAGCCCGCCTCGGATGATCCGCCCAGCGTCAGCCGTTTCGATGCGGTGCGCATCAACGATCGCCTGAATGTGATGGTGGCTATTCCCGGTAAAAACGGGGGCGCAATGCAGGTCTGGCAGGCTTATGATTGCCAAAAACCTTATGCCGAAGCGCTTTACCGCCACATGGTCGATGCAGAAGGCAGCCCACAAGGCCGGTTTTACGGCAATGAATATGGCCGCTACAGCGCACCTCAGCCTGGCTCAAATCAGGATCCGGCTGTTCTGAAAAAAATCTGCGGATTACCCGAAAGGTCAGTGCTATGGGAAAAAATTGAATCTGCTGATAAGTATGGTGCCACGACACTGATTGACGTTGCCAGCCTGAAGCGTGAGGCAGAGATATTGCGGGTCCGGGTCGGCACTGATTATGCGGCCAGCGATTTCGATCCACCCTATGATGCGCCCTACAGTCTAAAGGTCGAAAATTACCGTTTTAACTGCGAAACCGGTGTCAGTACACCGTTATCCGCATTTGATATTGATGACAACGGTTACGTAACCGATTCACTGGATGGAGGCCAGCTGGCGCGCCGTAAAACCGCTTTTGATCTGACGCCTCTGCTGCAAAAAACTTTTGCCCAGCTCTGTACGCTGCCAGATGTTAAGAGATTTCATGCACTGGGCCACTTCAGACCCGCTTCGCATAAATCGCCCGGTTCGATGGCACAACAGATGCTACCCGACCTGAATGGCAATCCGGCCTCGGTGCTGGCCGCCGTCCCGCTTGCCCCTGCCCTGCAGCAACAACTGAAAACCCTGGTCCATCCCTGGGCCACACCGCGTTTTCAGCAGCTCAGCTGGGTCGAAAATAGTCGGGAAGGTCGCGTCAGCGTGCATATGGTGGCGGATGACGCTGGATTTATTCGCAAGCTGGAGGATTACGGTATCTGGAAAGTGCAGCGTCTGACGATTGCCAATGATATCCAGCTCGCCTATACCATGTCGATTTCCTATTCCCCTTCGCGGTTAAAACAACTTAGTTCGACGCTGCGTTATCCGCTAACCGCCGGACAGCACTATCAGAACGACGCGGTGAGTGAGAGTAGCGTGGGCAAGGATGAGGACAGTCATCAGCGGGAAACCTGTGCCGTCTCCAGCGGTGGCGACGCGCGAGAGATTAACCTGGCATTTAGCGGACGCTATCTGAAGGTAACCTGTACCATTGCGACAGACAAACAGCCTGTCACCGTCATAGAGAGTGCCTGGCTTGAAGACCTGCGGATTTTAGCGCCACTAAGGGCAAAAACAGGTGATAAACCGATGGGCGCTATCACCCTGAGTGATGTGAAGATTATTCGCTAGAAAAAAGGGCCGCTTAGCGGCCCTTTTTTTAATCTTTATCTTTCAGGTAACGGCAGAGATAGGAACTTGGCTCGCCAACCTGCAGATGAAACTCGCTGTGACCCGGCACATTAAACACCGAACCCGCTTCAAACCATTTCCACTCGGTCTCACCTGGCAGCAACACCTTAAGCGAGCCGCTAACAACGGTCATCTCTTCCGGCTGGCCGGTACCAAATGTGTATTCACCTTCAGACATCACGCCGACGCTGGCACGACCGGTGCTCGCACTGTCAAAACCAATAGATTTAACTTTTCCGTCAAAATACTCACTAACGTTGAGCATAATAGTTCTCCAGAGCACATGTTGTGTGTCTGGCAGTGTAGAAGGGAACCCGCTGATCTGTCACGCGAAATGATGGTCGTTTGTGATCTGTTCCGGCGGGAGAAATCAGACGCGCAGAGCGAAAAAGCGTTAAGCCAGTATTCCAGGCAGCTTTGTTGTGCGTCGGCAAGGGGATGTCGGGAATAAAGAGGCGATGGGCATAACTCAGGCAACGTACTGACAAACGGCGAAATGACGCTGAATATCAGGCTGGCCTCCCTGCCAGCCGCAATGCTTTACTCTTTTTCGACGTCTTCGTAGCGCGCTTTAGCATCGTGCGCTTCTTCTTCCGTCTCATGCTCACTGATTAATGAATTCGGTTTGGGATGATCAGCACGCAATTCATAAAAGGTTACCTTATTACCTTCAGGCCCCTTTTCAACAGTCACAATTTTCGCTTCACGCGGGTACGGCGGTCTGGTAGGCATACTGTGTCCCTCTTGTCTGAACAACATTCCACAGGACAGGCTGCTGCCTGTCATAGGATAAGTATAGACAATGCCATCTGAAGCGGGATCAAAGCGGGAAAAATCTGAGGGTTAGCTGGCGCGCGCCAGAGAAAGTGACAGCAGAATCTCTTCCACCACACACTCCGGTGCCTGCATGGCATTCACCTGATGATGGGCCGCCGCCTGGTAAAGGTGCGCGCGTTCACGCAGCACATCACTCATCTCGTCAGCGATCGGACGTCCGGTTAAGGTCGGACGCTGGGCCGCTTCAGGTTCGCTTTCCAGTCGCTCTGCCAGCACCTCAGGTGATGCACTCAGCCAGATCACCTGCCCCTGCTCCTGCATAAAGCGGCAGTTCTCTTCAGCCAGGATCATGCCACCGCCCGTGGCAATGACCGTCCTGGGGGCCGTGACTGCTTTCAGCGACTCCGTTTCACGGGCGCGGAAACCTTCCCAGCCTTCCGCCTCGACAATCTCCGTCACGCTGCGTTGCGTGCTGAGTTGCAGATGGTGATCGGTATCCGTAAAGGCGTAGCCCAGCGCCTGCGATAACGCCTCGCCGACCGTGGTTTTGCCGCAACCGCGAGCGCCAATCAAAAAGATGGGTAGTGACATCAGGGCCGTTCCTCCGCCTGACCGCGCGATGCGGCTGCATGGTTAGCTGATTAATGCGACGCATCATAACTGGAAATTATTATGGCCTCCACCTGTCAGGCATGATTTACGCTTTTTCCTCACATGAACAGCGATAATCTCTCTATTTTCAAGGGGAAATGCATGCACGTTTTGTGCATCAGGTGAGTAACCGGGCGCTAAAAAACGCATAAAACGGCGGCTAAAATGGGCTGGCAATATTTGCTTACCGCCCGGATTTTACTTTTCGTGTTGACGCCCCCATATACTGATAACAATCGCCACAGGAGAGTCATCATGCAACGCGAAGAACAACAACTGATTGATGGGCTGTTCAGCCGTCTGAAACAGGCCGAAAGCCAGGCCGTGGCACGCGATGCCGCTGCCGAACAATTGATTAACCAGCATCTTCAGGCGCAGCCAGGCGCGCCTTACTACATGACGCAGGCAATCCTGATTCAGGAAGCGGCGCTGAAAAAACTCAATGAGAAAGTGTCAGCGCTGGAAAGCCAGGTGGCACAGTTGCAGCAACAACAACAGCAGCAGCCTGCACAGAGCAGCGGCGGCTTCCTGTCGGGACTGTTTGGCAGCGGTTCGCGTCAGCAGCCTTCCGTTCAGCAGCCGCAGCAACAGTCGCCGTGGAACAGTGCGCCGCAGCAACCGGCACAGCAGCAGTATGCCCCTGCCCAGGCACCCGCGCCACGCGGCACCGGTTTCCTTGGCGGCGCTCTGCAAACTGCCGTGGGCGTCGCGGGTGGTGTCGTGATGGCCGACATGCTGACCAGCATGTTCCACCATTCACAGCCGGAAGAGATTGTGAATATCATCAATGAGCCGCCGCTGCCGGAGGTGAATGATAATCTCAACACCTTCAACGGTGGCGATGACAATGCCGATAACTTTAACGGTGGTAACGACAGCGCCTTCCTCGACCAGAACACGGGCTGGGACAGCAATTATGCCGACAACAGCGATCTCAACGATTTTGGCGGCAACGATTTCGACGACGACGACAGCTTCGTTTAAGTTGAGCGTTTCTGCTGGGTGAGCCAGCTATCCAGTTCATTCGCAAACTGCTGGCGGTCACGCGGACTCATCGTCGCGGGGCCGCCGGTCTGCACGCCGCTTGACCGCAGCGTATCCATAAAATCACGCATCGTCAGACGTTCGCGTATCGTCGCCGGTGAGTAACGCTCGCCGCGCGGATTCAGCGCCGCTGCCCCTTTCTCAATCACCTCAGCCGCCAGCGGAATATCGGCGGTGATCACCAGATCGCCGGGCTGACAACGTCTGACAATCTCATTGTCCGCCACATCAAAGCCAGCAGGCACCTGCAGCGTGCGCAGATACGGCGATGGCGGCACGCGCAAAAACTGGTTCGCCACAAAAGTGACCGTGGTCGCGGTACGATCCGCCGCACGGTAGAGCACCTCTTTGATCACATTCGGACAGGCATCGGCATCGACCCAGATAAACATCATGATTCCTTACAGTCAGAGAAGCCTGAGATCTTGCCGGGTTCCTCTTAAATGGCAAATTTAATTTGCGCCACGCTTTCCAGCGCGCTTGCAGCTGACTTGTTATTCGGGCTGGCTGAAGTAAGCTAGCTCACTGAGAAAAACGAATAATGTCCTAAGGAGATGGCGATGCTGGCAAAGAAAATCGGATTTATCGGCGGGGGAAACATGGCGAAAGCCATTATCGGCGGACTGGTCAACAGCGGCAAAATCGCCCCGTCTGATATCTTCGTTTACGATCGCAAAGCTGAGACCAACCAGGCGATGGCAGAGCAGTATGGCATCAACGCAGCAGAGAGCGCGGATGCGCTGGCGCGTGAAGTGGACATCCTGTTCGGCGCAGTAAAACCGAATGTCATTCTGAAAGTATTAAAAGA
This sequence comes from Pantoea hericii, assembly GCF_014155795.1. Classification (NCBI taxonomy): domain Bacteria; kingdom Pseudomonadati; phylum Pseudomonadota; class Gammaproteobacteria; order Enterobacterales; family Erwiniaceae; genus Pantoea; species Pantoea hericii. Next base: position 386,839 of record NZ_SCKV01000004.1, read on the forward strand.
GCTGGCAGGCAGCCTGAAAAAAGAGGCGCTGGTGGTGTCGATTGCCGCTGGCGTGACGCTGGACTCGCTCTCATCCGTGCTGGGTTACGATCGCAAAATTGTCCGCGCAATGCCGAATACGCCCTCACTGGTGAGCGAAGGCATGACCTCGGTAACGCCTAACGTGCTGGTTGAGCAGGCGGAGATCGACGAAGTCGTGGCGATTTTTGAGAGCTTCGGCAAAGCGGCCGTAGTGGATGAATATCTGATTCACTCTGTGGTCGGCGTGAGCGGTTCTGCACCGGCCTACGTGTTTATGTTTATCGAGGCGATGGCGGATGCAGCCGTACTGGGTGGCATGCCGCGTGCTCAGGCCTATCAGTTTGCTGCGCAGGCGGTGAAAGGCGCGGCGCAGATGGTGCTGACCACCGGTAAACATCCGGCTGAACTCAAAGATATGGTCTGCTCTCCAGGCGGCACCACCATTGAAGCGGTGAAAGTGCTGGAAGAAAAAGGGATGCGCTCGGCAGTGATGGAAGCGATGCAGCAGTGCATGGCGAAGTCAGAGAAACTGAGTCGCAGCTAACCGGTGAGAAAGTACGCAGGGCGGCCCGTCAGCCTGGTCCGCCCTGCGTGCAGCTTAACTGATTTTCGCCTGACAGCGCGCCACCGCGTCAGAAAGCGTCATGGGGTGCTGCATCTGCTCCACCAGCTCAGCGGTCAGCGTATACATACCGCATGAGCAGATCGCCGCCAGTTGCCCCTGCTGACCATAAAACGCCATAAATTTTTTATCCTCCAGCGAACCGATTAGCTGGAATTCATCCCATTCTGCCGCGTGGCCAACATACTCATAACGAGTGCCATACTGGGTCGTCCAGAAGAACGGGACCCGATCAAAAGCGACGTTTTGATCCAGCATATTCCATGCGGCAGTCTGTCCCTGCTGATGTGCAACGCGATAGTGCTCAATACGCAGCGGCCCCTGTGCCGCCGGATAGGTGGCGATATCCCCCGCCACCCAGATATTATCAGCGACCCGCAACTGATCATCCGCCTGCAGGCTGCCATCCTCTGCCAGCGGCAGATCGTGAATAAAGTCGGTGGCCGGTTTAACCCCGGTCGCGAACAGCACAACGGTAGCATCCAGCTTGCGTCCGCCCTTCAGCTGCACGCCATTTACCTTCTGGTCACCCTGCAGCGCTTCGATCTCGCCCTGCACCCACTTCACGCCGTTTTGCTCATGAAGCTGGTAGAAATAGCGACCAATCTGCTCGCCAAACCGTTTAGCAAAAGGCAGTGCCTGGCGGGCAATGACTGTGACGTCAATATCGCGGTTACGCAGTGCCGACGCCAGTTCGGTACCGATAAAACTGTTGCCGATAATCACGATTTTATGGCTGGCATCCACCGCCTGAAGCAGCTCATCGGTCTGCGCTTTGCTGCGCAGCAGATGAACCCCGTCAAGATCGCTGCCCGGCAAATCGGGAAGAACAGGCGTCGCGCCGCTGGCGATCAACAGTTTGTCGAACGCAAGCGTACCGCCATCCTCGAAGATTAACCGCTGCTGCTGTGCATCCAGCCGGCTCACTGTAGCCTGGAGTCGTTCAACGTGCTCCATCACATCCGCTTTCAGCAGCTGCGGCACTTCGTTAATATCCATTTTTCCCGACGGCACAAATTTGGTCAGCGCGGTGCGGTCATAGGGTGCATCTGCTTCACGCTCGACCAGTATCAGGCGGCCTTTAAAACCTTCATGACGCAGACGCCATAGCGCTGCGCTACCCGCCGCGCCGCCACCCAATACCACATAGACCGGTGCATCTGCCCCGCTGCCAATGGGTGCTGCGGGTGACATCGCTTTGGGGTTTATCAGTACCCGGCCCTCTTCAATGCGAAGCGGGTACTGTTTGAGATCGGCTAACGCCAGCGGTTCACACATTTTGCCATCGGCGATATCAAACGCGGCTTTATGCCACGGGCAGACCAGCCGATCGCCGCAAATCGCGCCCTGTTCAAGCGGTGCGCCAGCGTGTGGACATTTCGCCTGAAAAGCACGGACGTTGTCACCGTCGCGAATCAATAATAGATCAACATCGCCGAGCGTCTTTTTAACCGGCTGTCGCTGCGGCAGATCGTTCAGGTCGACGGTAAATTGATAGTTCACGGCATGGCTCCTTTCACTGTTTCTGGTCTTATGCTGCACGGCAAAAAAGCCCGCTGCGCAATCCCCTACAAACAGTAAGTGTGGCAAAGGAACCGGGAAGCCTGATGAGGAATCTGTTTCAGAAAGATAACCTGCTGTTGTGGCAGGTAATTTAATCGGCGTTGAGGGGGAAGTGAATCCGCATCGGGCGGCAGATAGAAGCGGCCACCTGCGTGGCCGTGGGCATCATCAGCTCTTTTTCAGGCACTGACTCATAAAGGTTTTACGGGCATCGCCTGCCAGTTTTTTATCACCGGCTTCACCGTTACAGCTTTTCATTTTCATCTGCTGCGGTGACATCTGCGACATCTTGCTGTCCTTTTTCAGGCATTCACTCATAAAGGTTTTGCGCGCATCCCCTTTGAGATCCTGTGATTTCGCATGCTGGTTGCACATCGTCATTTTCTCCTGCTGCGGAGTTTTCTCCGCAGCACCTGCCAGCCCGCTGACCAGCAGGCCTGCCATCATCATCGCCATTAAACCGACTTTCATCTTGATAACTCCACAGTGGATTGTCCTCTATTATTCTGGCAGCGAATAAGCAAAGCAGAAAATGTTTGAGGTCAAAGTGATGGGAAGATCCCATTCCCGACCTGTTCCGGGATCAATACTGGCGGGGATGATGGAGCAGCTTTTCAATGTAATTGCGCAGCAGGCGTGCATCGTTATCATCAGCATCAGCCACGTTGTCCATAGCGCTTTCAATGCTGGTGGTGATTGCCAGATGTTGTTGCGGCTCCAGCTTGCGAACCAGCGCAGTGACAACGATCTCCAGTGCTTCAATCTGCGCCATTTGCTCTTTCGCTGTCGCCTCTTTTTCAGCCAGCTTTACCAGTAACTCAGCAATCAGGTTTTTCATGCTGTTGTCTCAGCGGTGGAGAAAAGCTGAAATTATCACCACGCTGGCTAAAAAAACAGAGGGCGACAGCCATTTTTTCAGTGGCTTAGCCCACATTTATCCCATCTGTTCAGCCATTTACGGTTATTTTGCTGGCGAAACGTTTTGCGGGGTTGCACTGCCGCGGTTAAATGTCGCTTGCCTGAAATGAAACAGAGAAGCTTAACGAGGATTTACGAATCCGTGACCCGGCCCGCCACCGTGTCCGCCCCAACCGCCGCCGGGAGGCGGGAAAATACATCCACTTAATGCAGTCACTAATCCCACAACAGCCACCAGCTTATTGATTCGTACCCTATCTACCTCAGAGTGAAAAAATCGGGCTGAGTGTATGAAGCCGCTGGCATGGCGACAAGTGAGATTCCTCTGCTTCAGGCGGCTATTCATCTTTGCTGACCAGACTTAACGTTTTACCGCCAGTATGTCGTCGTATTCTCAACATCCCGGTGAGTTTGTTAACAGGACTATTTGTGTAAATCGGGAGGGTGAACACTTTACAGACTGACGAATTTTGCGCATTGTGAGCGCATTACATTTACAGGATAAAATCATGACTCTCTCTCTGGCTACTTTCAGTGACATCCTCTCCCGGCGCGACTGGGAGAACCCGGTCGTGACCTCGCTGCATCGTCTGGATGCCCATCCGCCATTCGCCAGCTGGCGCGATGAAGCGGCGGCGCGCGATGATCATCCTTCGGCGTCACGGCAATGTCTCAACGGAGAGTGGGGATTTAGTTACTTTGCTCAGCCTGAAGCGGTGCCTGCCAGCTGGTTATTGCAGGATCTGCCGGATGCCAGCACGATTCCGGTCCCGGCTAACTGGCAGATGCACGGCTTCGATGCGCCCATTTACACCAACGTACAATATCCGATTCCCGTTAATCCTCCGCTGGTTCCCGCCGGGAATCCCACCGGATGTTACTCGCTCACATTCACGACTGACACAGCCTGGCTCGATTCGGGACAGACACGCATCATTTTTGACGGCGTAAATTCGGCTTTTCACCTGTGGTGCAATGGGCGCTGGATTGGCTACTCTCAGGACAGCCGCCTGCCCGCCGAATTTGACCTGAGTCCTCATCTGCGACCGGGCAAAAACCGGCTGGCGGTGATGGTGCTGCGCTGGAGCGACGGCAGCTATCTGGAAGATCAGGATATGTGGCGGATGAGCGGCATTTTCCGCGATGTCACATTACTGCATAAACCGCAGGTGCATCTGGCCGACGTTCAGCTGGAAACCCGGCTCAGCCCGGAGTTTACCCGTGCCGAGCTACGCGCCCAGGTCCGCGTCGCCTTACCGCCGGACGCCACCTCGCGCTATCAGCTGCGCCTGACGCTGTGGCAGGGTAAACAGCAGGTTGCGCAGTGTCAGCAGCCGCTGGGCAGCGCGATCATTGACGAACGGGGTCACTATCCTGAACGCGCCCTGCTCAGCCTGCCGGTTGAACAGCCCGCGCTGTGGAGCGCCGAAACGCCCCACCTCTATCGTGCGACGCTGGCGCTGCTGGATGGCGATCAGCAGCTGGTCGAAGTGGAAGCTTACGATGTTGGCTTCCGTCAGGTCACCATCGACAACGGCCTGCTCTGCCTCAACGGCAAACCGCTGCTGATCCGGGGCACCAACCGCCATGAGCACCATCCGGAGCACGGTCAGGTAGTGGATGAGGCGACGATGCGCCGTGACATCGAGCTGATGAAGCAGCACAATTTCAATGCGGTCCGCTGTTCGCACTACCCTAATCATCCGCTCTGGTACCGGTTGTGTGACCAGTACGGGCTTTATGTCGTGGATGAGGCCAATATCGAAACCCACGGCATGCAGCCGATGAACCGGCTCTCCGATGATCCCCGCTGGTTCGCGGCCTACAGCGAACGCGTCACGCGCATGGTGCAGCGCGATCGTAATCACTGCAGCATTATCATCTGGTCGCTGGGCAACGAGTCAGGACATGGCGCCACCCATGACGCGCTCTACCGCTGGGTGAAAAGCAGCGATCCAACCCGTCCGGTGCAGTATGAAGGCGGCGGTGCAGATACCGCCGCAACCGATATTATCTGCCCGATGTATGCCAGGGTTGATGAAGATCAGCCGTTCCCGGCAGTGCCGAAATGGTCGCTTAAGAAGTGGATCGGTCTGCCGGGCGAAACGCGTCCGTTGATCCTCTGTGAATACGCGCATGCCATGGGCAACAGTTTCGGCGGTTTTGCGAAGTACTGGGAGGCCTTCCGTCAGTTCCCGCGACTGCAGGGCGGCTTCGTCTGGGACTGGGTGGATCAGAGCCTGACCCGCTATGACGATCAGGGTAACCCCTGGCAGGCTTACGGCGGCGATTTTGGCGATAAGCCTAACGATCGTCAGTTCTGTATGAACGGGCTGGTGTTTGCCGATCGCACGCCACATCCAGCGCTTTATGAAGCGCAGCGCGCCCAGCAGTTTTATCAGTTTACCGTTGATCCCCGCGATCCGCTGAGCGTTACGATCAGCAGCGACTATCTGTTCCGCCACAGTGATAATGAAGTGCTGCGCTGGTCCATTGAGCAGGAAGGAGAGGTGGTGACAGAAGGCGAAATAGTGCTGGATATCACCGCGCAGAGTCAGCAGCGGATCACGCTGCCTACACCGCCCGCGTTATACGGCGAATGCTGGCTGAACGTCGCGATTCATCAGATCAACGCCACACCCTGGAGCGTTGCTGGCTGGCGCGTCGCCTGGCACCAGTGGGCGCTGCCCTCGGCGCTGGCGATGCCATTACAGCCAGAGGCTGCCGAAGCACCTGTGCTGCACAATGATGCCAGTGACATTGTTGTCACTCATCAGCAGCAACGCTGGCATTTTTCACGCCACAGCGGCGAACTGACGCAGTGGTTTGTCAATGAGGAGCCGACGCTGCTCTCCCCTCTTCAGGACTGCTTTATCCGCGCGCCGCTGGACAATGACATCGGCACCAGCGAAGCGGAACAGGTTGATCCTGATGCCTGGGTTGAACGCTGGAAAACGGCGGGTTATGACCAGATGAGCAGCAGTCTGGTATCGATCACGGCGAATACGTTGTCGCAGGCAGTGCAGATTGAGACGCTGCATGGCTGGCTCGCCAACGGTGAGCTCGCGTTCATCAGCCGTAAACGTTATGTGATCAACGCGCAGGGTGAGTTACAGCTGCAGCTGTCGGTTGAGCAGTCGCGCGGATTGCCACCGCCCGCACGCATCGGCTTGCGCTGTGAGCTGGCACACATCCCGCAGCAGGTTAGCTGGCTGGGCCTGGGTCCGCATGAAAACTATCCCGACCGCCAGCTGGCCGCGCAGTTTTCCCGCTGGCAGCTGCCGCTGGATCAGCTTTCAACGCCCTACGTTTTCCCCAGCGAGAATGGTCAGCGTGGCGGTACGCGTCAGCTCGACAGCGGCAGCTGGCAGGTCAGCGGCGACTTCGCTTTCTCGCTAAGCCGCTTCAGTCTGGAGCAGCTGCAGGAGACTTCACACCGCCACCTGCTGCGTCCTGAAACGGGCTGCTGGCTGCATCTGGATGCGTTTCACATGGGCGTTGGCGGCGATGACTCCTGGAGCCCCAGCGTCAGTCCTGAGTTTTTACTGACTCAGCAGCGCTGGCAGGCTGAGCTGACGATTTCTCAGCCAGGGGCAGCTCGGTCTTCGGACGCCGGTAAAAACGCTTCAGAAACAGCACATTAATCAGCACCACCACGGCGGTGGCAAAAAAGACCCAGCGGAAACCTGCCACCGCCGACACCGCAGCCCCCAGTAGCGGGCCTGCGACATTGCCGAGATACATAAACGACTGGTTATAGCCGAAGATTCGCCCGGTGATGTTGTCGCGCGAATGACGTACCAGAAGCGTCTGCACCGCAGGCATCATTGCGCCATCGGCGAAGCCCAGCAGAAACCGCAATATCCCCAGCTGTGTCGTGCTGGTCACAAACGACATCGCAACAAACAGCAGCAGCGAGATAACCATTGTCGCCAGCAGGATACGCTGCGTGCCGATGCGATCGCCGAGTCGCCCCAGCCGGGGTGCCGCCAGCAGCGCTGAGACGCCTGGCAGCGCGGCAATCACGCCACTCAGAAAAGCGATATTCTCCGCAGTCGGTGCCAGTTCACGCACAAACAACGTCAGAATCGGGTTCACCGACCCGTTGCACATCTGAATCACCATGGTGGTAAAAAAGAGGCAGAGCATCAGCTTTGGGTTATCCAGCGAGCGGAAAACCTCGCGTCCGCTGAGCTTATCTTTTTTACTGACCGGGATATAACCGGTCTCTTTAATCAGGAACAGCGTCACCAGAAAGCTGACCATCAACAGCACCGCAGTGACAATAAACACCGTACGCAAACCGACCCAGTCGGCCAGCAGCCCGCCCAGCATTGGCCCCAGAATTACCCCGCCAATCTGACCGGTTGAGACACAGCTCAGCGCCCAGCCGCTTCGTTCACGCGGAACCTGAGCCGCCACCAGCGCCATGGCGTTGGGGATATATCCGGAGGTTAGCCCCATCAGGGCACGCAGCAGCAGCAACTGCCAGGCCTCCGTGACAAAAGCCTGCAGCAGGATCACCACGCCCATGCCAAAAGCCGCACGCAGCAGCATCAGTTTACGACCTTTGCGATCGGCCAGGCTGCCCCATAGCGGCGCCACCGCCGCCGAGACCACAAAGGTGATACTGAAGGTAAGACCCGACCAGAGGCTCAGTGATTCGCCACCGGTTACGCCTAGCTGTTCAAGGTAGAGCGGCAGAAACGGGATAATCTGACTAATCGCCAGTCCGGTAAAAAAGCAGCCAAACCAGACCGAGATCAGGTTTATCTTCCAGGGTTCAATAGTGCGTGGCATGAGCAGACGATATAAAGAGAGGGTAGGCTCAGTCTAACGCGCGCATTCTCAGCGTGACCGACAAAACATGGCACAGAGAGTGAAAGAACGGATTCTGCTTTGATTCGGCTCAATTACCGGCACAAATTTCACCGACGCAGGAATTCAGAGTGCGAAGCGCGCGGATGACAGACGGCACTGAAACGCGCTTCTTAAACGCCCCCTCATCAATATGGAAAAATATGTCATTCTGTTACTGACAACCCCGCTCCCCGCTTCTATGTTTAAAAAACCGCCAGCCGTGGCGGTGTGGCGATCATTCTTATCGGTGCGACGTCCTCCGCAAAAAACGGTGCAGACCATCCGGCTACGCTGAGGCAAACCAGCTTATTTCATACAGATACGCCCTTACTCAGCAGTAAGGGGCAGTGGCGTGTTTCAGCGGAGGTGGGGAAATGAGAGTACAACCAAATAGCGCCAGCCGTGCAATCAGTGACTATTTTAAAAGCCCGGCCTGGCGGACACCGCCAGAGTCCGATCTGCTGGCGGTGATCCTGCGTGAAATAATGGAAGCGGGCGAGCCCGCCACCAGTAAAGTGCTGATTGCGCGGGTGATCGATAAACTGGAAGTAGAGGGCGACGAGATGCAGTTGCAACGTTATCGCACCTTGCTGGCTCAGTTGATCGACACGCAGCCGGAGCCGTAAATCAACCCGGCGGCTACTTCACCCAGCGTAACTTATCCGCTTCGCTGACGCTGGCACGTCCGCTGCTGCGCTGAAACAGGCAGAGCTCCCGTCCCCGCTTATTTTTCATGTGCTGCTGCGGGTAGCGTCCCTCCAGCAACAGTGCACTGTAACCTGTGTTGTCGTCATATTCGATCGGTTCGCCCAGCACCCTGACTTTGCTCAGGTGGCTGGCGTTGACGCACGCCTGAACCATCACCTCGCGGCTCTTTTTCCAGGCGTCTTCACTGGACGCATGCGCCAGTGTGCTGCTGAGTAACAACGTGGGCAGAAATGCCACTATGCGTTTCATCTTCTTCTTCGCTCCTGTTCCGGTCCGCGGACGCTAAAAAAATTCCCGCCGGGGCGGGAATAAACAAGACGAGAACTATCTATTGTGTGACGAGGAAGTTTCTCAAACGCGCAGCTATCCTCGCCTGCTGTTATGACAAGCCTATGACATTCTGGCCATTAGCCACAATAAACTGAGCTGATATTGCCATTTTTATCGGCCAGGAAATTAAGCCGGTTGAGATTAAAGTCCATGGTGACGGCTGAATTATAGGGGATCGGACGCACCTGCTGTTCGAAGTGCTGACCCTGCAGTGCGGTCAACGGTTTGCCGATATAGTGTTGAAACTGTGAGGCGCCGCAGCGGTCAGCGTCGGGATCCTGCGCCACACGGGCAGTGTCGGGTTGAGAGGCAGATTGACAGGCGGTTAATGCGAACAGACCGACTACCAGCAGCCCTTTTCCATAAAATCTCACGTTTATTCTCCTGTTGGACGTGTAACACCTTGCCCAAGAGTAGCAAAACGCGCCGGCAGACCTGAACCCTTAAAAGGTAAAGTTGTTACAGCAGGATTAAGCCAACTGCTGGGCAGGCGTCCTTTTGAGATTAATCGCATTTTCAGCCAAAAAAAGTCACCGTGAACCCCTACAATTTCTTAAGAATTTTCTTACCCAGCCCCGTGGAGGTCATAATGGAACTGATTATTTTTGTTGTCTGCGCAATGCTAATGACCGCCCTCGCGGTCAAAGTGCGTTAAGCCATCTCAGGCTGATTTTGCGCCGTTCTTTCCAGCAGCGTTCTGAATGCAGCCAGTGGCATCGGCCGGCCAAGGAAGTAACCTTGCCCTTCTTCGCATGAGAGCTGTTTTAGCTGGTTTAACTGCGCTTCTGTCTCAATGCCTTCTGCTGTGATCGTCAGGGCAAAGGCGCGAGCCAGCGCAATAATCCCCGCGACCACCGACTGTGCCTGCTGCGACTCCGGGAAATCTTTCATCCAGGAACGATCGATCTTCAGGCCATTAAACGGGAAGGTTTTCAGGTAGCCCAGCGCGGCATAGCCGGTGCCGAAATCATCAACAGTCAACCGGACACCCAGCGAACGTAATCCCTGCATGATTTCCAGCGCATGCTGTGGGTGTTCAAAGGTAACGTTCTCAGTAATTTCGAGCTCCAGCCGGGTTGCCGGCAGGCCACTTTTCTCGAGCGCGTTCGCGACTCGTTGCACCAGGTCGCTGGTGCGAAACTCCATTGGCGATATATTGACTGAAACATAGCGTTCGCCGCCCCACCCCAGAGCATCCTCACAGGCGCGCATCAGCACCCAGTCGCTGATGGTGGCGATCAGACCGCTCTCTTCCGCCAGTGGAATGAAGTGGTCGGGCGTTATCCATTGATCCGGGGCAATCTGCCAGCGAATCAGGGCCTCAGCGCCCGCCAGCTGCCCCGTCAGCAGTTGATAGCGTGGCTGATAGTGCAGGCGAAACTCATTGTTCTTCAGCGCTTTCTCAATCCGCCGCGCCATTTCACGTTTATCTTCCCGCTGGCTGGTCATCTCATTGGCATACCAGACCCACTGATTGCGTCCCGCGTCACGCGCTTCATTCAGCGCAATATCTGCCATTTCCAGCAGCGCTTCCGGGTGGCTGGCATCCTGAGGTGCACAGGCAATCCCCATGCTGATGGTAAGATAGTGGACATGCTGGCCGGTGCTGATCGGTTGCTGAACCTCATGCACCAGCTGAGCACAACGCTGAGCGACCCGCTCACGGTTCGCTTCACGTAATACCAGCACAAACTCATCGCCACTCAGCCGCGCCACCAGCTCCTGCGGACCAATACAGCGCTTCAGTCGCTGTGCTATCTGGCTCAGAACCTCGTCGCCTGCTGCATGACCCCAGGTTTCGTTAATCGGCCGGAACTGATCAAGATCGAGTGTGACCAGCGTCAGCGGCGCGGAGCCATCCGTTATTGCAAGGTGTAGCGTCAGAAACTCCAGCAGCTGCATGCGGTTCGACAGGCCGGTTAAGACGTCGTGACGCGACAGGAACTGAATGCGCGCCTCAGCTTCCATACCCTGAGTGATATCCGATACCGTACCGCGAAACCCGATGCGTTTCGCGTCGTGCCAGATGGTTTTTGCCACCAGCTGGCCGATGCGACGATTGCCGTGCGCAGACATGAACTGACAGCGCAGCGGCATCTGCTGTCCGTCCTCCTCCTGACGTCGCAGCCAGGCAACCAGCGAATGGCTGGGATGCGTCAGCAGATGATCGATGTGACGCCCCAGCCAGTGCGTAATGTCATGGCCGGTAACGGTATGAAAGCGCGCTGACAGATAGATTAGCCGGCCCTCTGCATCCGTCTCCCAGATCCAGTCTGACGCCGCCTCAGCGAGATCGCGAAACCGCGCTTCGCTGTTGGCAAGCTCCTGCTGACTGATCGCCAGCATAGCGAAACGCCGATCAGAGATAATTGCATTTGAGAGCGCATGGCGACTGACGCGACGGGTAATTATGGCGATGATGATCGCCATCAACATCAGCAGTGGCAGCAAAAACCAGATCAGGCCCATGCCAGGCATCTTTGAGGTCCAGCGCAGCACAATCGGGTCGCCCATCGGCAACGTTAACATCATCCGGGGTTCACGCAGGGCATCCTCCTCACTGGCTGGCGCGCGCAGTTCGCGTACATCCAGCGATGTTCCCAGCGCCTTTAATTTTTCAGGCGTAAACAGACTCACAAATATCATGATGGACGGAGGCCCCGCCACTGGCGTCACCGCCCTCACTTTGCCACTGGTGATAGGGGCAGCAACCACGATGGCGGGCAGATGATTGATCAGCACATCACGATGCATCGCTTTGTTGTTAAGCTGACGTGCCGCCGCAATAAATGCAGAGGTCTCTTTGCCCAGCCAGGCCTCCAGCGGCGTATCCACCAGTTTGCCGTTAATGACTGAATAACGGGTGTGGCCTTTACCATCGACCACGAAAACACCCTCGTAGTGATACTCCTCATACAGGCCTGGACCAAAGTTCTCTTCGTCAAACGCCCAGACTTTGTCCACACTGACATGGAGATTTTGCCAGGCTTCGCCCCAGAACGCATAATCCCGGATATCCGTTACCATCGCCTCCTGACGACTTTTCCACGCCTGCTGCATCAGCAGCCGGTCATGCTCAACCGATACGCTGTTTTGCCGCTGCGCAATCGTCAGCACCATCAGCATCGAGAGCGCCAGCACGCCAAACAGCAGCAGCGAAAGGACACGGAGGCTGCGCCGCGTAAAGCGGACAGTGCGATCTTCAGCAACATGTCTGAATGGCAACGCGGGTGGCGCCGGAGGATTAAAAGTCATTAAGAGTGCCCACTACACAACCAGGGGTTGAGATGAAAGGCCGGCAATACCACACAGGGTGCTGACCCGATTAGTTTCCTCAGTTATCGGCTCGGGCACTCGGGTGTTTAGTCTGCGATAAACATTTTGCGCTTAAATATTGTGTTACAGGCTGACTCGACAGCGATCGGGGGCATTGCTACTATGCGCTTACCTTCGCTGGCTGAGTCGCCTATGAACATCAATTCCGACAGAGTGACCCTGACGCTGTTCTACGTCGGCAGCTTTGTGGTCTATTACCTGGTTACCATGCTGATCACCCTGTTCCCTAATTACGGCGTGCTGCGTAATGACGGCCTGCTGGTGCCCGTGCTCTGTCTGTTTGAATTTGCTGTGATCTACCCGCTTTATCGCTTCTACTGCCAGCGCCGTACCGATTTACCGCTGGGTGAACTTTATACCCTGCAAACCCTGCTCTTTACCGGCGCGTTGTTTGTCCTGATGGCAGCACAGATGCAATTTATGCAGCCGGAAGGCTGGCTGGTGATGCAGGCGCAGCAGGGACGTAATTCGCTGCTTATCCTGCTGTTGACCGCCGTGTTGCTGGCGCCGGTTTTTGAAGAAGTGCTGTTCCGCGGTTTTCTCTTACAGGGTTTTCTGCTGTGGGCGCCACGTAGCCGCTTTGCCTGTATGCTGCTCACCTCGCTGCTGTTTGCGGTAATGCATACGCAGTATGTGCACTGGCAGACGCTTATCGCCCTGACGCTGTTTTCACTGCTGCTCTGCTATGCCCGGCTGCGGAGCAACAGTCTGGCGCTGCCCATCTTCCTCCACACCCTGAATAACCTGATTGCGCTGCTGCCCGCCTGGTATTTCGCGGGTTAATGCAGGCATCACTCCTCTTCTTACACGCTGACAGACGCCGGCATGACCCTGCGGGCGGACCATAGCTCACACTGACAATGCCGCACCGTCACGTTTGTCTATACTGGATGTTAAAAAGGGATAAAAAGCACCGCAGTCCGTACCACCAGACCGTGCAAAGGAGAGGAACTATGTTGATAGGATTTGTGTTGTTAGTGAGCGCGTGCGGCTACGATGCCTGCGAAGCGCTGCCGGTCTCGGAGCGCATCTATCCGACAAAGGTCGACTGCGAAACGATGGCGAACCGCATTCATAAAGTCAGGCCGAATGTGGTCCTGCTTTGCGGAGAGGTCCATCGCTAATTCAGGACCAGGTTCAATAAAGCGGCGCTGTAACATTGCAAGCTGGCGCTTTAGCGTACAAAATATAAGCTGTTGTTAACCATTACCGTAGTGAATCCCATGAAAACATCACGCCCCCGTCGTCCTGGTGGACGCTGGGTATACTATCTTTTGTATGATGGCATTCTGTGGCCCTGCCCCGTCCGATGGGAGTGGGAGAGCAGCTATGGCGGCTGGTTGCCATTTTACTACACGCCAACCTTTGAATTTGTGGTGGGCGATCCCCGCAAAGCGTATCGCATTGCGCGCAGTGACGTGCGGGCAAAACAACGGCGTGAAGATGCCTTTGTCTGAATAACACGATTATCCCGGCAGACATGAGGCTGTGAGCCGGCAGAGCTCCCCTTCCAGCGCAATCATCACCATCAAAACGTTGCACGGCGTGTGACGCCCGGTCCCCTTCATCGACTCATGCCCAGATCATGGCGGCCCAGCGAATCAACAGCAGACCACCGCAAATGCATAAAAGAACCAGCACCATCTTCCAGTACTTTTTGGCCGCCCGGTATCTTGTCACCTCGGTTTCCTCTCATCAGAAAGCGAAGATGCGCCAGAAGGCGCATCAGTTTCGGTCAGTAACAGGACCGAGGGGATAGCATAACGTCCGGGCCACCAAAAGGCGACCCGTCGCCGGCATCAGTTGTTCAGGGTGTAATCCAGCGTAATTTCCGCATTCAGAACCTGAGAAACCGGGCAGCCTGCTTTGGCTTTATTGATAATCTCGTCGAAAGTTGACGCATCAATGCCTGGCAGAGAGATGGTGCTGGTCAGCGCCACTTTGGTGATGGCAAAGCCGTCGCCTTTTTTGTCCAGCGACACGTCGGCCGTGGTATCAATGCTTTCCGGCGGATGACCCGCGTTACCCAGCATCAGCGACAGCGCCATAGAGAAACAGGCTGCATGCGCTGCACCAATCAGTTCTTCCGGGTTGGTGCCTTTACCGCCTTCAAAACGGGTATTGAAGCCATAAGGCTGCTGGCTCAGCACGCCGCTCTCGGTGCTGACGGTGCCTTTACCTTTGATATCGCCTTCCCAGTGCGCCGAACCTTTCTTGTGAATGGTCATGTCATTCCTCCTGTTGGTAAAGAAGCTAAGTATAGACAATGCATTCATTTTCGCAGGCTAATTCACCGCACGCGGACGTGGCGTTGTGCTTGCTGGGGCCAGCAACGCCTCCGCCTGGACCAGTGAATCGCGGGTGATTTCACTAATGGATTTTGCGCCGGTCAGTGTCATGGCAACGCGCATCTCCTTCTCAATCAGGTTCAGCAGGTTTTCAACACCGCGCTGACCGTGGGTCGCCAGAGCATAAATAAAGGCCCTTCCCAGCAGCACGCTGTCTGCGCCCAGCGCGATCATTCTCACCACATCCAGCCCGTTACGAATGCCACTGTCCGCCAGAATCGTGATGTCACCTTTGACGGCATCGGCAATCGCGGGCAGCGCCCGCGCCGAAGAGAGCACACCATCCAGCTGACGTCCGCCATGATTCGAGACCACGATGCCGTCTGCGCCAAAGCGCACCGCATCCCGCGCATCTTCCGGATCGAGAATACCTTTGATCACCATCGGTCCGTCCCAGAACTCGCGGATCCACTCCAGATCTTTCCAGCTGATCGAGGGATCAAAGTTGTTCGCCAGCCAGCCGATATAATCTTCCAGCCCGGTCGGCTTACCCAGATAGGCGGAGATATTCCCCAGATCGTGTGGACGCCCCTGCAGGCCCACATCCAGTGCCCATTGTGGATGAGTAACCGCCTGCCAGTATCGACGCAGCGCCGCATGATTACCGCTCATCCCGGAGTGCGCATCGCGATAGCGTGCACCCGGCGTCGGCATATCCACGGTAAACACCAGCGTTGAGCAACCGGCGGCTTTGGCGCGTTCCAGCGCATTGCGCATAAACCCGCGATCACGCAGCACATAGAGCTGGAACCACATTGGGCGGTTGATCTGCGGGGCCACCTCTTCAATCGGGCAAACCGAGACCGTCGACAGCGTAAACGGAATGCCTTTCAGAGCGGCGGCGCGCGCGGCCTGTACTTCGCCCCGACGGGCATACATGCCGCACAGACCGACCGGTGCGAGCGCAACCGGCATCGACAACGTTTCATTAAATAATGTTGTCTCAAGGCTCAGTTCCGACATGTTCTTCAGGATGCGCTGACGCAACGCCACGTCAGACAGGTCCTCCACGTTACGTCGCAGGGTATGCTCGGCGTAGGCACCGCCATCAAGATAGTGAAACAGGAACGGCGGCAGGATACGTTGCGCGGCGGCGCGATAATCACTGGCAGCTGAGATAATCATCAGTCAGATTCCTTAGGGTTGCGTATGTCGTTATCCGGTAAACGGGTGATGCGCGCCTGACGCGCTTCATCTTCATGCAGGCTTTTCATGGTGGTGTGCACAAAACCCAGATGGTGCATCGCCGACTGACGGGCCGCTTCGGCGTCGCCCGCAAGGATTGCATCAAGCAGCGCCTGATGCTGTTCCGTCAGGCGGCCGAAAATCGCAGGCTGGGTGTACATGCGCTGACGGGTCTGCATCACCGATGACTGCAGCAGCTCAAAAAAACCACGCATGGTCTGCAGCAGCACCACATTGTGCGACGCCTCGGCAATCGCCAGGTGGAAGCGCACATCCGCCTGCGCGGCGAGATCGGGATCGTCACTCTCCTTGAGTTTCAGGGTGGCGTCGAAAGCGAACTGCAGTTTCTCTTTGTCGCTGTCGGTGGCGCGCAGTGCGGCATGCCAGGCGGTGCTGGCCTCGATGGCATGGCGCGCCTCCAGAATGTCGTAACGGTAGTCGGGATCGTCGCGCAGTAACTGACGAATCGGCTCGACGATGCGTTGCTCCGACCAGGGTGCCAGCTGCTGACGGAGCCAGGTGCCGCCCCCACGTCGGCTGATCAGCATTCCGCTGCTGATCAACTGCTGTATCGCTTCCCGCAGCGAGGAGCGGGAGACGCCAAGCTCCGCAGAGAGCTGACGTTCGGCGGGCAGTCGCATACCCGGTTCAAGCTGATGTTCGGTGATATACGCCCGGAGGCGCATCACCAGCGGATCGACATGGCTGTTCATGGGATCATCCACGGGAAGACATAGGCCTGAAGTGTGGTAATCACACCGACCATACAGGTGAAAATCAGGCTGTGTTTAACGGTAAACCGGAACAGGTCGGACTCTTTCCCCACCAGCCCGACCGCTGCACAGGCGATGGCGATCGACTGCGGCGAGATCATCTTACCGGTCACGCCGCCGGTGGTATTCGCCGCCACCAGCAAAATATCGGAGACGCCAATCTGCTGGGCAGTGGTGGCCTGTAACGCGGCAAAAAGTGCATTCGATGAGGTATCTGATCCGGTCAGGAAGACACCCAGCCAGCCGAGGAACGGCGAGAAGAAGGTAAATGCGTGGCCGGTGTGTGCCAGCGCCAGTGCCAGCGTCGCAGAGAGGCCGGAATAGTTGGAGATAAACGCAAACGCCAGCACCATTCCGATGGAGTAGATTGGCAACGCCAGCTCTTTCAGCGTTTCACCAAAGGTCTGCAACGCCGCCTTTGGTTTCATGCGCAGGAACAGCATAGCGATGATGGCTGCGATTAAAATGGCGGTACCCGTGGCGGAAACCAGATCCAGTTTATAGATTGCCGGATAAGGCGTCGCACTGCTGACGACCGGTGGCATCCGCGCCACCAGCTCATTCAGCATCGGAACCGGCACAGCCAGCACCCAGTCATAGAGCGCACCGCCTTTGGCAAACAGCGCTTTAAACGGCGGAAGGCTCCAGAGCGTGACGGTGGCAGTAAGAAACAGGAACGGCATCCAGGCACGGATCACCTGGCCCAGCCGATACTTCTGCGGAGGCAGCAGCGGATCGCCCTGCTTCGCCTCTGCATCGGCAAACCGAAAGATACGCACCGGTTTCCAGACCCGCAGGAATAGCGTCAGCGAAACCAGCGAGGCGAGTGACGAGATAATATCGGGCAGTTCAGGCCCCAGGAAGTTGGAGCTGAGGAACTGGGCAATGGCAAAGGATCCGCCCGCGACAACCACCGCTGGCCAGGTCTCTTTCACGCCTCGCCAGCCATCCATGATCGCCATGATCCAGAACAGCACAATCAGGGTCAGCAGCGGCAGCTGGCGTCCAGCCATCTGACCGATGGCAAAACTGTCCAGCCCGGTCACCTGGCCCGCCACGATAATCGGAATGCCCATCGCACCAAAGGCGACCGGCGCGGTGTTTACAATCAGGCAGAGGCCGGCGGCGTAGAGTGGATTAAAGCCGAGTCCCACCAGCAGCGCGGCAGTAATCGCCACTGGCGCACCAAAGCCTGCAGCACCCTCCAGGAAAGCCCCGAATGAGAAGCCGACAATCAGCATCTGCAGACGCTGATCGGGCGTAATCGAGAGGATAGAGGCGCGGATAATATCGAACTGACCGGTTTTGACTGAGATCTTGTAGACAAATACCGCCGCGACAATAATCCAGGCAATCGGCCACAATCCATAGAGAAAGCCATAACCCACGGCAGCCAGCGCCTGTGCAACCGGCATCTGATAGAGAAACAACGCCACCAACAGCGCCAGCACCACTGTAGTGGTAGCCGCCAGATAGCCTTTCATCTTCAGCTTAATCAGCGCAAAGAAGAAAAAGAGAATCGGGATCAGAGCAACAAGGCTTGAGAGCCAGATATTACCCAGCGGATCGTAGTTTTGTTGCCAGATCTGCATGCCAGTATCTCCAGAGGAAGAGGTGACGAAGCATGTAGCCGCAGCGCTGCATGCCCTGCGCCCCGAATTGGTCAGACCAAAATGCTTTATCGGGGCTTGTGGCAAGAGATAGTTAATGTATTGTTAATCCGTGGCAATAGAAGTTGCGCGAATATTTCTGGAGTGTGAACCAGAGAAAATTATTGCTTTGATTGGTCCGACCAAAATCAGCTACTCACGCCGGGAAAGGCCCGCTGATAGCTGCGTGGATGGAAACGCAGAGTCAGGACGACCAGCAGCAGCGTAACCGCCGCCTGCAGAATCCAGATGCTGGCGAACTGGCCGGTGAACGCATGCAGCTGACCGGCGATAAACGGCATGCTGCCCGCAATAATAAAGCCGACGCCCTGCATAAAGGCCACCAGCCGTGCGCCAGTCTGGGGTTTATCAAGATGATCCAGCGCCAGCACCAGTGCCAGCGGAAACGCCCCGCCCAGTCCGACGCCCGCAATCCCCGCCCAGAGCCACGGCGCCCCTTGTGGCGCAAGCAGAAAGCCGAGCATGCCGCTGAGCTGCATCGCCAGCGTGAACAGCAACAGCGGACGACGATCGCGGCCCCGAGCCAGCAACGGCAACAGCAGCGCACCCGAGACCTGACAGGCGATCATCATACCAAGCAGTGAACCGCCCGCCTGTGTGCTCCAGCCGAGCTGATGATAAAAGTCAGGCAGCCAGGCAACACAGATGGCATATCCTCCGTTCACCAGTCCAAAGCTCAGCGCCAGCGTCCAGGCACGGGTTTTTCGCCACAGCGAAGGCATCTCTGCTGCCTCTGTCCGGGCTGTGGGCGGCGCGGTGGTGATAAACAGCCAGACCAGAATAGCCAGCACCACCGGCAGCGCCCAGCTACTCAGCGCGCCCTGCCAGCCAAAATGTGCGCTCAGCCACGGCGAGATAGCCGCGCCAATTCCGCCGCCACCCATCAGCGCGGCGGCCCAGAGTCCGGTCACGCCGGCGCTCCGGCTGCCAAAACGCTGACGGATCAATCCCGGCATCGCCATCTGTACAATGCCAATGCCTGCCCCACCCGGCACGGCAGTCAGCACCAGCCAGCGGCCATCAGTAACCAACAGCCGACTCACCAGCGCCAGCAACAGCAGCACCAGACCGCCGAGCAGCAGTCTGCGCACCGCAAAACGCTGCATCAGCGGGGCGCTGATTAACGCAATCGCGCCCATCATCATCATCGGCACCGCAGGTAGCAGCGATGCCGCCAGTGACGACAGACCAATGCTCTGCCGCAACTGGCCGAGTAACGGACTGACCGAAGTCATCAGTGGCCGCATATTGAGTCCTGCCAGCACCAGCGCCGCCAGCAGCAGATTGTTCTCTCTCTTCATCTGAGATCCAAGCAGTTAAAGGTTGCCAGCCTGGCAGCAGTCGCTACTATCTGGAAATGAAATATTACTCTGCCAGGTAGTGGAAAAATGAATCGTCAGCCCATGTTTACCCCGCAGCAGTTGCTTAGCTTTGTGGCGGTGTGTGAAACCTTCAGCTTTACCCGCGCCGCCGACAGAGTGCACCTGTCGCAATCCACTGTCAGCCAGCAGGTGCGACGTCTTGAAGAGATGTTAGGAAAGGAACTGCTGGTTCGCACCTCGCATCAGGTGCAGATCACCGAAGAGGGCGAAAAACTTTTAGGCTACGCCCGCCGGATTATTGCTCTGAATGGCGAAGCGCACGATGTGCTGAGTGACCAGTGGCGCGACGGCGTGTTGCGCCTTGGCGTGCCGGAGGATTTCGCTGCACCCACTGCCGGCCTGCTGGCGCACTTCAGCCGCGACCATCCGCAGTTGCGGCTGGATGTGATGAGTGGCATGCAGGTGGAGTTGCGTCGCGCCTGGCAGCGTGAAGAGCTCGACATCATGCTGATCAAGCAGCCTTACGGCGAGCGTCCGATGGCGTCGCGTCCCGAACCCCTGCTGTGGCTCGACAGCGCGGAGTGGCCCTGCTTTGAACAGACGCCGGTGCCGCTGGTGCTGTTTCCCCAGCAGGGGCTCTATCGTGATGAGGTGTGCCAGACGCTGGATGCGCTGGGTCGAAGCTGGCGCATTAGCTACAGCAGCGCCAGCCTGGTCGCGCTGGCCGCCGCCAGTGCTCAGGGACTGGGACTCACGTTACTGCCCGCCAGCTGCCGCCTGCCGCAACATCGGGTGCTGGGTCCTGAGCAGGGACTGCCGTTGATTGATACCTTTGAACTGGCACTGTTCTGCCGCCAGCCGCAGGATCCGTTGCAGCGCGAACTGGCAGAGTCACTGGCGGCCTTTGGTCAGCTGCGCTGGCAGTGAGATATCGAATAGTCGTCAGTGGAAAATAACGCAGCAGGGTGAAGCGTCGTTTGTCAGATTAATGTCTTGTTCACTTTGCAGGAGCCTCTGATGCCTATTTCCTCTTCACCGAGCCGCCGCGATTTCCTTGGACAAGGTGTTCGCTGGACCGCCGCAGGCGGCTTACTGGCCGCCGGTCTCGGGCAGGCCAGTGCCGCCACGTCCTCACCTTCACCCGCTATCAATCCCGACCAATCCACCGCCCTGCCACAGCAGGATCACTACCTGCTGCGCAATGTGAGGCTGGAAGAAGGGTTTATTCGCGAGGATGACGAAATCGTCGCGACCCGGACCGGGCGTTACGACATCAGCGTACGCGACGGTAAAATTGACCAGCTGGTGCCCGCAGGCCAGGGCGACAGCACGCTGCCGTCCTGGGACGCACAGGATGCCCTGCTGCTGCCCGCCACGCAGGATATGCACATTCACCTGGATAAAACCTTCTACGGCGGCCCGTGGCAGGCTCCGCGTCCCCGTCAGGGCAAAACCATCATGGATATGATTGCGCGCGAACAAGTCCTGATTCCGCAACTGCTGCCGCACTCTCAGGCGCGCGCTGAAGCCTTGATCGCTCTGCTCCACGCCAAAGGCACCACCAGCGCCCGCAGCCATTGCAACATTGATCCGGTCAGCGGCCTTAGGAGCCTGGAACATCTGCAGGCGGCATTAGCCCGGCACCCCGATTTTCCCTGCGAGATCGTTGCCTTCCCGCAGCACGGCCTGCTGCACTCGCAGGTTGACGGGCTGATGCGCGAAGCAATGCAGCACGGCGTTGAGTATGTCGGCGGGCTGGATCCCACCAATGTCGATGGTGCGATGGAGAGGTCGCTGGATGCGATGTTCCAGATTGCGCTCGATTACCAGCGCGGCGTGGATATTCATCTGCATGAAACCTCCCCTGCTGGCGTGGCGGCGATTCAGTACATGATTGACACCGTGGCGAAGAATCCGGTGCTAAAAGGCAAAGTGACGCTGAGCCACGGTTTCGCGCTGGCGACCCTGACCGGCAGTGCGCTGGACAGGATGATCGAAGGGCTGGCGGAGCAGCAGTTCAGCGTCGCCTCCACGCTGCCGATCGGCAAGCTCACCATGCCAGTTCCGCAGCTACAGAAAGCGGGTGTGAAAGTGATGACCGGCACAGACAGCGTCATCGATCACTGGTCACCCTTTGGCACGGGCAGCATGCTGGAAAAAGCGAATCTTTACGCACAACTCTATCGCGGCTCGGATGAATTCTCGCTGTCGCGGGCGCTGGCGATTGCCACAGGCGACCGGCTGCCACTCTCTGCTCAGGGTCAACGCCAGTGGCCCGTGACGGGCGATGACGCGAGTATGATGCTGGTGGCGGCAAGCTGTTCCGCCGAAGCCGTAGCCCGAATTTCGCCCGTCGTCGCGACCTTCTCGCGCGGTAAACCGGTGTTTGCGCTGGCCTCCGCCTGACACAGCAAAACCGCATTGGGTTAACAGACGACCACCTGACGTGAAGTGATGGGAGCCTGCGCCTGAAGCAAAGCATCGCGGGCCACCACCCGTTTCACTGAGCCAGACTCAATCGGCCGCGAGCCAGCCCTCCCCCAAAAACAACAGAGCCTCCACAAGGGAGGCTCTGCATTTACCTGAGCGAAGTGCGGGTTACGCGCTTTTGGCCCATTGATTATTCGACATTAGTTCCATTGCCAGCGCGTATAAGCGACGATCTTCCTGATCACAGGGCTCATCTTCCGCATAACACGCAATCATCGAAGCGATCTTATCAGCCGATAAGCCCTCTCCATGAATATGCAGTGTCAGTACGGCGCGGCCTACTATTTTAAGCACATTTTCATGTGGTCCCTGGATGCGTTTACTCAATGCAAATACCCTCTACCGGTCGTTGTACCAGGAATATGGCGCGCTAAATATAAAGCAATTAGCTCAGGATTTTTATCGGCACGGAGAGTGATATTTTTTAATGATTAATTCTATTACTGGAGTGATTATTAAGGAATCATCTGATTAACAATGAAATAAATATTTAAAAACGGAGGGTTATAAAACAATGCATGGTCCTGGTAAATTATCACTTTGAAATGAAAAGCTTTACATTCAGCGAATCGATTAAAAAAAACCGTCTTTTCCAGGCAAACTTCAGTCTATTCCTAAGCGTACCGGCAGAGATAGTTTCATACCGTTAACCATCGAGGTTCCCGTTGCTGTCAGGCGTGCTTTCTGCCAGACTTGCCCCGCAATAATGCCCTACACTTTCAGCCTCAGAGGCCGCGCCCGTGACCGCTTTTTCTACCCTCAATTCGCTTCCCGACAGCCAGCTCGATAACCTGCGCGAGATGGGCTACACCAGCATGACGCCCGTGCAGGCTGCTACGCTGCCCGCCATTCTGCAGGGACGCGACGTGCGTGCGCAGGCGAAAACCGGCAGCGGTAAAACGGCTGCCTTTGGTATTGGTTTACTGCACCATATTGACAGCACCCGCTTTCAGACTCAGGCACTCATCCTGTGTCCAACCCGGGAACTGGCCGATCAGGTGGGCAACGTGCTGCGCCAGCTGGCCCGCTTCACCCGAAATATCAAAGTCCTCACCTTGTGTGGCGGACAACCGATGAGTGCACAGCGTGACTCGCTGGTGCATCCACCGCATATCGTGGTCGGCACGCCGGGTCGTATCCTCGACCACATCAACCGCGAAAACCTCAAACTGGACCAGCTCAACACGCTGGTACTGGATGAGGCAGATCGGATGCTGGAGATGGGTTTCCTCAATGATATGGAAACTATCATTGAGGCGACGCCCGCCTCGCGGCAGACGCTGCTCTTTTCCGCTACGTGGCCCGACGGCATCACCGCCATCAGTACCCGCTTCCAGCGTGATGCGCTGAGCGTGGTAACTGAAGAAGTCAGCGAACTGCCTTCAATTGACCAGCAGTTCTTTGAAGCCAGCCACAATGAAAAACTGGGTCTGCTCATCGCGCTGCTTAGCGACCGTCAGCCCTCATCCTGTGTGGTCTTCTGCAACACCAAACGTGAATGTGACGATGTCGCTGCGGCGCTTAACGCGCGTGATATCAGCGCCCTGCCATTGCATGGTGACCTGGAACAGCGCGATCGCGAACGTGTGCTGATCCGTTTTGCTAACGGCAGTGGACGCGTACTGGTTGCCACTGATGTCGCGGCACGCGGACTCGACATTAAATCACTGGCGATGGTGGTCAACTACCAGCTTGCCTGGGATCCTGAAATCCACCTGCACCGCATCGGTCGTACAGCACGTGCAGGCGAACATGGCGTTGCCGTCAGCCTGGTTGCTGCCGATGAAATGGCGCGCGCACATGCACTGGAGGATTTCCTGCAGCAAAAACTGCCGTGGGTTTCTGCCAGCACGCTGAAAAAAGGCAGCAGCAAGCCTCTGCCTGCCGCAATGATGACATTGTGTATTGATGGTGGTCGTAAAGCCAAGATGCGTCCGGGAGACATTCTGGGTGCGCTGACCGGTGAAGCGGGTTATCGCGCCGATCAGATCGGTAAAATCGTTCTGACCCCAACCCATGCCTACGTGGCGATTGAAGCGAACCACGCTAAAGCGGCACTGGTGAAACTCAAGCAGGGCAAAATCAAAGGCAAAACCTGCCGGGCGATTCTGCTGAAGGACTGAATAAAATCGGGCGAGGTTATTACCTCGCCCGATTTCTTATGGCTCTTCGATTTGTGTCACATGCAGCGTGGTTTTATCCCCTTTGCCCTGTACCTTACCACTGACACGTACTTTGTCTTCCGCGGAGTAGGTTTTACCATCAAAGGTCTTCTTCGGTGCGATAATCGGTAACGTACCGGTGTTGTCGCGGAACTGATAGCGCTCGCCCTGCTCTTTCTTTACGATGTAACCTTCCAGCGTCACATACCCGCCCTGACGGAAGTCGCGGATCTGATCAATATGTGTCTGACCGGTATCTTCTGAGCCTTTATAGCCCGCATCCTGCTTGTGCTGCGGCGGTGGCGCATCACCCGCTTTGTATCCGCCCTCTTCAGCCGACACACCCGCGCTCATCATCACCAGCAACGACGCTAAAATCACTTTTTTCATTTCACACTCCTTTATTGGAAAGGTGTCCATGTTGAACCTTCAGGGTTAAGCCTGGCACAATAATTGGCGTCCGTTTTATTTCACCTTTCTCTTCTCACCTTTTTCCGTTTGCTGCCGATAACCTGTTCACACCCTATTTCACCAGCTGCGTTAATGCAGAGGCAACCATGGATAATTTTCAGAAAGAGATCGATGAGAGAGCGAACCTCGCATTATCGAACAAGTTTGAGCTGCTGCTGTTTCGCTTAGGTTCTGATCAGCTGAAAGGCAAGTCTGAGCTGTTTGGCATTAACGTCTTCAAGCTGCGTGAAATTGTACCAATGCAGACCATCACCAAAGCCGCGGGAATGAGTTCGCCGCTGCTGGGTATGGCCAGTATTCGCGGTCAGTTCATTCCGGTCATCGACCTGCCTGCTGTGGCAGGTTGCGTACCTGAAACGGGCCTTAACCTGCTACTGGTCACCGAGTATGCCCGTAACACCCAGGCATTTGCCGTGGAATCCGTGGATAACATCGTGCGTCTCGACTGGAGCCAGGTCCATACCGCTGAAGCCGGTATCGGCGGTCGCAACATTACCAGCATCGCCTGCCTGGACACCGATAAGCAGGGCAGCGAGCTGGCGATGGTGCTGGACGTTGAGCAAATCCTGTATGACATCATCCCGTCGTCACGCGGCGTCGAGCCTGAAGCGGCCAAACCGCGTGCCTTCAACTATCGCCCGGGTGCGGTTGCAATTGTGGCAGAAGATTCCAAAGTCGCGCGTCAGCTGCTGGAGCAGGGACTGAAGAGCATGGGCATTCCGGCGCTGATGTTTAACACCGGCCTTGATGCCTGGGAAAAAATTAAGCAGCTAAGCCAGGAAGTGCAGGCTTCAGGCGAGTCGATTCACGACAAAATTGCCCTGGTACTGACCGATCTGGAGATGCCTGAGATGGATGGCTTTACGCTGACCCGCAACATCAAGCGTGACCCGATTCTGAAAACGCTGCCGGTCGTGATCCACTCCTCACTCTCTGGAAGCGCCAACGAAGACCACGTGCGTAAAGTGGGAGCCGACGGCTATGTGGCAAAGTTTGAGCTGAATGAACTTTCAGACGTGATTTTCAACGTTCTCGATACCGCCCGTTAAGTGAACACGGGCCGCAAAGAATGCCCGGCACACTTTTACTTTTTTGATCAGCGGAATCGCTGACCTGACCAGGAAACGACTATGCACATTGAAACTTTACCTGTTACGCCCGCACCTGCGACGCCTTCTCCTCAAAAGGTATTGCGTGGCCGTTTACGTCAGCTGGCCTGGATTAGCGCCGTCAGTTTAAGCGTCGCGTTCTGGGTAGGCCTCTACTTTTTAGTTTTCTGAATCCATTCATGTTTGTCTGGATCGGGCTGTCAGCACCACTGCTGACAGCCCTTTTTTTTGCCTGAATTCCGCCTCCGCTCGTTTGTTAACCTTTTCTGATGCTTTTCACTGATTATTTATTCACGCTGCGTGATTACTTAAAAATTATTAAAGATACAACTCCGCACTCCGATAACTGTATGCGCGAGATCACATTTTGCCTGCGGCTGTGACCACAGACTTCAGCACGGCTTTGCGTACAACAGCAGGGAATCTGAGTGTTGCTAATAAATTGATTAATACAATAACGGGGAAAAGAACATGTTCAGCATCAGGAATATGAAGGTCGGAATGCGGCTTGCAGCAGCCTTCGGCATTATTGTGACGTTACTGATAGTGATTGGTGTGACATCTATTACCAGAATTAACAATATCAATACGGCGATCTCGTCGATCGTTGATGATCGCTATGTGAAAGTACGACTGGCATTTGATGTGCGCGATGGCGTCAACGATCAGATCAAATACCTGCGCGGCATGGTGATCGACACGACACATCCGGAAAATAATGTGAAACGTTATGGTCAGCTGGATGAAGCCACGCAACGTACCAACCGCGCCATGAAAAGGATTGAAGACATTCAGGTCACGCCAATCGGTAAGAAAAAGATCGCCGGTCTGCTGGCCTCTTCTCAGGCATTTGAAAAGGTTAAAGCCGAATTAATTACCCTGGTAAAAGCGGGCAACTTTGATGCAGCAAGCATCTATGTGTTGAAATCAATGACGGCTACCCAGAATAAATTCCTGCAGGATGCCGTGGATTTTGCCAACTCTCAGGATGCACAGCTGCGGACTGAAGGTCAGGGTATTGTGGAAAACGGCCAGTCTGCTATCTCCATCACGCTGATTTTCTCCGCACTGGCCATTCTTGCTTCTATCATGCTGGGCTACTTCCTGACCCGTTCAATCGTACGCCCGCTGGTTGCAGCTGTTGATGTCGCTGAACGTGTGGCGGCCGGCGATCTGAGTACCCAGATGCAGGTGACCTCACGCGATGAAACAGGTGTTCTGATGCAGGCATTGCAGCGGATGAACGATAACCTGCTATCAATTGTGACGGAAGTGCGTACCGGCTCCGACACTATCGCGGTTGCATCAACGCAGATTTCCAGCGGCAACCTTGATCTCTCAACCCGAACTGAGCAGCAGGCCAGCTCCCTGGAAGAGACCGCCTCTGCGATGGAGCAGATGACGTCGACGGTGAAACACAATGCCGACAACGCGCGTGAAGCTAATCACCTGGTTTCCACCACCTCCAGCGTGGCACGTGAAGGTGGCGTGGTCATGGAGCAGGTCATCGAGAAGATGGAAGCCATCGCCCTCTCCTCACGCAAAATTGTCGATATTATCAGCGTTATCGACTCGATTGCCTTTCAGACCAATATCCTGTCCCTTAACGCCGCCGTAGAAGCCGCGCGCGCGGGTGAACAGGGTCGTGGCTTTGCCGTCGTGGCAAGTGAAGTGCGTAATCTGGCACAGCGCTCAGCTTCCGCAGCCAAAGAGATTAAGGTGCTGATTGAAGATTCTGTCGCTAAAGTCGATGAAGGCAGCAAACTGGTGACGCATGCAGGTTCAACCATCGGTGAAGTGGTGAACAGCGTGCAGAGCGTGGCAAACATTATGAGCGAAATCACGATCGCCAGCAGCGAACAGAGCAGCGGCATCCATGAAATCAATCAGGCAATTACTCAGATGGAAGCGGTAACGCAGCAGAACGCCGCGCTGGTACAGGAAGCATCAGCCGCCTCTCAGGCACTGCAGGATCAGGCCGAGCGCATGGCACAGGCGATGAGCGTGTTCAATACTGGCAAGCTTTCTCTGCAACCCGTACTGCGTTAATCCTTCTTAACGGCCCGCCCCGGCGGGTCTTTTTTTACGCGATGATGGAGAGCGGATAGATTTCAGGCGGTTAACACTGTTTCCGAGACAAAGAAAGCTGACGTCACCCGACGCGTGCAGGAAGGGTTTGAGGTTTGAGGTTTGAGGTTTGAGGTTTGAGGACAGGAATAGCGGACACAAAAAAGGCCGCCAGAGGCGACCTTTTATTACTATAAATGCAACAACGCTATAAAGCTCACTAGCCTTTATCAGAGCGCGCGAAGCTGGCTCTGAGTTGCAATCCTTGCCATGTTCACCTGAACGACGACAGATTTGCAGAAAATGCATTTCGCTCCATGCGGATTGGCTCTTGTAACATCAAAATGTGATGTACGAAACTGTGAGCCATTACAGTGAGGACACTTAAAAGTAATTTTCAGTCCTTAGAGACCAACAACGTTCGCAGCAGCTGGGCCTTTGGCGCCATTTTCTACTGTGAATTCAACTTGCTGACCTTCATCTAATGAACGGAAATCGGTGCCCTGGATTGCAGAGAAATGTACGAATACATCTTTGCTGCCGTCTGCAGGAGAAATGAAACCGAAGCCTTTCTCTGCGTTAAACCATTTAACGGTACCGCGAATTTTGTTAGACATGCTTAAATCCTTAATATATCGAGCCTTCCGGCATAATGGCCTGAGAACAGATTTTAATCAGAACGTAAGAGAAGACTCAAAAAGAAGGGATGTCTCGCGACAAACTTAGAGATGAGAACTGCTTTGGTTACTTACTTTGATAGTGTCTGTTAATCAAACCGACGATTCATTAGGCCACACTTCTCACAGTGACGCAACTCCTAATTCAAATTAATCGTAATCCGTCGACTGGAGAACATGAAAGCGCGAGACTCTCTCAGGGAAGCAGCCTGGCAGGGCTCTGCAGCGATGCGTTCCTGCCGACATAAAGAGAAGTGGAGATACCCACAGAGCAAAAAAGGGCGAGGCTCACACCTCGCCCAAAATATGCCGATCATCAGTCGTAGTAAGGAACCTTACGATCCACGCCGTTGATATTGATCAGCACAAAACCGGTCGGCGCGGTCTTGTTAGTCGGTGTACCCGCCGCAGTCGCCAGCGTCACCACCCCTTTCTCGTTGGCACCGATACCCGCCAGCCCATTGTGCATGCCGAAACGTGCAGCGGGTTTCAGGTTGCTGATTTTGGTGATGTCATCAACCATCGTCATATCTGACTGGAACAGCGAGCAGGAACCGGTATCAAACCGGGTGGGACCCGTGGTCTTCAGATTGAACATGGTCTCGCCGCTATTGGCTTTCAGCTTGACCCAGATTACGGCATAGGTGGTCCCTACCCGGCCATAACGAATGTCCAGCACAGAAGGTTGTCCCATATGGTAAGCATCGGCCCAGACCGTCTCCAGTCGCTGCAGGTTGATCAGGGTTTTACCTGTGGCCGGCATATTTACCGGTGAACCGGCGGTGCCGGACGGCGTGGTGGCATCCGCTTTACCGATCAGCTCCATCACCCATTGCTGGTTAGGCGCCGGGAAATAGAGCTGCCCCAGCCGATACCAGTTATCGGTAGCGGTGTTGTTCACCACTTTATAGCCACTGTAATAGCCGGCACGCAGTGAACCGGTCATGAACGTGCCGTAGTTCTCATCCCGACGGTAGCCATATTCAAAAGTCGATAGCCATTTGTTTCCGGCTATATCATTGGTGATTTTCGCCCCCGCCTGCAGGTTGATATGACGCATCACCACGCGGGCATTGTTGAGATTGAGCGGCGTGGCGCAATCTTCAATGTTAAGCGTTTCGATGTTCCAGCCCCCGTCCGACAGATCACCCGGGTTAGTCGTGTGCTCAATCCAGACGTTACGCATGACTCCCTGCGTGACGCGCGGCATGTAGAGCGTGGCGTCCCCATAGCCCGACTGGAAGTTAGCATTACACAGCTCAATCGCTGTTGAGTGGTCCCAGTTTCCCTTTGGTGTATTTGACCAGCCGACATCAAACACACGGGAATAGGTACTGGAGCTGTAGATCTGATCGAATTTACTGTCGAGCGTATCCTGCAGTTTAAAGACAGTTCCCCCGGTGCTTTGAGCCTTGAAGCAGAAGATATTGACGATCTGGCCTCCAACAATCGTATTTTCAAAGAATGGCTGAATGTTGCTGCACTGTTCAGGCGTGACGGTGACTTTGAGAGAGGTGTCGACAGTTCCGGCGTTAGCCTGTCCGTGCCAGCAAATGCCTTTAATGACGATTTTGCGCGCATTCACCTTGAATACCGTATTCGCGCTTTTGTCAGAGACAATGGTGGTGCGGGGTGACGATCCGAGTTCGGTATCATCACCGCTGATACCAAAGAACGGCAACTCCGTATCGGTGAGATCGATGGGTGAAATCAGGAAGCGGCCACCCGGAAATCGCACCGGCATCGCTTTCACGTAGGTGTTGTAGGTCTGGGTCCATGCCAGCATCCGCTTGAAAGCATCAGTATCATCGGTGACGCCATCTCCTTTCGCACCGAAGTGCAGAATGTTCACTTCCGTAGGATCGTTGATGGTGCGTTTCCAGTAGAAACCGTTGCCTATCGCCACCGTACCGCCATCATCTTTTAGCGGTGTCGTACTCAGGAAACCGACAAAGTCTGCGCCACCCCGGAAGCTGGAGTCCTTATCGTAATAGCGTTTAAGGCTGGCGACTTCACCTGATTTTGGTGGAACAGTGGTACGCAGTTCAGCAAAAG
Organism: Pantoea hericii; assembly: GCF_014155795.1. Classification (NCBI taxonomy): domain Bacteria; kingdom Pseudomonadati; phylum Pseudomonadota; class Gammaproteobacteria; order Enterobacterales; family Erwiniaceae; genus Pantoea; species Pantoea hericii. Next base: position 417,526 of record NZ_SCKV01000004.1, read on the forward strand.
AGTTAACTTCGATCATAGAATCCTCCTCAGGATCACAGAGATATCGCGCTGAAATCAGCGCACTACTTAGCCGCAGCCGGATGGCCGCAAAGGGAGTCCCACATGTCGTTGTGGGTGTTGATGGCGCGCACCGTACGAACGTCCATTTTTTGCGCGTCATCGCCGTAGGTATAAAGAGGGGAAAAAAGTACGCAGGCAGAGTCGGTAATCGCTACCGGCTCAGGGTTTGTGGTATTTCGACTGCTGCAGCTTGTCACGAGCAGTAGCGTCATCAAGGCTATGGTTGTCGGTCGCCACACGGTTAGCCTCCTCGCGGTTGTGTTGTTGCTGTTGCGCCACCGCGCTAACGCGAGACGCCTCCTGTTGCGCGTTATCGACGTCAGAACGTGCTTTTTGCTGCACTTTGCCGATTTTTTTGCCGCCGAAATAACTGGCGCCCAGCGCCGCAATCACGCCAGCGAGTGCGGCCAGCCAGTGCCAGCTGCCGCCCAGTAAGGTGGTAATGAGAGTCATGGTTTCGCTCCTCCCGCCTGCTCCTTCGCGGTGAGCAGGTTTTTCTGACGAACAAACTGGGCAATCACCCCCATCGCCACCATGAACGCGCCCACGAGCCCCAGGTAGTTGTGTGGCAGAATCGATTTCACGTCTTCCGGCAGCACGTTCCAGGCATCAACGGCGGCAGAGGGGAATGACTGCGCCCAGGCGCTGAGCATGGAGCCCAACGACGCAAGCCAGACAGACCAGGTTTTGAAGAGCAGGCGGGCATGAGAGACAAACTGCAGGGTGGTAAAGCGCTGCAGCAGCAGCAGAATGATGATTGCCGTCAGCACGGCAATGAGAAACATGAGCCATCTCATAGCAGCCCCCTGTAAATCGCATAGGTGCCGGTGCGCATCATCTCCGCATGACGCCGGGCCCGGCCCGGCGTCTGACGCGCCCAGAGGCTGTTCATCATCGCGTCAGCCGCATCACTAAACTGTTCAGCGATGATGGAGGTGAGCATGTTTTTGAACTGCAGGACGCCCTCCACGCCCAGTTGATACGTCATGCTCAGCAACACATCGGTGCGAGCGTCATTGCACTTTGTCAGCGCATCGCGCAGCAGCTCCCTGCCCTGCATCTCCTGAACTTTGTTTTCCAGAATGCACTGCTTCCAGACATCACCGACGCGCCGTGGCACGCGGAAAGTGTAATTACTGAGCGACGCCCCTTTTGGCCCAATGCGTATGCCGCCCGCCACCGTGGGGAAACCCAGCGTGTCGAGATAAGGTGTGTCGACATATCCCTCTTCAAAATTCAGTACTGCGATGATCTGGCTCATACGGACTCCTCAATGACGAATTAAGGCCTTCAGCCTTGTGAAAATAAATACATAACGCCCGCTGATCATTAACAAGCCCGGCACAGCAAAAGGCCTTGCTGAAGCTGCAGCAAAACTAAACAGTAATTCAGCAGATTGCGCCCAATGAGAGCTGGAGATAACAAAGCCTTAGCCGGAACGAAAAACGGCGCGCGCTTCGTGCTTCAGCTCACGGCGTAGAGATGAACATGCGGAAGACAGCAATTGTCGAAACTGGGTGTTTCCTGACTGGTCACGCGGGGTGTTGTGATTGCGCGATCAACGCGCGGGGCGACCTGACGCTGGCAGATTTGCTCTGCACGCCTCAGGGTTGGTGGTTCAGCTGGAAAGTTCAGTGCCTGATCGATGCTCTGTTGCAGGCTGCTGAGAGGCTGGCGCCGCCGATGGCGACGCGTACGTGCGTTGCCAGTGAAAACGCTTTTGCCATAGTGAATAATCGCCATAACTCCTCCTGTGAATGAGTATTTGGCGATGGGGTGGCAGGCGCGAGCTTTCGGGAAACCGAAGGGACCCGAATGTCGTATATCGCGGTCGCACGCTCACCGCCCGGCTGCGTAAGCAGCCAGGTGGAAAGTAAGCGAGGGGAAATAAACGGCATCTGACGACGCTGCATTTGCGCATCCACCCCATCCCAAAGTTCACTGACTTTTGGGTGGTATGATTCGCGCTTGTGCAGCGCCTGAATTGTTTAAGAGCGGGTCATCCCTGAAAAGAACGTCTTCGTTCATCCATGTCCAAATTATTAACAGGTTCTTATGCTTTATCAAACACTGTTGGTTAATTTTTTATTTACCGCTGGTTAAATTTATGAATTTATGCCGATTATTTTTTTGCAGCTCTCCGGAGAAAAGCGGCAGAAACGGCTTTAGCCGAGAATTTGATAGTGTCGCGCCTGGCTCATAATCACTTTTGCGAGCACCTTCAGGCTGGTGACCTCATCACGATTGAGATACCACGTTTCATAGCGTTTATTATCTGATATCACTGCAATTTTTTTATGCTGCAGCTGCAGGCGTTTGAGGTAGAGCTGCTCGTCGAGGGTAAAAATATAGATACCATCGCCGTCAAACATCCGCACGCTGATATCCACAAACAGCTGATCGCGCGGTGCAAAGGTGTCAGCCATAGAATCACTGTTGATAGCGATCAACCGAATGTTTTCCGCCGGACGGCCGTTGAACAGAACCCGTGCCTCATCCAGACCATATTCAATCGCCTGGATAGTCTCGACAAACTCATCGCGCGCGGGCAGGCCCGCAGCACTGCGCTGACCAATGTCGAGGCTATCAATACGAAACACACTCTTTTGGCCAGTGAGTGTACTCATCGCTACAGGTTCAGTGGATTGCTCCATGCCGTACTGGAGCCACTCTACCCTGACGCCCAGCAATTGACTGAGTGCCAGTAAATTGCCGCCATCAGGCACTGACTGCGCGTTAAACCACTTCCACACGCCTGGCGTTGAAATTTTACAGCCTTGCTGCTGCAGAGCTCTGGCAACCTGTTTGTTTCGTCCATGTCCGACAATGCCGGCACTCTCACAGGCCGCTATCAGCCTGGCGGTGAAAGCTTGTCTTGTACTTTCTTTTTTAACCATTAGTTAATAATCAGCCATAGAAGAGATACTGGATGTTATTTTCGTTATTGCTACCAGTTCATTTTATATTACCGCTCGTTTACTACCTAACCGCTTTATCAAGCATTGCTAACTATCATTATCCGCTTCAGCCTGCGGCTAAACAAAAAATATTGCCTCAGGCCGCTTGCAGCCCCGGCTTTCAGGAATGTTCCGTAAGAAATTGCGTGAATATCAGGCAGCATAATTGCCAGGGATGACGAGAACAGAACAGAAAATGATCTGATGCGCAGAAAATCCTATCTTTCACTGGTCCGAAAAATCGGGATAAAAAAAACGGGAGCCTTTGAAAGACTCCCGCTTTGTTAAAAATTATCGTCGTTATGGGCGGAGCGTATCGTCTCCCCACGCTATCCATTTATAGGTGGTCAGCGCCTCTAACCCCATGGGGCCACGGGCATGCAATTTCTGTGTACTGACCGCCACTTCCGCGCCCAGGCCAAATTGACCCCCATCGGTGAAGCGGGTGCTGGCGTTGACATAAACCGCTGACGAGTCGACCTGACGAACAAAACGCGCGGCATTACGCGTATTACGGGTGAGGATAGCATCTGAGTGCTGTGTGCCGTGCGTACGAATGTGATCGATCGCCTCATCCATATCCGCCACCAATTTAACGTTAAGATCCAGCGACAGCCACTCGTCATTGTATTGCTGAGGATTCACGGGTTTCACCGGGGCGGGGCCATGCTGAAGTTGTGCCAGCACGTTGCTGTCAGCATGCAGCGCGATTCCTTCCTGCGCCATTCGCGCGCTGAAAGCTGGCAGAAAACGTTCGGCCATCGCCTGGTCCACCAGCAGCGTTTCCAGTGAGTTACAGGCGCTGGGACGCTGTTTCTTGGCGTTGACGATCACATCAAGTGCCGGTTCAATCTCCATCGTCTCATCAATGTAGATATGGCAGACGCCAATGCCGCCTGTAATCACCGGAATGGTGGAGTTCTCGCGACACAGTTTATGCAGCCCGGCTCCGCCGCGCGGGATCAGCATGTCGACGTAGCGATCCAGCTTCAGCAGCTGATTCACCAGCTCGCGGTCAGGATTTTCAATCGCCTGGACAATGGCTACCGGTAAACCGTGCTGCTTCAGCGCGTTCTGAATGACCCGAACGGTGGCCGCATTGGTGCGCCAGGTCTCTTTGCCGCCACGCAGAATAGCGGCGTTGCCGGTTTTCAGGCACAGACTGGCGACGTCAACCGTCACATTAGGGCGCGCCTCATAAATCACCGCAACGACGCCCAGCGGCACGCGACGGCGTTCAATGCGCAGCCCGCTGTCGAGCTGACCACCGTCGATTAACTGCCCTACCGGATCGGCAAGCTGACAAACCTGGCGCACATCGCTGGCGATGCTGCTGAGGCGTTGCGGATTAAGCGTCAGTCGATCTAATAACGCGGCACTCATGCCGTTCTGACGCGCATCGGCTAAATCCAGCTCGTTAGCCGCCAGAATGTCAGCGCTCTCGGTTTCCAGCCGGTCAGCAATCGTCATCAGAACATCGTTCTTTTCTGCCGTTGACAGATCGGCCACGGTATACGCTGCGGCACGCGCCGCTTTTCCCATCTCTTCAAGCATTGTCCGCTCCTTAACTGACGATCATGTCGTCGCGGTGAACCGCCACCGGGCCATATTCATATCCCAGGATCTCGCTGATCTGCTGACTATGATGACCGGCGATCATTCGCATCGCGTCGCTGTTGTAGCGTGAAACGCCGTGAGCGATATCCCGGCCCTGCAGGCTGCGAATGCGGATCACTTCACCGCGCGAGAAATTTCCCTGGATCGCCCGGATCCCTTTCGGCAGCAGCGAACTGCCACGTTCGATAATGGCTGCCAGTGCACCGTCATCGACGGTGATCTCACCCGCCGGAGGCGCACCGAAAATCCAGCGTTTACGGTTTTCCAGTGGCGATTGCTGCGCATGGAAGCGCGTACCGACCGGCTTACCATCAATCACATCGCTGATCACGCCGCTGCGGCTGCCCGAGGCGATGATCACATCGATACCGGCACGACAGGCAACATCCGCCGCCTGAAGCTTAGTCGACATGCCGCCAGTGCCGAGCCCGGAAACACTGTCGCCTGCCAGGGCGCGCAACGCATCATCAATGATATGCACATCACTGATCAGCTCAGCCTCAGGATTGTTACGGGGATCGGCGGTGAACAGTCCCTGCTGATCGGTCAGCAGCAGCAGCTTGTCGGCGCCGCCGAGCATGGCCGCCAGCGCCGAGAGATTGTCGTTGTCGCCCACTTTGATTTCAGCGGTGGCGACAGCATCGTTCTCATTGATCACCGGCACAATATGGTTATCCAGCAGCGCACGCAGCGTGTCGCGGGCGTTCAGAAAGCGTTCGCGATCTTCCATGTCGGCACGGGTCAGCAGCATCTGACCAATATGAATACCGTAGATAGAAAATAACTGTTCCCACAGCTGAATCAGACGACTCTGCCCCACCGCAGCCAGCAGCTGCTTTGAGGCGATGGTCGGTGGCAGTTCGGGGTAGCCCAGGTGCTCGCGTCCGGCGGCCATTGCGCCAGAAGTCACGATCACAATGCGGTGGCCTGCGGCGTGCTGCTGCGCGCACTGACGAACCAGTTCCACCATGTGCGCCCTGTTCAACCGGCGAGATCCGCCGGTAAGAACGCTGGTACCCAACTTGACCACTAAGGTCTGACTGCCACTCATATTTCCTGCCGTAGAGAAAAATTTTTACGAAAGGACGTTTTAACAGGAGTCGATAAGGAAGCCAACAGCCAGCGGGGGAAAAGCACGAAATTACGCGGACAAGGAGGTAGACCAAAAGTTCATGGTTAACAAGAAATCATGAAAAGTGTCATAAAAAGTTCATCACTGACGGGTAAAAAGTCCGTGTTTTACAAAAACTTTCATTTTTTTACGGTGTTCACATTGGGATTGATAGCAAATGAAGAAAAGCACACTGGCCATGCTCCTCTCCACGCTGACGCTGGCTTCTGCCGCGCAGGCTGCCGAAATCTATAACAAAGATGGCAACAAACTGGATTTGTACGGCAAAGTTAAAGCTGAGCACTACATCAGCGATAATGCCAGCCAGGATGGAGACAAGTCCTATACCCGTATCGGCTTTAAGGGTCAGACACAGATTAACGACCTGATGACCGGTTATGGTCAGTGGGAATATCAGTACAACGTTAACAACTCCGAAGGCAGTGACGCCAACAATGGCAACAAAACCCGCCTCGGGTTTGCTGGTCTGAAATTCTCTCAGTACGGTTCGGTAGATTATGGCCGTAACTACGGTGTGCTGTATGACGTTGAAGCCTGGACTGACGTGTTCCCGGAATTCGGCGGTGACGGTACAGCCCGCTCTGATAACTTTATGACACAGCGCGCCACCGGTGTTGCGACTTATCGTAACAATAACTTCTTTGGTCTGGTCGATGGCCTGAAATTTGCGCTGCAGTACCAGGGCAAAAATGACGCGTCCAGCACCAACACACGTACTGATATTAACCGTCAGAATGGCGACGGCTACGGTGCGTCTCTCGGCTATGCTCTGGGTGATTCTGGTGTGAGCCTGATGAGTGCCATCACCTCATCTGACCGCACCAACCAGCAACAGGCGCGCGCTTATGGCGGCGGTGACCGTGCGGATTCCTGGGGCGCAGGCGTGAAGTATGATGCTAATAGTGTCTACCTGGCTGCAATCTACACCGATACCCGTAATATGACGCCAATCAGCGGTACCAACCGTGCCACCGGCGCAGCCGTTGCGGGCGCAGCCAACAAAGCGCAGAACATCGAACTGGTGGCGCAGTATCAGTTTGATTTCGGCCTGCGTCCGTCAATCGGTTATGTACAGACCAAAGGCAAAGATATCGAAAACGGTATCGGCGATGCGGATCTGGTGAAATATATCGATGTGGGCGCGACCTATTACTTCAACAAAAATATGTCCGCCTTCGTTGATTACAAAATTAACCAGCTGGATGACGACAATGCGCTTTCGCTTAACAACGACGACATTGTGGCGATGGGTGTAACTTACCAGTTCTGATTTCAGGCTCGCAAACCGGGCAGATTTGGAGCTGGCAGCAACGCATAAATTCAACACGCAGGGAACACGGTCAGAAGAGGAAAGCGTCCCGCGCCAGGACGGCGCGGGCCGAGCGTGCCATGGATGGCGGCTTTTGCGTCTTTCCGATCTGACCGTGTTCTCTGAGAAGGCTCGATCCAACAGCGGGTCAGACTTCAACAAAAATGGCGAGTTTTTAAACTCGCCATTTTTTTCGTCTTTATTTCACTACACTACCCTATCAGGCGCTCAGCTTTACCGGTTTCTCATCGAAATCGCTGGCTGGGATCAGATCCAGCTCGAACTCTTTCAGCATCGCTTTCAGGCGGGTATGGAAATTCCGTAAGGTCTCTTCCACGCGCGCCGTGTTCTCTTTCCCCTTAATGGTTGCCACCGACCAGTCACCCTCTTTATCGAACAGACCGATATGGTAGACATAGGTAAAGTGGTCAGCCTGTGCTTCCAGCTCCATCCACCAGCCCCAGAACTCTCGCAATTCCGGTGCCGGTTTCACATTGACGCAGGCAGCCAGGCAGTCGAAGAAGAAACGGGTTTCGCCACATTTCCCATCGCGAATATAAGGCCCAAGCTCCGTAAAGCGCTTAAGCAGGCGACTGCGGGGATGACCACTTGGTAACGTCATGCTGATTCTCCATAGGTTTTGACAGCTATACAGCCTTGATTTCCGGACGGCCAGCACGACGCTACACCGCATGGGCCCGATGACGTCATATTTCACTTAGCGGCAGCCCGGAAGAATTCCGCTACTAGTTGTAGCAAATACTGTAAATTTTGCCAGTCACCTTTTTAAACGCTTCTCCAGCCAGTCACAAATTTCATTCAGCGCCTTATCAAAACTGGCCATCACCGGCTTCACCGGAATTCGCAACGCTTTGCCGTCTGAGGAAGAGTTTGCGATAAGCCTGCTCTCCTCTTCCGGGCTGAAGAGATCGTTTTGCCAGTAGCCCGACAGCATCGGCGTGGGCGTCCGGCGGCCCAGTAATCCCTGGGTTTTAAGCGAATAGCGGTTGAGTTCAGTGCGCAGCGCACTGTCGGAGGCGGTGGCCATACCCAGCCGGCTCGCCAGCATATCCATATACATATCCGGGATCGCATCCTGCAACGCCGTCTGGGTCAGCAGAGCATGCACAATCGGGCCCAGACAGGCGACCCCACGCAACCGCTGCGATTCCAGATAGGCCAGCCGCACGGCCACGTTAGCGCCAAAGCGATAACCGAATGCCGCCACGCGGGTATGGTCGACCCAGGGCACATTGACTAGATCGCGCAGCACCTGCTGATGCAGAAAACTGGTGTCCTGATTCAGCGTCCATTTCACCGAGTTGCCCACTGACGGCACATCAATTGTCAGCATAGCAATGCCACGCGGGGCAAGGTAATCATGGAACAGGCGATAGTGATCGCTCTGTAACGAGTCGAGTGCGCCGCAAAACAGTACGGTGGGATAAGGCGCTTCAACATCCGGCGGCATATGCAGTAAGCCGCTGACCGGACTGCCGCCCGGAATAGCAAACGTCAGGATTTTCAGTTCGCCAGGCAACCGCTGAGTCGCCTCTTCATAGGCACGATTGGCCAGCGTCTGTGCCTGGTCAGCCAGTTCATCGCCTTTTATATAGGGATAAGCCGCAACGCTATAAAGATGGGCCGCATGTAGCCAGTCGTCGCCCGCCTCGCTGTCGTCGGATGCCTCCAGCGCTTTCTGCTGCCAGATGCCCGCCTGCTTAGACCATTCGAAATGCCAGTTGCCGCCGCGAAAACCAATCACGGTGTCGAGCAGCGTCTCATCAGTATGTTCAGCGTTGCTGCTGGCAATACGTGCCAGCACTTCACTGATCTCCTGCGGCGTCAGGCCTCGCCATGTCCACATCAGCTTATTCAGCATGCGATACCAGCCGCGCTGGCTGTCACCCTCCAGGGCAGAGTGGACATTCGGGGTAGCGTGATGTTGGCGGCGAACCAGGGAAGAGGTTTCAGGATGTTTAAAGCGCGGCTTGAATAGCTCCTCGCTGAGATTTTTGCTCGACATACTCACTTCTCCTGCAACAGAACGGCGATGGCTAAGTGTACTGTACGGCAATTCGGGGTGCGAGGCTCAGAATGCACAACGCCCGGAAAACCGGGCGTTGTCTGATGTATATCAATCAGTTTTTTACAATCGGCGGGATATAAACGACACCCATATCCCACGGCTGCTCGATCCAGGTATCCTGCGGAATATCGACGATGTAATCATCAACCAGTGAACGACCGGCGGGTTTAGCGAAAATGGTGCAGAAACGCGCTTTCGGATACATTTCGCGAATCGCCTGCGCGGTGCCGCCCGTATCGACCAGGTCGTCGATTACGATAAAGCCTTCACCGTCGCCTTCTGCGCGCTTCAGGACTTTCATTTCACGCTGATGATCGTGGTCATAGCTGGAGATGCAGACGGTATCAACGTAGCGGATACCCAGTTCACGTGCCAGCAGCGAAGCCGGTACCAGACCGCCGCGGCTCACCGCGATAATGCCTGTCCACTGTTCAACAGGGAGCAGACGCTGGGCCAGTTTGCGGGCATGAATCTGAAGCATGTCCCAGGTAACGACGTATTTTTCGCTCATAAATAGAAATCCCAGCCAACCGAGGTGGCGTAAAAATGTGCAACGGGGAAAAGGTTGCGCGAGATTATAAGGAGTTGACGCACTAAAAACCAGCACCCGTGCGCCGGTTGCGGCTTTTTAGCGCGTCTGAGAGCGCACCCGGTAAAAAACAGTGATATTCTCAGGACTGGCTCGTCAGATTCTCTGACGGCGATTTTTCACTGGAAACTCGCGATGTCCGGCCTCGCCGGTACACTGACACAGGAGACCTGTCGTGTCTGAATTGTCTCAACTCTCTCCACAGCCGCTGTGGGATATTTTCGCTAAGATCTGCTCTATTCCCCATCCCTCTTTTCACGAAGAAGCGCTGGCGAACTACATCACTGGCTGGGCTAAAGAGCAGGGCTTCTGGTGTGAGCGCGATCAGGTCGGCAACATCCTGATTCGTAAGCCCGCCACTGCAGGCATGGAAAACCGTACTCCGGTCGCGCTGCAGGCGCATCTGGATATGGTGCCGCAGAAAAATAACGACACCGTTCATGACTTCACCAAAGATCCTATTCAGCCGTGGATTGATGGCGAGTGGGTGAAAGCGCGCGGCACCACGCTGGGCGCCGACAACGGCATCGGCATGGCTTCTGCGCTGGCGGTACTGGCTGATAACAGCCTGACGCATGGTCCGCTGGAAGTGCTGCTGACCATGACCGAAGAGACCGGCATGGATGGCGCTTTCGGTCTGCAACCCAACTGGCTGCAGGCTGAGATCCTGATCAACACCGACTCTGAAGAGGAAGGTGAGATCTATATGGGTTGCGCAGGCGGTATCGATTTCGTCTCCACCCTGCCGCTGACCCGTGAAGCCGTGCCTGCTGAGTTCCAGACCCTGAAACTGACGCTGAAAGGGCTGCGTGGCGGTCACTCCGGTGCCGATATTCATATGGGCCTGGGCAACGCTAACAAACTGCTGGCGCGATTCCTGGCGGCCCACGCGGCTGAACTGGATCTGCGTCTGCTGGCGTTCAGCGGCGGTACGCTGCGTAATGCAATTCCGCGTGAAGCCTTCGCTACCGTCGCGGTAGAAAGCCACAAAGCGGATGCGCTGAAATCAGCGGCAGCGCAGTTCCTGAGCGCCATCAAAAACGAGCACGGCATCAAAGAGCCGAACATTGCACTGGTCACCGAGCCGCTGGCGCATCAGGGCGATGCCCTGAGCACTGACAGCCGCGATCGCTTCCTGAACCTGCTGAACAGCACGCCAAACGGCGTGATCCGCAATTCAGACGTGGCGAAAGGCGTCGTCGAAACCTCACTGAACATCGGTGTAGTGACGATGGAAGCCGATCACGCAGAGATCAACTGCCTGATTCGTTCGCTGATCGACACCGGCCGTGATTATGTGGTGCAGATGCTGACCTCGCTGGGCCAGCTGGCCGGCGCGCAGACGAAAGCGAAAGGCGGCTACCCAGGCTGGCAGCCGGATGCAGACTCCGCCATCATGGCGCTGACTCGTCAGACGTATATTGCGCTGTTTGATAAAACCCCTAACATTCAGGTGATTCACGCCGGTCTGGAGTGTGGTCTGTTCAAAAAGCCGTATCCGGACATGGATATGGTCTCGATTGGGCCAACCATCACCGGGCCGCATTCGCCGGATGAGCAGGTTCACATCGAAAGCGTGGGTCTTTACTGGAAACTGCTGACCACCCTGCTGAATGTGGTGCCAGAAAAGTAATTCTGTCACAAAAAAAGTCAACCAGGCTCCGGCCTGACGCCGGTTACTTAAGTGACCGGCACTTTTTTATTCTTAGCGTTTTAACATCTTTACGTCCACTGCATTATCCTCTACATCTGGTTTACCGGGATTCTCATATAGAAATAAATTTCATGACCAATCCGGTAAATTATTACGGTAATGTGATACAAGTCTTATGCATCCCTTATTACCAGAGTATTATATTTCCCGTGAAGATATAAATACTCAATAATACAAGGAATGTATCATAATGGGCGCATTACAGTTTCCCTGCACAATATTTACCACCCGGAAAAAGATGGACGACTACAGTGCTGATGATATGCGCTGCGGCGATCTGACTGAGGCACAATTAAAATCCCAATACCGGCTGGATTACATTTCTGATCGGGTTGATCCCTGGACCCTGACTCTGCGTTCCTCACTGGATCGTCCTCAATCCCTGTTCTGCTGTAATCTGCGTGGCCAGGGTCGAACGATTTCCCGCCAGCAGTGTGCTGAAATGCTATTTGATGAATTTCGATCGTTATCCCGTAAATTTTCCCTGAGCGGGCCATACAGTCACCTGATCGAAAAAATGATCACGCATATGCAGAACAATAGCGGTAAGACCTTCCGTGATATGGCGTTGGATCAGGCTTTGAAAGAACATATTATCAGGGATAAAAGTGAAAACAGCACTCGCTTATTGCTGGAGAAACATCTTAAAAAAGAAATGGATTGGAAGAATAGGATCTATCCATTGACAAAAAAAGAATTACGGGAAGTCATTCTAAGGGGAAGACTACCAAAATTTGACAGGTTACAGGATAATTATAACGGCATGGGGATTACCGTTCATGATATCTCGGCAGCGCATATCACCATAAAATCACTGCATATTGATAATAACCATTATCGGGCAACGGTGCATTATAAAGTACAGGATCACTTTGGTCTCGACAGTGCTGATATAGTAAAAACAAAATTCAGCCAGTTTCATTTTTTCCGTATCTGGTTTGTTCTTCAAAGATACAATAAGTTTGGTTTTAAACCTTTCATGACGAATATGGAAACTACTATAGAAATCATAGGTAATCTCAATGAAAAATAGAATGAAAATTCTTATTTTACTGACGATTTGTGGCTTCATGCTGGCTGGTTACTTTCTATGGGCCGAACGCCGTCCTGTTGAAATCGTCAACGTTCATGGAACCGGAAATTTCAGTGACATTTTAGTAAAAAATTTTCCGATTACTGATCGTGGAAAAATTAACTGGTGGTTAAAAAATAAAGACGCCCTGAAACGACAATATGACATTCCTAAACCGGCCTCCTACGGTAATTATACGGTAAGCATCTGGTTGTTTGGAGAAGGGTACAAAGAAGATGATAAATATGACCGCCTCTGTTTTTCTGACATGAAGCCACCCATGAATTGCATTGAAAAGGACAGGGTTTTTATAATCAGTTACAGCAAAAACAGTGGCATTACATTTACTGTCGATGATGGAGAATACAGCCTGGAAGATGACGGTAAAATAACAAAGCTAGAAAGTCATTAACTGTCCTGACAGGATAGTGGGCAGCTATTAAATCGGCTATTAGCCAGTTATCACTTCAACTTTAAAATAGTCATGAACAATATAGCCAGGAGTCTTAATAATATCGGAAGCTATAATGAAGAGCATTATTACAAAAGACGAGCCTACTGCTTGCTGTTGCAGGGGTATCGATGGCTGGCTATTTTTTGGTTAGCCTCACATCCGCCTGAGATCATTGCTATTCATAATGGTAGTAGCGGCTTCAGTGCTGTTTTAGTAAAAAATTTTCCTTTTCCCATTTTGTCATCTCCCAGCTCCCGTTACCATCGCGGGCGCCGGGATAGACGCTGAGCTGGCATCTGACTCTTAAGTACCTTCTACCCGGCTCTAACCTGTTTTTATAGCAGCGAATTTTTCTCAGCATAATTCGCTGCTTTTTCCACCCTTTCCTCCGCTATTCCGCCACGTTCTCACGCTTCGCTGGTCACAGCCGCCATTATGTCCAGATGTCTGGATGGCTAATAAGATTTCGTGCTAGCTTATGCGCTTTCGGCTGTTGCCGCGCCTGAAGGTTCAGGAAAAAATGCGGCCAGTGTTTCTTCAGGAGAATCATCACATGCCAGGGGTAAACTGCCTTGAGATGCGTAATATCTCCATCGCTTTTGGCGGTTTTTCCGCGCTATCGTCGGTGGATTTCCGCAGTGAGGGCCATTCGGTGCATGCGCTGACCGGCGCTAACGGCGCGGGCAAGTCTACGCTGATGGCGATCCTTTCCGGCGCGCACAGTCACTACAGCGGCGAGATCCTGCTGGATGGGGAGCCGGTTTCTATCCGCACCCCGCGTGACGCGAAACAGCTGGGTATCCATCTGGTTCAGCAGGAAGTGGATGTCGCCCTGGTACCGCAGCTCAGCGTGGCGGAAAACATTCTGCTGGATCGGCTGGCAGAGCCAGGCCACCGCTATCGCTGGGGCGAGATTCGCCGTCAGGCCCGGGCCTTACTGGCTCAGCTCGACGTGGCGCTGGACGTTAACCGGCTGGTTGAGCGCTGCACTCTGGCGGAAAAGCAGCAAATACTGCTGGCGCGGGCGCTGTCGCATCACTGCCGCTTCCTGATTCTCGACGAACCCACTGCCCCGCTGGATCAGCACGAAAGCGAGCGGCTATTTGCCGTGGTGCGTCGTCTTAAAGCAAGCGGTATCGGCGTGGTGTTTATCTCTCACCGTATCCATGAACTCAAAGCGATCTGCGACCAGCTGACGGTGCTGCGTGATGGCCGGTTAATCGAAACCGGCCCGATGGCGGCGCTGAGCGGCGAACAGATCGTGGAGAAGATGCTGGGCCATCAGCTGACCGATATCTTTCCGGCCCGCCGCGAACAACAGGCACAGCCACTGCTGCTGGCGGTGGAAGGATTGCACGATGAGCAGCTGCTGCAGGATATCTCGCTGCGGCTGCATAAAGGTGAAATTCTGGGGATTGCCGGACTGGCCGGTGCCGGCAAAACCGAGCTCTGCAAAGCGCTGTTTGGTGCCAGCAAAAGCCGCGTCAGTGGCGGTGAACTGCACGGTCAGCCGTGGCGGCCCCGTTCGCCGCACGACTCGGTCAGTCGTCGTATGGCGCTGGTGCCGGAAGAGCGTCGCAAAGAGGGGATCTTTATTGATGAATCCGTCGCAATGAACCTCAGCGTCAGCGCCGACGACAGCTTTTCGCACTGGAGCCTGTTTGGTCATCGCCAGGCGTGGCGCTGGGCAGAGCAGGTTATACGGCAGTTGCAGGTGCGCACCACCGGTCCGGCACAGACACTGCGACGTCTCTCCGGCGGCAACCAGCAAAAGGTGGCCATTGGCAAATGGCTGCGCAACAACGCGGATGTGCTGATCTTCGATGAGCCGACCAAAGGCGTGGACATTAAAGCCAAAACCGAGCTGTTCACCCTGATCGATAACCTGGCGCGCGAAGGGAAAGGCATTATTTACGCGTCGGGTGAATTTTCTGAACTGGTCGGTTTATGCGACCGGATTTGCGTGCTCTGGGATGGACGCATCGTGGCCGAGCTGGCTGCACGCGACGTCACTGAAGAGACGCTTTTGCTCTATTCCACCGGAGGAACCCCTGCGTGAGCAGCAAAGAAACCAGCCTGAACCTGACACCCTCGCCATGGCGTCACCAGTTGTTCGACTTTCTCTACAAATGGGGCATGTTGCTCACGGTGGTAATCCTGATTGCCGCCTTTGGCCTGGCCTCCGACAGCTTCCTTGAACCCAATAACATCATCAATATTCTGCGATCGATTGCCATTGTTACGGTGATTGCAATTGGCGTGTCGATATCACTGACCGTGGGCGGCTTTGATCTGTCGGTCGGCTCGACCGCCTCACTGGCGAATGCGTTAGTGATTTCACTGTTTGTCTGGTACGGCTTCGGCACCCCCACCGCGATCCTGATAACCCTGGCGCTTTGCACGCTGGTCGGTCTGTTTAACGCCTTCCTGATTGTGATCCTGCGTATCCCCGACATGCTGGCGACGCTGGCAACGCTGTTTGTGATTCAGGGTGTGGCGATGACCTACAGCTTTGGCGGATCGATTACCGAGAACATGGTGCTGCCGAGCGGTGATATGGCGGAAGGCACTATTCCGGCGACATTTGGCCTGCTCGGCCAGGTGCCAACCATTGTCATCATTATGCTGGTGGTGACCGTCGCCGCGCAGCTGGCGCTATCACTGACCAAACATGGTCGCCGGATGTACGCGCTGGGTGGCAATCCGGAAGCGGCGCGCCTCTCCGGCATCCGCACCACCCGTTATCGGGTGCTGGCTTATGTGATCGCCTCACTGCTGGCCGGTCTGGGCGGCATCCTGCTCGCCTCGCGTATTGGTTCATCGCAGGTTAACGCCGGAAGCGGCTACCTGATGGACGCTGTCGCGGCGGCATGGATCGGCTTCTCGCTGGCTGGCTCCGGCAAGCCCAATGCGCTGGGCACGCTGGTCGGCGCGGTGATTCTCGGCGTGCTGCAGAACGGTCTGGTGATGCTCTCTGTTCCCTACTACGCCATGGACATTATTAAAGGACTGGTGCTGGCTTTAGCACTGGCGATTACCTATATCCAGCGCCGCTGAGGCGCGTTTACCGGAGTTGATAACAATGCAAAAAATAACACTCTCGCTGCTGGCCCTGAGCCTGCTGAACGCCAGCGCTGCCTTCGCGGAGACCGTCACGCCGGTGCCAGCGGCTATCGCCAGCCATGATGGCCCGATCCGTATTGCGGTGATCCGCAACCTTGGCTCCGATGACAACACCACCCAGTTTGTGGCCGGTGCCATTCAGCAGGGTCGCCAGCTGGGCTTTAAAGTCAGCACCTTCCTGAGCAACGGCGACGATGCGCGCTTCCAGGATTTCGTGAATCAGGCGATCAGCCAGAAATATGACGGCATCGTGCTGTCGCACGGTAAAGCGCCCTACGCCAGCGGCCTGGTGAAGCGCATTGCCGACGCGGGCATCAAGCTGTCAGTATTTGATACGCCGGTAGATAGTCCGATTCCGGGCGTCACCGTCACCGCGCAGGATGACGCTTCACTGGCGCAGCTGTCGCTGGGTCAGCTTATCCATGATTTCAACGGCAAGGCGAATATCGTCAAGCTGTGGGTTGCCGGTTTTCCGCCGATGGAACGCCGCCAGGTGGTCTATGAAAAGCTGCTGAAAGAGAATCCGGGCATTCATCAGCTGGAGTCGATTGGCGCAGTTTCAACAGACGTGCAGGGCGACACCGCCAACAAAATTGGTGCGATTCTGGCGAAATACCCGAAAGGCAAAATCGACGCAATCTGGGGTGCCTGGGATGCCTTCAGCCAGGGCGCTTACAAAGCGCTGCAGGAGAATGGCAGGACCGAGATCAAGCTCTACAGTATTGATGTCTCGAATCAGGATTTGCAGCTGATGCGTGAGAAGAACAGCCCGTGGGTGCAGACGGTAGCAGTCGACCCTAAAACCATTGGCGCGGTGAATATGCGGCTGGTGGCGAAGAAGATTGCCGGTGAAGAGACGCCTGCGACTTACCAGTTTAAAGCGGCATCGATCTCTCAGCAGCAGCTCGGCAGCCAGCCTGGCGCAGTGAACGTCGCGTCGCTGAACAAGATCATTCCGGGCTGGGGCAGCAATGAGGATTTCGTCGCGCCGTGGTTTGCTACCCTGGCGGCGAAATATAAGAAATAATCCGGCGTCAGCCTTGCCGAACGGTGAGGCTGACCGTTACAGACCCAGCAGAAGTTGACGCTCAAGCTGGGGATCGACCATGGTGACATGCAGTCCCACCAGCCGCACGCCGCGCCCGGCACGACGCTCATCCCAGGTTTTCCGGGCGATGGCAATCATGTCCTCTTTATTCAGTACCGGCCAGATATGCTCCTGGGTCGTCTGCTGAAAATCACTGAACTTGAGTTTAACGCCCTGACGCGCCACCTGCCTGTCGGGTCGGATCTGCGTCAGCCGGCGATCCAGCTCGGCATAGAGAAAATCGATAATCTCCAGGCAGGCATCCCAGTCGCTGATATCTTCCGCCAGCGTGCGTTCCACCCCCAGCGATTTACGCTCGCGCTCCACAATGACGCTGCGGTCATCAATGCCATTGCTGCGCTCCCACAGCACCCGGCCAAACTTACCAAAGCGCTTTAACAGTAGCGCCAGATCGGCCTTCTGCACGTCACCGCAGGTCACCAGCCCCATCTCCTCCAGCTTTTTGGCCGAGACTTTGCCAACACCGGGGATCTTCGCCAGCGGCAGCGTCAGCAAAAAACCGGCCATCTCCGGCGGCGTAATCACGAACTGCCCATCGGGCTTATTCAGGTCAGAGGCAATCTTTGCCAGAAACTTAATCGGCGCGATGCCCGCTGAAGCGGTCAGCCCGGTTTCACGGTAGATGGTGGCGCGGATCGCCTGCGCCATCAGTGTGGCAGAGCCGTGACAGTGCGGGCTGTCGGTGACATCCAGATAGGCTTCATCAAGGGAGAGCGGTTCAATCAGCGGGGTGTAGCGGGTAAAGATGTCGCGAATTTGTGCGGAGGCTTCTTTGTAGGCATCGAAACGTCCTGGCAACAAACGGAGATGCGGGCATAGCTTGAGGGCCATGCCAGTTGGCATCGCGCTGCGCACGCCATATTTGCGGGCCGGATAGTTGGCGGTGCTGATGACGCCACGACGTTCACGGCTGCCACCAATCGCGATCGGGATGTCGCGCAGCTGGGGATTATCACGCATCTCCACCGCGGCATAGAAGCAGTCCATATCGACATGAATGATTTTACGCATACCCCCTCCGGCACTGGATAAGTATACAGTTGGCAGGGGTAACTGCAATATTTGTCGCGCCCACAATTAAAGTTTACAAATTTGTGGCCGAATATCCTTCAGTAAATCGCGAATCTGGCTGCCAGCGTCTTGCTAAAAAAACAGACAATGTTTAATGTTGCGCTGCGATAGCGGACAGTTCCGATAATGCAAACAGAGACGCACAATTTGCGTCATGTTCTATTCACCTCAAGGTATACACAGCATGGGCAAAATCGCACTCCTGTTTGCGATGATTTTACTGCCAGCCCTCAGCATGGCAATGACACCCGAACCCGTCCAGACAGCGGCACCGGTCAGCAAAGAATTAAAGAAACAGTTACTGGGCACCCCGGTCTATATCCAGATCTTCAAGGAAGAACGCACCCTCGAACTCTACGGCAAAATCGGTAATGAATATCGCCTGCTGGATACCTACCGCATCTGTAACTTTTCTGGCGGCCTCGGCCCGAAACGCCGTGAAGGCGATTTCAAAAGCCCGGAAGGTTTTTACAACGTGAAGCTGAATCAGTTGAAGCCGGATAGCCGTTTTTATCGCGCGATCAACATTGGCTTCCCGAATCAGTTCGATCGTAATCAGGGCTACAGCGGCAACTACCTGATGATTCATGGCGACTGTAAGTCAATTGGCTGCTATGCCATGACGAACGCCTATATGGATGAGATTTTTACTTATGTGAACGCGGCGCTGCGTAATGGCCAGCAGGATGTCAGCATCAGCATCTATCCGTTCCGCATGACTGACAGCAACATGCAGCGTCACCGCTACTCCAGCGATGCCAGTTTCTGGCAGCAGCTCCAGCCCGGATACGCTTATTTTGCTAAATATCACCAGCCGCCGACGGTCAACGTCGCCAGCGGTAAATATGTGATGAACAGCAGCCCGGCACCGGTTTTAGCCAGTCCCGAAGCGGCCTCCCGTTCATTCCTGGCGCTCTCCAAGGCAGAATAACGCCCATTCACCTGGCGCAATCCGCTGCCAGGTTTCATTGGCCGTCAGTGGCTGCGTAGCAATCACCGTCACCACGTCATGCGGCGTGGTGTGCTGCTGAAAATCAACCTCCACATCCTGATCCAGTAACTGCGCCCGGCCAAAGGGTGCACGACGGGTGATCCAGAAGAGGTTGGTGGAGCAAAAGGCCATCAGATATCGCCCGTCTGACAGCAGCATGTTAAACACGCCCTTCTGCCGCAGCGTGCCAGCCAGCTCCCCGATAAAGCGAAACACCGCAGGCCAGTTGCCCGGCGTGCGTGGATAGCGCGTCGCCAGCTGATGCAGGATCCAGCAAAACGCCTTCTCGCTGTCCGTTTCGCCTACCGGCCGGAATGTGCCGGTCTCCAGTTGCCGATACCCCTTGAGCTGTCCGTTGTGCGCATAGGTCCAGTGACGGCCCCACAGCTCACGGGTAAACGGATGGGTGTTTTCCAGCGACACCTGACCACGATTCGCCTGGCGGATATGTGCCACCACCGAATGTGATTTTATCGGGTATTCCTGCACCAGACGCGCAATCGGTGAGTTAAAGCTCGGCAGCGGATCTTTAAACGTACGGCAGCCTTTATCTTCGTAAAAGGTAATGCCCCAGCCATCTTTGTGAGGCCCGGTTCCACCGCCACGCTGAACCAGTCCGGTAAAGCTGAAACAGATATCCGTGG
The DNA here is from genome assembly GCF_014155795.1 of Pantoea hericii. Lineage (NCBI taxonomy): Bacteria > Pseudomonadati > Pseudomonadota > Gammaproteobacteria > Enterobacterales > Erwiniaceae > Pantoea > Pantoea hericii. Next base: position 437,456 of record NZ_SCKV01000004.1, read on the forward strand.
GAACATTGGCGCTCATCCCGAGCAATTCGCACATAGCCACCGCCTCTGATTAAGTGGCCTCCTTCTGTGGGAGGCCAGCGCTGTTACTTCACCATCTCTTTTTCGATCAGCAGCATCAGGATGTGGATCACTTTAATGTGGATCTCCTGAATGCGATCGGCATAACCAAAGTGCGGCACCCGGATTTCAATGTCGGCACTGCCTGCCATCTTACCGCCATCTTTACCGGTCAGGGTGATCACTTTCATTCCCTGCGCACGGGCAGCTTCAATCGCTTTAATGATATTGGCAGAGTTACCGGAGGTTGAGAGGCCCAGCAGCACATCGCCCGGACGCCCTACTGCTTCTATGTAGCGCGAAAAGACATAGTCATAACCAAAATCATTACTGACGCAGGAGAGATGGCTGACATCAGAGATGGCAATCGCCGGATAGCCAGGACGATTTTCACGGTAGCGACCGGTCAGCTCTTCGGCGAAGTGCATCGCATCGCAATGTGAACCGCCGTTACCGCACGAAAGCACCTTTCCGCCAGCCTTAAAGCTGTCAGCCAGCAGTACCGCAGCACGCTGGATCGCATGGATATTGGCATCGTCGCTGAGGAATTTATTCAGCGTATCAGCAGCTTCATTGAGCTCAGAGCGGATGATGTCCTGGTACATAGGGATGTCCTTTTTTAGGAGAGGTTAATCGCAGCAAGTTTAACGGAATGGCCGGTCAGCGCAAAGCGTCATGCCACGTCGGTCCGGACTCTAACGCGGAATATTGTTGCCGAAGGTGCTGCAAAAATGGGCTAAAACAGGTTTTTGTGAGGCAGGTTGTAATTGCGATGTAAACAAATTGATAAATGCTCTCAACTGCTCTAAACCTCTCTGTATAACAGGTCAGACCTCTTACTACTTGGAGCGGTTCATTATGATGGTTGTTTCGATACTTGCCACGGTGGCGCTGATTGGCGCCCTGTTCTACCACCGCCTGTCGTTACGGCTCAGCAGCGCCATTCTGTTGCTGTGGACTGCGGCGATGGCTGTTACGCATCTCTGGACGCCATGGCTGCTGCTGCCACTGGCGATCATTCTGCTGCCGTTTAACCTGCCGTCGCTGCGCCGCAGCCTCTTTTCAACGCCGATCTTTCAGCGCTTCCAGAAAGTAATGCCGCCGATGTCGCGCACCGAGAAAGAGGCCATCGATGCGGGTACCACCTGGTGGGAAGGCGATCTGTTCCAGGGCAAACCGGACTGGCAGAAGCTGCACAACTATCCTCAGCCACGCCTGACTGCCGAGGAGCAGGCCTTTCTTGATGGCCCGGTCGAAGAAGCGTGCCGCATGGCCAACGATTTCCAGATCACCCATGAGCTGGCCGATATGCCGCCGGAACTCTGGGCATATCTGAAAGAGCATCGTTTCTTCGCGATGATCATTAAAAAAGAGTATGGCGGCCTCGATTTCTCTGCCTATGCACAAGCCTGTGTGCTGCAAAAGCTGTCGGGCGTCTCCGGGATTCTGGCGATTACTGTGGGTGTGCCTAACTCACTGGGTCCGGGCGAACTGCTGCAGCACTACGGCACCGAAGAGCAGAAAAATCATTACCTGCCCCGGCTGGCACGCGGCGATGAGATCCCCTGCTTTGCGCTGACCAGCCCGGAAGCAGGTTCAGATGCCGGCGCGATCCCCGATACTGGCGTCGTCTGCATGGGCGAATGGAAAGGTCAGCAGGTGCTGGGTATGCGCCTGACCTGGAACAAGCGCTACATTACACTGGCACCGATCGCCACCGTGCTGGGCCTGGCGTTTAAACTTTCCGACCCGGATCATCTGCTCAGCGACAATGAGAATCCTGGTATTACCTGTGCGCTGATTCCGACCAACACGCCCGGTGTGGAAATTGGCCATCGCCACTTCCCGCTTAACGTGCCGTTCCAGAACGGGCCGACACGCGGCAACGATATCTTTGTGCCGATTGACTATATTATCGGCGGTCCGGAAATGGCCGGCCAGGGCTGGCGGATGCTGGTGGAATGTCTGTCAGTGGGTCGCGGCATTACGCTGCCATCGAACTCAACCGGCAGCCTGAAAAGTGTGGCGCTGGCAACAGGTGCTTATGCCCATATCCGCCGCCAGTTCCGCGTCTCAATCGGTAAGATGGAAGGGATTGAAGAGCCGCTGGCGCGCATTGCGGGTAATGCTTATGTGATGGATGCGGCCGCTACGCTGATCACAGCCGGCATTATGCAGGGTGAAAAACCGGCGGTGCTGTCGGCGATTGTGAAATATCACTGCACCCATCGCGGTCAGCGCGCCATTATCGACGCTATGGATATTGCCGGCGGTAAAGGCATTATGCTCGGGAACAGTAACTTCCTGGCCCGTGCCTATCAGGGTGCGCCGATCGCTATCACCGTGGAAGGCGCGAACATTCTGACGCGCAGCATGATTATCTTTGGTCAGGGCGCGATTCGCTGCCATCCTTATGTACTGCAGGAGATGGCGGCGGCAGCCAGCAACGATGTGAATGCGTTCGATCAGGCGCTGTTCAGCCATATCGGTCATGTGGGCAGCAGCACGATGCGCAGCCTGTGGCTGGGCTTAACTGCCGGACGCACCAGCGCCAGCCCGACCCGCGATGGCACCCGCCGTTATTACCAGCACCTGAACCGCATCAGTGCCAACCTGGCGTTGCTCTCTGATGTGTCGATGGCGGTGCTGGGTGGCAGCCTGAAACGTCGCGAGCGTATCTCGGCGCGTCTGGGCGATGTGTTGAGTCAGCTCTATCTGGCCTCCGCAACCCTGAAACGTTATGACGATGAAGGTCGCAACGAAGCCGATCTGCCGCTGGTTCACTGGGGCGTACAGGATGCGCTGCATCAGGCAGAAGTGGCTATTGACGATCTGCTGCGTAACTTCCCGAACCGTCTGGTGGCGGGCGCCTTGCGGATGACGATTTTCGCTGGCGGTCATCACTGCCCTGCTCCGTCTGACCGTCTGGATCATCAGCTGGCAAAAATGCTGCAGCAGCCGTCAGCCACCCGCAGCCGACTGGGCCGTGGCATGTACCTGACGCCGAGTAAACATAACCCTGCCGGTCAGCTGGAACAGGCGCTGCAGGATGTGATGGCGGCAGAAGTGATTCATGACAGGCTGTGCAAACAGACGAAGCAGCACCTCTCCTTTACCCGTCTGGACGCGCTGGCGAAGCGTGCGCTGGATCAGGGCTGGATTGATGCCAAAGAGGCGGAAGTGTTGCAGCGTGCCGAAGTCAGCCGTCTGCGTTCGATTAACGTCGATGAGTTTGAGCCGGAGGCACTGGCAGTACCGGTGCCCGAGAAAGCCCCTCAGCCTGCATCACGCGCGAGTGAGGCGGCATAGGGTTAGCGTTGCATCGGCTCAGGGAGCATACGCCTTCCGTAAAGACGCAAAAACGCCATCCATTGCATGCTCAGCGCGGGCCATCCATGGCCCGCGATGCTTTATTCCAGGCGTATGGTCCCATCGCTTGAAGTTCAGCGCTCTTCATCAGTAGGGCGGCACTATGCCAAATCAGGGGAAATCTGGCCGCAATAATTAAGCCCAAAGCGCAGGGAACAGGGTCAGAAGAGGAAAGCGTCCCGCGTCAGGACGACGCGGGCCGAGCGAGCCAGGGATGGCTTTAGCGACTTTCCGATCTGTCCCTGTTACCGGCGCGGGCACACTCTTATAGCCAGCTTTTGATTTACCTGAAAGCCGACATCATGTCGGCTTTTTTTATCCTGCCTGACGGATGCGGGCAATCAGCGCATCCACATCTTCGACGTGATCGGCTGCCAGAATCAGCGTGCGACCCAGGTTAATCGCATTACGGATGCAGTCAGTGCGCATCGCCGGATCGGCAATCAGCTTCATATCCGCCACATGTGACATTCCCACCGTGCGGCGAATCAGCTCAGTGCCGCAGTAACCGATGGTATCGGCCCATACTTTACGCAGAAACGCTTCCGCATAGCCTGGATAAGCCAGCGCCTCATCGCGGGTTTTCTCTGCCGCCAGCGCCAGGAAGCCTGAAGCAAACGTCGTCCAGAGTTTATGCACATCGCTGAGGCGCTGCTCGCGGGCATCGGCGGCTTCGCGCGGAGGCAGCAGACCTGGCAGGCCGCAGTAGTTAATCAGCAGGTTGCCTGCCGCAGTACCAACATCAAAACCGATGGGACCAAAATAGCCAAATTCCGCATCAATCGCTTTCAGGCTGCCGTCAGCAACGAAAATCGAGCCGCTGTGAATATCCCCATGCAGCAGTGCTTCGGCGTGAGCAAAGAAACGATGCTTAAGACCGCCCACCGCGATGCGCAGGGCATCATCATTACGCAGGCTGGCGACCAGCGGTTCAAGCGCTTCAGGATAGCTGTTGCGCTCATGATTGGTGTAAGGATCGTTGAAGAAAAGATCTTCAGTGATTTCACACATTTCCGGATTGATGAAACGCGCCACTTCCGCTTTTTTCTGATGCGGATGCAGGATGAAATCGGATGTATGAAACAGGGTTTGCGCCAGATAGTTGCCTAACTGCTGAGCCGCTTCCGGGTAGTAAGCGCCCTTCACCAGCTCGCTACGCCAGATGCGATGGCTGGAGAGATCTTCCATCACCATCACCGCCAGCTCCGCATCGTAATGGGTGATCTTCACCGTGTGCTGCGGACAATATTTGTAGTGCTCGACCAGCGTCTGCGCTTCCAGCCGCGCCCGATCCAGCGTCAGCGGCCAGGACTCCCCCACGCAGCGCACATAAGGCAGTGCCTGCTTGACGATAACGCGACTGATGCCCTGATCGTCATAAATCTTAAACACCAGGTTGAGGTTGCCATCACCAATCTCTTCTGCGCTGCTCAGCGCGGCAGGATTGTCCACGCCGCCAAATTGTCGGGCATATTCCACAGCATCAGCAGCAGTAAAGGTACGGTATTGCGACATTGCCTGTTCCTCATCATTCGAAGGGGGTCACTCAGGTGTAATAAGCCGTTCAGACGTCTATACATCCGTTCAGCATGTTGGCACAATACGCATCATTAACGCAACATGGATTTCACCCACAATGCAGACACTTCAAACCACCAGCTTACAGGTTCGTGACAATCAGCTCTGGATTCTGGATCAGCAGGCATTGCCGCAGCAGAAGAACTGGCTGCCCGCACACAGCGTGCCTCAACTGATTGAACATATTCATGCACTGCGGGTGCGCGGTGCGCCGCTAATCGGCCTCTCTGCCTCACTGCTGCTGGCGCTGCTGGCAGAACAGGGGCAGCCGCGCGCTGAACTGGCTCAGGCGCTGGAGACCCTGCGCGCTGCGCGCCCTACCGCCGTCAACCTGATGAACAATCTTGACCGAATGAAAGGGGCGCTGGCCCAGCCGGACTTTGCTCCTGCGCTGGCTCAGGAAGCCTGGCGGCTGGTGCAGGAGGATAAGCAACTGTGTGATGCCATCGCTGATGCGGGTTGCACGCTGGTGAAACCCAACAGCCAGCTGCTGACTCACTGTAATACCGGCGGGCTGGCAACGGCGGGTGTAGGCACCGCGCTGGGCGTCATTGCCCGCGCCCATCAGCAGGGCCTGATTAAGAATGTCTGGGTTGATGAGACCCGTCCGCTGTTACAGGGCGGCCGCTTAACCGCCTGGGAATTGGGCGAGCTGGCGGTTCCCTACACCCTGATTACCGACTCCATGGCCGCCAGCCTCATGGCCCGTGGCGACGTAGATGCGGTGTGGGTCGGCGCTGACCGCATTGCCGCCAATGGCGATGTCGCCAATAAGATCGGCACCTACAGCCTGGCGGTGCTGGCGCATTATCATCAGATCCCGTTCTACGTGGCGGCCCCGCATACCACGCTGGATCGCAGCTGCCCTGACGGCGCAGCGATTCCCATTGAGCAGCGCGCCGCCAGCGAAGTGACGGGCGTTGCAGGCAGTTTTGGCAGCGTGCAGTGGGCGCCAGAAGCAGCCTGGGTTTATAACCCGGCGTTTGACGTGACGCCAGCGGCGCTGATCAGCGGCTGGGTGCTGGACACCGGCGTGGTGACGCCTGACCAGGTACAGGACGGCATCTTCCAGCCGCAGTAATGGTCTGCGAGGCGTTTGCCGCTATGGCAGACGCCTCGCATAACAGGCTGACAGATTACGCCAGACGCGGATAGGCATCCGCTATCTTATCGCCGGTAAAGTTCGCCACCCAGCCTTCCTGATTGTCGAAAATACGGATAGCCGTGAAATGGGGTGACGACCCCATATCAAACCAGTGCGGCGTTCCTGCTGGCACTGAGATCAGATCGTTTTTTTCGCAGAGGATCTGCAGGATCTCGCCATCCAGATGCAGGCAGAACAGCCCGGCCCCCTCGACAAAGAAACGCACTTCATCTTCGCCGTGCGTATGTTCATTGAGAAATTTCTCCCGCAGCACGGTTTTCTGCGGGTTATCAGCACGCATGCTGATCACATCCCAGCTCTGATAGCCCTTTTCCGCCACCAGCCGATCAATCGCATGCTGATAGGCGTTGATCACCGTTTCGGGATCCGGATTTTCACCCAAATCACGATCGGCTTCCCAGCGCTCGAAACGGACACCTTTGGCATTCAGGCGGTCACGAATCGCTTCCGCGTCAGTGCTGTGCCACACCGGCTGGCTGGCTTCACGGTCGGTAAAAATAGTCAGTGCGCTCATGCTAAATCGACTCCGGGTTAATCTGGGAAAAATCCGTCACCTGACGATGGCGGCTCTCATTGTCCGCATCGCCACGCAGTAATTGCAACGTCTGCCAGCCCGCCTCTGCGGCGGCATCCAGCTCCTGATGAATATCGGAGAGGAACAGCAGCTGCTCCGCTGGCTGGCCAATGTCAGCAGCGATAGTGCGATAAGCCGCGACGTCGCGTTTGGCGCCGACGTGGGTGTCAAAATAGCCACTGAACAGGCCAGTAATATCACCTTCGTCGCTGTAGCCAAATAACAATTTCTGCGCCGCAACCGAGCCGGAGGAATATACATAAAGTTCAATGCCCTGCGCCTTCCAGCGGCTGAGCGCAGGCACGACGTCGGGATAGAGATGACCGGTAAAACTGCCGTTCACGTAGCCATCACGCCAGATCATGCCCTGCAGCGCCTTCAGGCCGGTCGATTTGCGATCCTGGTCCATAAAGCCCAGCAGAATATCTGTGACGCCAGCCAGATCGGCCTGCAGCTGACCAGCTTCTTCGCGCACCGACTGCAGTGCGGCCGCCACGTCCGGCTGGTGCGCATTTTCACGCAGGAAATCCGGCAGATGCTTGCGGGCATAGGGAAACAGGATGTTATGTACAAAGCGGATATCGCTGGTAGTGCCTTCGATATCAGTAACAATGGCGCGAATCATGCTTTCTCCAGCAGGCGACGTTGACGTTCACATTCAAATAAAAATTCCAGACCTTCCAGATGACGGCGGGCTTCGCTGACATCCCGGCCCCAGCAGGTTAAGCCGTGGCCGCGCAGCAGAAAGCAGTAATGCAGCGGAAAACGTGCGGCGTAATCTTCAATTTCTGACGCCAGCGCCGCGATATCCTGGCTATTGTCGAACACGGGAATCGCCAGCGTATCCAGATGAGTATGCTGACCACTTAACGATTTTTGCATCTCATAGCCGTGCAGCAATAGCGCCGCACCCTGCTCCACCCGCGACAGCACGGTCGAATTCACCGTGTGGGTGTGCAGCACCGCGCCCGCCTCAGGAAAGAGGCGATAGATCATCGTGTGCAGGCCGGTTTCTGCCGACGGCTTACGGCCAGAGAGCGACTGGCTGGTGGCGATATCGACCTCAATAAAGTCATCCCGCGTCAGCGTGCCTTTATCTTTGCCCGATTCACTCAGCAGGCAGACATGTTCATCGCGGCGCACGGACATATTTCCGCCGGTGGCCGGTGCCCAGCCTTTTTCGCCAATCCAGTGACAGGCGGCGACCAGCTGATCTAACGGAAGACTCTGCGACATAAAGGTTCCTTGCGGTGAAATGAGATCACAGGTGGCTCAGATAATGATAATGAAAATACAACAGCTCAAAAATGTTAAACAGCAAGCAAGCGTACGTGACTTTCGAATCATCTTCTCCGGGTCCTGCCAAATGATCCGTGTGTCAGCAAGGCGGCAAGCGCGCTTATCCCCGGGAGCTGACACTCGTCAGTGACCGGGGTAAGCAAGCGTAGCCAACGCCGCTGCCGCGCGGAGCATGTCGGCAGGACAAGGCGGCAAGTGCGCGCATCCCCGGGAGCTGACACTCGTCAGTGACCGGGGTAAGCAAGCGCAGCCAACGCAGAAGAGATGTGGAGCATGACGCATTTAGCCGTCTAAGCGTCTTGATTGCCAAATACTACCATCCTGTTTATAGTGGCACAAACACCGGGTGACACCGCATCAATTTTCGCGCTTAAGGCCTGACACCATGACGCAGCACAACCTGATCCCCGAGAGTAAACTTCCCTTACTCGGCACCACGATTTTCAGCCAGATGAGTGCGCTGGCGCAGCAGCATAACGCCATCAATCTCTCTCAGGGCTTTCCCGATTTCAGCGGCCCGGACTATCTGCAGCAGCGGCTGGCGTATCACGTCAGCCAGGGCGCGAACCAGTATGCGCCGATGACCGGTGCGCTGCCGTTACGCGAGGCGATAGCGGAGAAAACCGCTCGACTTTATGATTACCGCCCGGATGTTGACGCGGAGATTACGGTGACAGCGGGTGCAACTGAAGCGCTCTATGCGGCGATTACCGCACTGGTGCGGCCGGGCGATGAGGTGATCTGCTTTGATCCCAGCTACGACAGCTATGCGCCTGCGGTGGAGTTGTCTGGCGGCGTGATGAAACGCATTACGCTGCAGCCGCCCGCTTTTCGGGTGGACTGGCAGGCGTTTGCTGCACTGCTGAGTGACAAAACCCGGCTGGTGATTCTGAATACGCCGCACAACCCTACCGCTACCGTCTGGCAGCAATCCGATTTCGCCGCGCTGTGGCAGGCGATTTCGGCGCATCCGGTTTATGTGCTGAGCGACGAAGTTTATGAGCACATCTGCTTCGATGAGGCGGGCCACGCCAGTGTGCTGGCCCATCCTGATTTGCGTCAGCGCGCCATCGCGGTGTCGTCGTTTGGCAAGACGTTCCATATGACCGGCTGGAAAGTGGGCTATTGCATTGCCCCTGCGGCGATCAGCGCTGAACTGCGCAAAGTGCATCAATACCTGACCTTCTCGGTGAATACCCCGGCGCAGCTGGCAATCGCCGATATGCTGCGTGAGCATCCGGAACACTATCTTGAGCTACCAGCGTTCTATCGCGATCGCCGCGATAGGCTGGCCACGGCGCTGAGCAACAGCCGCTTTAAGGTTCTGCCCTGCGAAGGGACCTACTTTTTACTGGTCGATTACAGCGCCATCTCCGATCGGGATGATGTCAGTTTCTGCCAGTGGCTGACCCGTGAAGTCGGCGTCGCCGCGATACCCCTGTCGGTGTTCTGCGCCGATGCTTTCCCCCATAAACTGATCCGCCTCTGTTTTGCCAAACAGCCGGCGACATTAGATGCCGCCGCGGAGCGCTTATGTCAGCTTTGAAAATCACGCTATTGCAGGAGACGCTGAGCTGGATGGATGGCGAGGCCAACCTGCGCCATTTTGACGCGCAACTGGCCGGACTTACCGGACGCGATCTGATTATCCTGCCAGAGATGTTTACGACCGGCTTTGCGATGGAGGCGGCGAAAAGCTCGCTGCCAGAGGCGCAGGTGGTTGAGTGGCTGCACCAGCATGCCCGCAGCACCGATGCCCTGGTCGGCGGCAGCGCGGCAATTCAGACAGAACACGGCGCGGTAAACCGCTTCCTGCTGGTCGAACCGGACGGCACGCTGCATCAGTATAACAAGCGTCACCTGTTCCGTATGGCGGACGAGCATCACCACTATCAGCCCGGCGAACAGCGGCAGGTGTTTGAGTGGCGCGGCTGGCGCATTCTGCCGCAAATCTGTTACGACCTGCGCTTCCCGGTCTTCTCGCGCAACCGCAATGATTACGATCTGGCGCTCTATGTCGCCAACTGGCCTGCGCCACGTGCGCTGCACTGGCAGGCGCTACTGTTAGCGCGGGCGATTGAAAATCAGGCTTACGTGGCAGGCTGTAACCGCGTTGGCAGCGATGGCAATCAGCATCACTACAGTGGCGACAGCCAGATTATTTCACCGCAGGGGGAGATCCTCAGCGCGGCCGAGCCGCATCAGCGCGCCCGGCTGGATGCCGAGCTGTCACTGGACGCGCTTCAGGCTTACCGCGAGCGCTTCCCGGCCTGGCAGGATGCAGACCGGTTTTCGCTGTAAACCACCGCCGGTTAACTGCCGCGATAGGTTGACCAGGACCAGGGCGAAATCAGAAATGGCAGATGAAAATGGCTGCCCGCCTCAGCGATCATAAAATCGATCTGTGCACTGACGTAGAGCGCATCCCGACCGGCGACGGCAAAATAGTCGCCGATTTCCGCCGTTAAACGGTAGTGGCCCGGCGTCAGCGGCTCAGGCGTCAGATCTTTCAGACGCCCGTCGCTGTCCGTTTCACCCTGTGAAATCGGAAACCAGCCTTCCGGGCTGTTCTGCTCCAGTGAAATCGCCACGCCGCTGGCCGGTTTACCCAGCGCCGTGTCGAGAATATGGGTGGTCACAGTGCTCATTGAATCGTCTCCTTAAGGCGTAACAGGGTAATTTCACGCAGTTGATCCAGCGCCTCCTGCTGCTCGGTAACATCGCTATTCTGCAACCGACGCTGCAACTCTGCGAGCATCTGTTCGCCGCTGCGCCCTTTGGCACGAATCAGAAACACCCGGCCAAAACGCGCTTCATAAGCCTTATTCCCCTGCTGCATCGCCTGTTGCAGAGCATAATCGGCCTGCTGCATCGCGGACTGCTCCCCACGCGACAGTACAGACTCTTTGTCCGCGCCGTTCGCGCGTTCGCCAATGCGGGGATGGGCCGACAAGGCCGCTTCCAGCTCGGGCTGCTGCCACTGGCGAGCCAGCGCATCGGCAGTGGCCAGTAGCGCCTCAATGGTGGCAAAAGGCCGGCCCGCCACCATCGACTGCTGCCAGTGCGGGATCGCCACACAGTGCCGGATGGCCGACTGCGCCTCGTCAGCTGACAGCTGATTAAATGTGGCTAACTCCATATTTTAACTCCGTCCGGCAATCAGCGAGACCGCTTCCAGATAAGCCTGCAGCGCAGGAGCCACATCGTCAACCGCCACCGACTCTGCCGGATGATGACTGATGCCGCGATGGTTACGCACAAATAACATGCCGACCGGCCAGCGTTCAGCGATAGCGATAGCGTCATGCCCGGCCCCGCTCGGCAGTGACAGACTGCGACCCTGCACCGTTTCCACTGCATGGCTCAGCGCCTGTTGCAGCGCGGAGTCACAGGCGGTAGCACCGATGCGATAATATTCGTTCGACTCGAAGCGAAGTCCACGACGCAGCGCAATCGCCTCAGCCTGCGTTAGCAGGCTGGAGAGCAGCGTCTCCAGCGGATTATCCAGCGGACCGCGCACGTCCAGCGACAGCGATACCTCGCCGGGTATCACATTCACTGCACCCGGCGCGCAGTTAATCGTGCCCACAGTCGCGACCAGCTGCGGATCCTGCTCACGGGTGGCCTGCTCGATAAACACCATCCACTCGGCGGCGGCGGCCAGCGCATCTTTGCGATGCGTCATCGGCACCGTTCCCGCATGGCCCGCTTCGCCGGTGAAACGACAGTTGAGGCGGCGCGCACCGTTAATCGCCGTGACCACACCCAGCGCCAGATCTTCCTGCTCCAGACAGGGGCCTTGTTCGATGTGCAGCTCAAGATATCCGACGATATCCTCAACCCGCCGCGCCGCAGATGCGATCCTGTCGCTGTCGAGACCAACATCGGCCATCGCCTGCGCGACAGTAATGCCGTTGCCGTCGGGATGTGTCACCCAGCTTTGCGGCCAGCTGCCGGTAATCCCGCGACTGCCCAGCAGCGTAATGCCAAAACGGGTGCCCTCTTCGTCGCCAAAGCCAATCACCTCAATGGCCAGCGGCAGGCGGCGCTGATGTTCATTTAGCCACTGTACGGTTTCAATGGCGCTGAGCACGCCCAGCATCCCGTCGTAGCGGCCGGCGTTGCGCACCGTGTCGAGATGGGAGCCGAGCAGCAGCGCAGGCGCACCCGCTTCTGCCGCCTCATAGCGCCCACAGATATTGCCGACTTCATCCTGCCACACCTGCATCCCCGCTGCCTGCATCCACTCACCGACGCAGGCGTTGGCGCGCAGATGTTCCGCCGACAGGTAGACGCGGGCCAGGCCCTCAGCCGTTTCGCTGATCGCTGCCAGCGCATCACAGCGCGCCATCACGCGCTGTGCAGCGGCCTGAGCTTCGCTGGCACTCATCATCATGCCTGGCTCCCGTAGTGATCCCAGGCGGCCTGCGCACCCGCGCCCTGCGGCGTGCGATAACCAACATGAGTCAGCACTGTTTCCAGCGCCGATAGCGTCTGCATCACGCAATCTTTGCGCGCGTTGTAACCCATGGTGCCGATGCGCCACACCTTGCCATGCAGCGGACCAAATGAGGTGCCAATCTCAATGCCGAAATCCTCCAGCATCAGTTTGCGCACCTGATCGCCGTTGACACCTGACGGGATCATCACCCCCAGCACGTTGTTCATCTTGTTTTTCAGATCGCCAAAGGTCTCCAGCCCCATTCCCTGAATGCCTTTCAGCATCGCTTCACCATGCAGTTTGTGACGAGCGATGCCGTTATCCAGCCCTTCCTGCAGGATCAGACGGGCACACTCGCGGGCGCCAAACAGCGCACTGGTCGCTTCGGTGTGATGGTTAAGCCGCTCCGGCCCCCAGTAATCCATGATCATGCCGAGATCAAAATAGTTGGAGTAGATCATTTCATCATCTCCATCCTGATGCGCCTCGGTGCGGATCCCCTGCTCCACGCATTTGCGTTTGCGGATCACCGCTTCCATCTCTGCGCTCAGGGTGATCGGTGACGTGCCCGATGGGCCGCCCAGGCATTTCTGCATCCCCGCCGATACGGCATCCAGTCCCCAGGCATCCGTTTCCAGCGGGTTGCCCGCCAGCGACGCGGTGGCATCGGTGTAGAACAGCACGCCGTACTGTTTACAGATCGCCCCTAGCTGCTCAAGTGGCTGCAGCATGGTGGTCGAGGTATCGCCCTGCACGGTCAGCAGCAGGCGTGGCCGCACTTTTTTGATCGCATCTTCAATCTGGTCCGGGGTAAAGACTTCGCCCCACGGCACTTCGATGGTGTGAACGTCCGCACGACAGCGGCGGGCAATTTCGCACAGCAGATGACCGAAGCGGCCAAACACCGGGACCAGCACTTTGTCGCCAGGGCGGATAGCGGAGAGCAGTATCGATTCGATGCCGGCACGAGAGGTGCCATCAATCAGCAGCGTCCAGCGGTTCTCTGTGCGGAACACGCCGCGATAGAGCGCCATCACTTCGTTCATGTAGTGGGTCATCGCGGGATCGTACTGACCCAGCAGCTGGCTCGACATGGCGCGCAGCACGCGGGGATCGGCGTTGATCGGTCCCGGTCCCATCAGCAGACGCTGTGGCGGATTGAGTTGCGGGTATTGTGTTATATCCATCATCATTTCCTTTTCTGATGCCCGACAGGCTATTTTATTTGCCATTCTGGCCCCGGGCAGTGCTCACACAGGCTGCTTTAGCAACCTGAACGCCCGTAAGGGCGGCCCTGAAGGGGCGAGCACAGCGAGTCATCCTCACGTACTTCGTGTACGCTCCGGTTGTTCCGCGCTGTCCGTGGTCAGACTGTCTGCAACAATAAACGCCTGTCAAACTAAACATTTAGAGACGAACCGAAGAGATAAACTGCTTCAGCTCCGGCGTCTGCGGCTGGGCGAACAGCGTTTTACTGTCGCCCTGCTCCCAGACGCGCCCCTGATGCATAAAGACCACACGATCGCCCACGTCGCGGGCGAAGCTCATTTCATGGGTGACGAGGATCAGCGTCATTCCCTCTGCCGCCAGCTGCTCCAGAACTTTAAGCACTTCGCCCACCAGTTCAGGATCGAGCGCGGAGGTGATCTCATCACAGAGTAAAACTTTCGGCGTCATCGCCAGCGCACGGGCGATCGCCACGCGCTGCTGCTGACCGCCAGAGAGGCTGGCAGGATAGTAGTCAAGACGTTCACCCAGCCCGACTTTCTCCAGCATCTGCGCCGCCAGCGCCCGGCACTCGGCCTCGCTTTTCTTCAGCACCCGGCGCGGCGCCAGCATCACGTTCTCCAGCGCCGTCATGTGCGGGAACAGATTGAAGCTCTGAAATACCATTCCGACCGAGCGGCTGATTTCACGCGCCTGCGAATCACGGTCAGTAATCGTCATCCCGCCGAGCTTGATGCTGCCCTCCTGATAGCCTTCCAGCCCGTTCATACAGCGCAGCAACGTGCTTTTGCCGGATCCACTGCGACCAATGATCGAGATCACCTCGCCCATGTCGATATCCAGATCCACGCCTTTCAACACATGGTTGTCGCCGTAATATTTTTGCACCTGATTAATGGTGATGAGCGGCATTGAATTTTTTCTCCAGATACTGGCTGTAGCGAGACAGCGGATAACACATCAGGAAGTAGCCCAGCGCCACCAGCCCAAAGACTTTAAACGGCTGATAGGTCACGTTGTTCAGAATGGTGCCCGCCTTAGTCAGCTCAATGAAGCCGATTATTGAGGCCAGCGCGGTGCCCTTGATCACCTGCACGGCAAAGCCCACGGTCGGCGCGATACCGATGCGGATCGCCTGGGGTGCCACCACCCGCCATAGCGTCTGACCAAAGGTCAGGCCGAGGCAGCGCGACGCTTCCCACTGCCCTTTCGGCAGGGCGCGAATGCTGCCGTACCAGATGTCCACCAGAAAGGCGCTGGTGTAGAAGGTCAATGCCAGCGAAGCTGCGGTCCAGGGCGCGACATCAATGCCGAATAGCCCGACGCCGAAAAATGCCAGGAACAGCTGCATCAGCAGCGGCGTGCCCTGAAACAGCGCGGTGTAACCGCGTATCACGCGCGTCAGCCACTTGCGTTGCAGCAGACGCAGAAACAGCAGTGGCAGCGTTACCAGCGTTCCGCCGGCAAAGGCCACCAGCGACAGTAACAGGGTCCAGCGCGCCGCCAGCAGCAGGTTGCGCAGGATGTCCCAGTCAGTAAAGGTCGTCATCATGATGGCTGCACTCCAAACCATTTACGGCCAATTGCCAGCAGCAGATGGCGCATCGCAATCGACAACGCCAGGTAGATCAGCGTGGTCACCAGATAGACCTCAAAACTTAAGAAGGTGCGCGACTGAATCAGGTTAGCGGCGAAGGTCAGCTCCTCATAAGAAACCTGGGACACCACCGACGACCCCAGCATCACGATGATGCACTGACTGACCAGCGCCGGGTAAATGCGCTGCAGCGCAGGTGGCAACACCACCCGCAAAAATGTCTGGCTGCGGGTTAATCCCAGCACCCGGCCTGCTTCCCACTGCCCTTTGGGCGTTACCTGAATTCCGGCACGGATGATCTCGGTACTGTAAGCGCCAAGGTTGATCAGCATCGCCAGCAGCGCCGCCTCGCCAGCGGTGAGTTTCAGCCCCAGCGCAGGCAGACCGAAAACAATAAAGAACAGTTGCACCACAAACGGCGTATTGCGGATCAGCTCGACATAGATGCCCCACAGGCGGCTCATCCAGCTGGGTTTGCCACTGCGCAGCGCCGCGCCCGCAATGCCCAGCGCCACACCACCGGTCGTCGCCAGCACCGTCAGCTGGAGGGTGACCCACAGACCGGAGAGCAGCTCCGGCCAGTAGGGCCACAGGGCGGGAAAGTTAAGTTGCCCGGTCATGAATCCGTCCTCAGGCGCCGAGGTTGGCGGGCAGCGGCGCTTTGAGCCACTCTTCTGACAGTTTATTCAGAGTGCCATCTTTGATGCCCTGCTCAATCAGCGCATTGACTTTCGCTTTCAGCGCAGGCTCATCTTTCTTCAGGCCGATAAAGCAGGGTGAATCTTTCAGCATAAACTGCGCGACAGGCGCTTTAGCCGGATTCTGGCGTGCAATCGCGGCGACCACCAGGTTACCGGTGGCGACATATTGCACCTGACCGGAGAGATAGGCAGACAACGTGGTGTTGTTATCTTCATAGCGTTTTATCTGCGCATCTTTCGGCGCAACGTCGCTGAGCACCATGTCTTCTACCGCACCGCGCGTGACGCCAATCGACTTGCCGCTCAGCGCCGACGCCGCTTTGATCTCATCACCTTTCGGACCAAATACGCCCAGGAAGAACGGCGCATAGGCACGGGTAAAGTCGATCACTTTCTCACGCTCGGCATTTTTACCCATGCTGGAGATAACCAGATCGACCTTGTCAGTTTGCAGATAAGGCACGCGGTTGGCACTGCTGACCGGCACCAGCTGCAACTTAAGTTTCATCTGCTTTGCCAGATATTTCGCCGTGTCGATGTCATACCCCTGCGGCTGAAGGTCAGTGCCGACCGAGCCAAAGGGTGGGAAATCCTGCGGCACAGCGACGCGGATGACACCGCGCTTCTGGATGTCCTGCAGTTGATCGGCCAGCGCACTTCCCGCCTGAGCCATCAGTAATGCTGCAGCTGCTACCGCCATTAAAACTTTTTTCATTATGCACCCCGGTGAGATTAACGTGAAACAAAAGATTCTTTGGGATGCATTCTGCAACTAATGTGCCAATGCGGGTGGCAATTAAAAAAGGGTTAGAGGGCAGAGAGTTCCGTTGAAACTGGACGTAATCGGGACGATTACGCCGGGAAAGATGTGTTCTGAAATGGGGCAAAGCACCAAAACGGTGCCTGTTAACGGTGCTCCAGTTCGTCAAACTGCTGATACAGGTCAGCGATCTGATGAATCCGCTGACGTCCCTGAGCCAGCATTTCATGCAGCAGGGCATTAGCAATCAGGTTAACCAGACTCATGGCGGCACTGTAACTGTCGAAGGCGGAGACGCTGTCCAGCGGCGTACAGAGTTGCCACCGCGCCAGGGTAATCACCGTCTGCGCCTGCGGCTCACACAGCGCCAGCAGCGGGATACCGGCTGCCTGCAACTGCTGCATCAGCGGGCGAATGATGCGTGGACGACGACGAAAGGCCATCACGATGACCATGTCGTCCGGTGTGATATCCACCAGCTCCTCAGCCAGCGTCTGGCCCGGCTGCGGCAGAATATGCACCTGAGAACGCGCCTGTACCAGTTGCTGGCGCAGGTGCAGCGCCACCGGGTAGGCATTGCGCATACCGATGATAAAGACGCGTTTTGCCTGCGACAGCTGCTGAATAACCTCGTTAAAGTGCTGTGCATCCAGGCTGTTAACCCACTGCGTCAGATTCGCCATTTCCTGCTTATAGTGGCGTGCCAGCAAGGTATTGCCCTGCACGGCATCACGATTATCTGTCAGCGGCATGCCGCTCTGACGCAGGATGCGTAACTCATCACGCATATCTTTGTATTTCTCGTAGCCCAGACGCTTAAACAGCCTGCTGACTGTGGCTTTCGACACACCACTGAGCCGCGCCAGCTCGGCGCTGTTGTAGCTGATCAGGTCATCGAAATGGTCAAACACGAAGTCAGCAATGCGCTGTTCCTGTGGCGAGAGCTGGGGATAGTGACTTCTGAGTCGTTCATCAAGCTGTTGCATAAGGCGTCCTGTAACTTTTGTTTCAGCACTTTTGTTTAGCAAAACCTAGCACAATTTACGCCAGGTTAACCGGCGCATTGTCATCGCAGGGTGAAAACTGGAACAGCTCTTGCTTTGTTATGGGTTCTGTCACCCGAAGAATGAGAAAACGATGATTCAAAGCAATATGGCCCCGCAGGGGATGGCGGTGACGCCGCACCATCTGGCGAGTGAAAGCGCACTCGCGGTACTGCGTGATGGCGGTAATGCCATTGAAGCGATGGTGGCCGCCGCCGCAACTATCGCGGTGGTCTATCCACACATGAATGGACTGGGCGGCGACGGTTTCTGGCTGATTCTGCCGCCCGGTGGTGATCCTGTCGCTATCGACGCCAGCGGCGCAGCAGGTTCACTGGCTCACCGCGATTTTTACGCCGATCACCCGAAAATTCCACATCGCGGACCGAAAGCGGCGCTGACCGTAGCCGGTACAGTCAGTGGCTGGCAGGAGGCACTGATGCTCTCTAAGGAGATGGGCACCCCGCCGCTGCCGCTGGCTCGTCTGCTGCGTGATGCCATTCGCTACGCCGCCGACGGCATTCCTGTGACCGCTTCACAGAGCGCCGCCACCGCAACGTTCCGCAGTGAGTTGCAGCATCAGCCCGGCTTCAGCGCCACGTTTATGCCTGACGGCGAGGTGCCGCAGCCCGGCAGCCGTTTTACCCAGCCCGCACTGGCGAACACCCTGAGTCAGCTCACCGAAGAGGGACTCGACAGTTTTTATCGCGGCCCGCTGGCTCATCATCTGGCCGACGAGATGGCGACACTGGGCATGCCGGTGACGCTGAACGATCTGCAGCAGCATCGCGCCCGCCGCACAACGCCACTGCACCTCGCACACAGTGAAGGCGACATCTGGAATATCGCCCCGCCGACGCAGGGCATGGTGTCGCTGGCAATCCTCGGCATCACCGACCGGCTGGCGATGGCGGAGGCTGATGACGCGCAGACGGTGCACCGCATCGTTGAAGCCACCAAGAAAGCCTTTGCGCTGCGGGACAAACACATCACCGATCCGCGTCACGTTACCGAAGATCTGCAGGCGCTGCTGAATAGCGATCACCTTGCCACACTCGCCAGCCAGATCACCGATGGTGAGGCGGCAGCCTGGGGGAGCGGACGCGGCCCGGGCGATACCGTCTGGATGGGCGTGATGGACAGCAGCGGTCTGGCGGTCTCCTTTATTCAAAGCATCTATCACGAGTTTGGCAGTGGTGTGGTGCTGCCCGGCACCGGTATTACCTGGCAGAACCGTGGCGCGGCGTTTAGCCTGGATCCTGACCACTTACTCGCCCTTGCGCCCGGCAAGCAGCCGTTTCATACCCTGAATCCCGCCGCTGCGCGCCTGAAAGATGGCCGGACAATGGTGTATGGCGCCATGGGCGGAGATGGTCAGCCGCAGACCCAGGCGGCGATTTTTACCCGCCATGTCATTCAGGGCCTGCCGTTACAGCAGGCGGTCAGTGCGCCGCGCTGGCTGCTGGGCCGGACCTGGGGTCAATCGTCCGACTCACTGAAACTGGAAGGCCGTTTTGACGACGAAACGGTATTGATGCTGCGTCTGTGGGGACATGAGGTGGAAATGCTGCCGGACTTCAGCGAATCCGTGGGCCATGCGGGCGCCATCGTGCGTCACAGCAACGGCATGTTTGAGGGCGCAAGCGATCCGCGCAGTAACGGCAGCGCTGCCGGTTTTTAACAGGAGCGAATCATGAATCAACACGACTGGGCCAGCTACATCGGCCATATGGAGCAGATACTGCAACTGGAACTGGATGACGCCCGCCGCGCTGAACTGCTGATCCAGCTGTCGCGTATCGCGGAGATGGCGGCACCGCTGATGGCGTTTCCGCTGGACGATCGGCTGGAAGTGGCAGGAGTATACCAGGCATGAGATTAGGTGATGTTTCGATTCAGAGCCTGCAACGGGCGATCCAGCAGGGTGAGATCAGCGCGGTGGAGGTAGCGAAGAGCACGCTGCAGGCCGTTGAGCAGCATAATCCGGCGCTGAATGCCTGGACGGAAGTGACCGGGCCGCGCATGTTAAAAGAGGCCAGCGCGATTGATGCGCAGCGGCAGCGCGGCGAAACCCTGCCACCGCTGGCGGGCATCCCGTATGCGGTGAAAAACCTGTTTGATGTGGCGGGTCACAGCACACTGGCCGGTGCCAGCCTGTTCCGCGATCGCCCCGTGGCCCAGGCAGATGCGTTTGCCGTGGAGAAACTGCGTCACGCGGGCGCACTGCTGTCGGGCATGCTGAACATGGATGCCTATGCCTATGGTTTTACCACCGAAAACAGCCACTATGGTGCGACGCACAATCCGCGCGATCTGAGCCGCGTGGCGGGCGGCTCTTCAGGCGGTTCAGCCGCCGCCGTGGCCGCCGGGCTGGTCCACTTTTCACTGGGCACCGACACCAACGGCTCGATTCGGGTGCCCGCGTCGCTGTGCGGTATTTTTGGTCTTAAGCCAACTTTTGGTCGTCTGTCACGCAGCGGAAGCCATCCATTTGTCGCCAGCCTTGATCACATCGGCCCACTGGCGCGCCGGGTTGAGGACCTGGCACTGGTGTATGACCTGTTGCAGGGCGCAGACCACGCTGACGCGTTTCAGGCTGACCGTCCACTGGCCGAGACGCTGCCAGGGCTGTCACAGGGCAGCGAAGGATTGCGCTGTGGCGTACTGGGTGGTTTTTTTGCCCGCTGGTGCGATGAGGATGCCCGCGCGGCCGTCGCGGCAGTTGCAGCCGCGCTTGAGGCTCAGGAAGAGGTGCTGATGCCGGAGGCGGAGCTGGCCCGCTCGGCGGCGTTTATCATGACCGCCGCCGAGGGCGGCAATCACTATTTGCCTGCCCTGCGCCAGATGCCGGAGCAGTTTGAACCGAACTCACGTGAGCGTCTGCTGGCCGGTGCCATGATGCCTGGTGCCTGGTATGTGCAGGCACAGCGTTTCCGTCGCCATTTTCAGCAGCAGGTGTTACCGCTGTTTGATCGGTTCGATGTGCTGATCGCCCCAGCGACGCCCTGCAGCGCGATTACTATCGGTCAGCAAACCCTGACGATTCAGGGTGAGTCGCTGCCCGCCAAGGCGAGCATGGGAATGCTGACGCAGCCGATCTCCTTCCTGGGATTGCCGGTCTGTACCGTGCCGCTGGCGACCCGAAGTGGCCTGCCGATTGGATTACAGCTTATCGCCCGTCCGTTTAATGAAGAGGCAGTACTACGCGCCGCCTGGGCACTGGAACAACAGGGCATTACGATGCCGCAAATGAATATGGCAGGAGCGTGATGAACAGAGAGATTAATTTACCGCAGGTGCTCACCGAGGTAACGGCGCAGTTTTATCGCTACGAGCAGGCGCTGGTCAGCAATGACGTGGAAGAACTGGATGCGCTCTTCTGGCATGACCCGCGAACCGTGCGTCTTGGGGCGGGTGAGAATCTGTATGGCATTGATGAAATTCGGGCCTTCCGTGCCGCGCGTCCTTCAGCCGGTCTGAACCGGACGCTACGGAACACCGTGATTACGACTTTTGGCGAGGATTATGCGGTCTGCAGCACCGAATTTACCCGCCCTGGTAGCGATAAGATTGGTCGTCAGCAGCAGACCTGGGTACGAATGCCCCACGGCTGGTGCATCGTGGCGGCGCAGGTCAGTCTGATGAGCTGACGGCATCCGGCGCTGCTCCCGTTCAGAACGGGGCAAGCGCCGGAACTGGCTTAAGGTGCCGGGTGAGTTGCGATCCAGTGGTCAGCAATCTGCTGGCGGGTACAGATCCAGACGTCGTCGTGCTGCTGGATGTGATCGAGGAAGTTCTGCAACGCGCGGAATTTGCCAGGGCGACCCAGCAGGCGGCAATGCATGCCGACCGACATCATCTTCGGCGCCGTCTCTCCCTCTTCATACAGCACATCGAAGGTGTCGCGCAGATAGGTGAAGAACTGTTCGGCGGTGTTAAACCCCTGCGGCGAGGCAAAGCGCATATCGTTGCACTCAAGGGTGTAAGGAATAACCAGGTGCGGTTTTACCGTGCCATCCTGGCAGGTAACCTGCGTCCAGAACGGCAGATCATCGCCGTAGTAGTCACTGTCGTAGCTGAACCCACCCTGCTCCACCACCAGCCGACGGGTGTTCGGGCTGTCGCGCCCGGTGTACCAGCCTGTTGGCGCTTTCCCAAACAGATCCACCAGCACATCCACTGCCTGCTGCATATGCTGACGTTCAGTTTTTGCATCCATGCCCTGATAGTGGATCCAGCGCCAGCCGTGGCTGACCACATCGTAGTCCGCCTGTTTAATCGCCTCGACAATTTCCGGATGACGCGCCAGCGCCATCGCCACACCAAACACGGTTAGCGGCAGACCACGTTTCTGAAATTCATTGTGGATGCGCCAGAAGCCGGCGCGGGAGCCGTACTCATACAGCGACTCCATCGACATGTGACGATCGGTATAGCTGGCTGCACCGATGATGTCGGAGAGGAACTGCTCTGAGCCCGCATCGCCATGCAGCACACTGTTTTCTGCACCCTCTTCGTAATTTAGTACAAACTGCACTGCCACACGGGCGTTATTGGGCCAGGCGGCGTGCGGCGGATTGGCGCCATAACCGATTAAATCGCGCGGATAGTTTTTGTTAAAGCTGTACTCTTTCTTCTCTGCAGCGTCAGTCATTACTCCACCTGTTTTGATTCGGGAAAGTTCCGTTAGTTTAGATGTTGAAACGCACCTGAGAGAGGTTTCTGCAAAGGCCAGGCCAGATCGCCATGTTTGCTGGTGCCAAAACCAAGCGCCACCAGCGACTCGACCATTTTCACCGCTGCGCTGACGCCATCAATCACCGGCAGGCCCAGCTCCTGGGTCAGCGAAGCCGCCAGCGTCGCCATTCCGCCACAACCCAGCACAATCGCCCCGCTGCCATCTTCCCGTTTCGCCTGAATACAGCGCTGCCGCACTTTTTCCTGCGCCAGACCGCTGCGATCCTCCAGCGCCAGTACCGGCAGATCGATGGCATGCAGCGCGGCACAGTGATGGGTAAAGCCATACTGCTGCAACAGATGACGCGCAATCACCAGCGTGCGCGGCAGCGTGGTGACAATGGAGAAGCGTGTCGCCAGCAGCGTGGCGGTATGCATCGCCGCCTCCGCAATGCCGATTACCGGCCCGCTGGCCAGCTCGCGTGCGGCCAGTAAACCCGGATCGCCGAAGCAGGCAATGACATGTCCGCTGACACCCTGCTCCCTGCCCAGCTTGATCTGCTCCAGCACGCCGATGGCGGCGATCGCCTCATCGAAGTGCCCTTCAATGGAGGGCACACCCTGCGACGGCGAAACCGCCAGAATTTCGGTGCCCGGCGCGGCGACCGCACGCGCGGCCTGAGCGATAGTTTCGGTCATCGCCAGACTGGTGTTGGGATTAATGACCTGAATCAGACTCATGAAGCGACTCCAGAGACTGAGGCAAACAGTCGGGAGAAATCGGGCAGGGTTTCTCCGCTGCGCTCAAAGTGCAGGCTGGAAACGATGTGCTCAAAGTGATGCTGAAGCGCGAGAGTCAGCGGTTCCAGCGCACGAGCGCGCAGTAACGCCAGAAGATTTGCGTGATCGTCACAGCGACAGCCGCGCTGCCAGGGCGCGCCCCAGGCGGCAATTACCAGTGAGGAGCGCTGAGTCAGGCTGGTCACCATGCCGGTGAGCACCTGATTACCGGAGATCGCCTGTAGCTGAATATGAAACGCGGCGGAAAGCCGGATGGCTGCCGGACCATCATGATCGGCGTGCGCCTGGTTTTCCTGTGCAATGAGATGCTCCAGTGCCGCCAGATGCGGAGGCTGCAGATGCGCCAGTACCGCAGGCAGATTGGCGCACTCCATTAAACTGCGGGTTGAGAAGATGTCACGTGCCTCTTCAACGCCGGGTGTCGCCACCTGCGCACCACGTTTGGGCGTCAGGGTGACCATCTGCACCGCCGCGAGGCGCTGCAGCACTTTGCGGATGCCGGTGCGACTCACCCCAAAGACCCCGGAAAGTGCCTCTTCCGGCAATTTACTGCCTGGCGGCAGCTGGTGCTCAACAATAGCGTTCATCAACGCCTGGTAAATCCCTTCATCTTTGTCCTGCAGATGAGTGGCGTCTCGCTGGCCTGTTTTACTCGTCATTACCTGCTCCGGTCGCTCGCTGTGTGCCACTATCGTATACGTGAAAAATAAATATTGTATACAAGAAAACAGATCTGGCCTGAATCCTGCAATACCGTCTTACCAGATTATTCATTCCACTTTCAGGTACAGGAGCAGGTTTCATGCCAAAACAATCAACGGTGGCCAGCGCGGCCTCTGAAGCCAGTGCCCGTTACAGCCCACGGCTTTGTAACGAAGACCTGGCACCGACTCGCAATCAGAACTGGTCGTGGTACAACATCTTCTCTTTCTGGATGTCCGATGTGCACAGCATGGGCGGCTATGTGGTAGCCGCCAGTTTCTTCACGCTGGGATTAGCCAGCTGGCAGGTGCTGCTCTGCCTGCTGGCCGGGATTTGCATCGTGCAAATCTGTGCCAACCTGGTGGCGAAACCGAGCCAGATGGCGGGTGTCCCTTATGCGGTGATCTGCCGTCAGGCGTTTGGCGTGTTTGGCGCCAATATTCCGGCGGTGATTCGCGGGCTGATCGCGTTCGCCTGGTATGGCATTCAGACCTATCTGGCGGCGAATGCCCTGATGCTGGTGCTGCTGAAGTTTGCGCCGTCGCTGACATCAATGACCGTGCCACACTGGCTGGGCCTGTCGCTGCTGGGCTGGTGCTGTTTCGGCATTATGTGGTTACTGCAGGCGATGGTGTTCTGGCACGGCATGAACGCCATTAAGCGGTTTATTGATGTCGCTGGACCGGCGGTCTATGTGGTGATGGTGGCACTGGCGGGCTGGATTGTATACAAGACCGGCTTCGATGGCATCTCCTTTACCCTCGCCAGCAAATCGCTGACCGCAGGCGAACAGACCTGGCAGATGATTACGGCCACGGCGCTGGTGGTCTCTTACTTCTCCGGGCCGCTGTTAAACTTCGGTGATTTTTCACGCTACGGCAAGAATATGTCCGAGATTCGTCGCGGCAACCGCTGGGGCCTGCCGTTTAACTTCCTGCTGTTCTCTGTGGTGACGGTGGTGATTGTCTCGGGCACCCAGTCGCTGTTTGGCAAAATGATTACCGATCCTATCGAAACCGTGAGCATGGTCGGCAACGATCTGGCGGTCGCGATTGGTCTGCTGACCATGATTACCGCCACCATCGGCATCAACATCGTGGCGAACTTCGTTTCACCCGCGTTTGACTTCTCGAACTGTTCCCCACAGAAAATCAGCTTCCGCACCGGTGGGATGATCGCCGCCGTTGGTTCAGTGCTGTTAACGCCGTGGAACCTGTTCCAGTCGCCTGAGCTGATTCACTACACCCTGGATGTGCTGGGATCCTTTATCGGGCCGCTGTTCGGGATTCTGTTAACCGATTTCTATCTGATTAAGCGTGGCCGTATCTCAGTCGACGATCTGTTTAATGACACGCCATCTGGTCGTTACTGGTATCGCGGTGGCTTTAACCCCAAAGCAATTGGCGCGCTGCTGCCGTCGGTAGCGATTTGCCTGGTGATTAGTTTTATCCCTTCCCTGCATCAGGTGGCGAACTTCAGCTGGTTCATTGGTGCTGGTCTGGCGGCGGGCTGCTATCGCTTTATCGCCCGTGAAGATCGTGAAGCTGAAGATGTGACCCGCGCGCATGGCGAGGTAGTGGCGCAGAAGAATCAAGCCGTCGCTGAATAGCAGACAGCAAAAAGCCGATTCATTTCTGAATCGGCTTTTTAAAAGAGATTGGCGGAACGGACGGGGCTCGAACCCGCGACCCCCTGCGTGACAGGCAGGTATTCTAACCAACTGAACTACCGCTCCGCGCTTTGTTCCCCGTCGAGAACGAGGCGCATAGTAATGGCAGGTTGTTACGGCGTCAACGCTTTTTCCAGGTGAATAAATCGTTTGCTGTTTTTTTCAGCTTGGCGTTGATTTTATCCACAAAAACAGGCCATTCAGCCACGCCACAGACAGCTGCCACCCTTTTTCATCACCAGATCCAGACGGGACTCATGGGCAACCACTTCCTCTTCGCTGGCCGTGACCACGCGCAGTGCAGAGGCGGGACGGACGATGCGCTGAATGCTCTCTCCCTGAGCCTCACGGGCACTTTCACTTTCCGATAAGAACGAGAGCGACGTCTGACCACCGGTCATGGTCAGGAAGACTTCCGCCAGAATCTCGGCATCGAGCAGTGCGCCGTGCAGAGTACGCTTGGTGTTGTCTATTTCATAACGCGAGCAGAGCGCATCAAGGCTGTTACGCTTGCCGGGAAACATACGACGCGCCAGCGCCAGGCTATCGGTAATTTTGCAGAAGGTTTCGGTTTTCTCAATGCCACGGTTCAGCTTTGAGAACTCGTAGTCCATAAAGCCGATATCAAACGGTGCGTTGTGAATGACTAATTCAGCACCGCGAATGTAGTCGAGAAACTCATCAGCGATTTCGCTGAACGCGGGCTTGTCGGCAAGAAATTCATCTGCAATCCCGTGGACACCAAAGGCTTCAGGATCGACCAGCCGATCGGGCTTGAGATACATATGAAAATTGTTGCCGGTCAGGCGACGGTTAATCACCTCCACCGCACCAATCTCAATGATGCGGTGCCCCTCATAATGTACCCCGATCATGTTCATGCCGGTGGTTTCAGTATCGAGAACGATCTGGCGGTTATTTGCAGTGCTCATAAGACCCGTTTTATGTCAGACTTAGCGTTTTTGAGAGGAAGTCTACCAGAGATGCGCAAACAGGTAGAAATATTCACCGATGGATCCTGCCTCGGAAATCCCGGTCCCGGCGGTTATGGTGCGATTTTACGCTACGGTCAGCATGAAAAGACGTTCAGCGCGGGCTATCACCTTACCACCAATAACCGGATGGAGTTGATGGCGGCGATTGTTTCGCTTGAAGCGCTGACTCAACCCTGCGATGTGGTGCTCAGCACCGACAGTCAGTATGTGCGCCAGGGAATCACCAGCTGGATTCATAACTGGAAAAAGCGTGGCTGGAAAACCGCCGATAAAAAGCCAGTAAAGAATGTCGATCTCTGGCAGCGTCTCGACTTAGCACTCAGCACCCACAAAATTCAGTGGGAGTGGGTTAAAGGGCATGCCGGACATCCGGAAAATGAACGCTGCGACGTGCTGGCCCGCACTGCAGCTGAAAACCCTGCCTTTGAAGATATCGGTTATAAAGCCGAGTCCTGATCCTCTGCCTTGCGGAACTGACGCGTCGCGTTGACCGTCTGGCGGATCTTGCTGGTACTCAGGCTCTTCTTTGCCCGTGTCGGCAGCAGCGGGAAGGTGCGTTTACGTGCCACAACAATATTCAGGCAGCCCAGGGCCGGTAAGTGGGCGCTGATCAGTTTCCCGCCCTGTCGATGCCATGGCAGCACCTGAAACCGGGTGCGATAAACCACTTCATAATTCAGCAGCCCCAGCCAGTCGAGCAACCGCATCTGGCTGAACATCCGTCCGCTCCACGGCGCCTTGCGAGTTAATCCCGGCACCATTTTGCTCACGCCAAGCAGGCTGAAGGGATTAAAACCGCTGATGATCATCCAGCCATCATCGATTAACACCCTGTCCACTTCGCGCAATACCCGATGAGGATCCTGGCTCCAGGCGAGCGTATGGGCCATCAGACAGGCATCCACCGACTTCGACTCAAACGGCAACTGCATCGGGTCGGCCAGCACCTGCAACTGCTCACCTTTACTGCCCACATTGACCTGATGTGAAATAGCACAATTTTCTGTGTTGATTTCTGCGCTGAGATTGCCAAGCTTAAGCATATGAAAGCCATATAGCTTTCCGAGGTAAGGCTGAAGCTGCTGCGTTAACGCGTCGCGGAAATACTCTCCCCACGGCATATCGCGCCATGACAGCGGAGCGTTCAGAATCTGGCGTGATTTAGCGGGCTTCATGCTTTACGCTCTTCCTTTTACTACGACCTGCGAGAGGTGATGATGAATCTTACCAGTATTCCTGCGTTGCAGGACAACTACATCTGGGCACTGACGGATGATCAAGGTAAATGCCTGATTGTCGATCCCGGCGAAGCCCAACCGGTGTTAGAAAAAATGGCGTCCAACGGCTGGGAGCCGGTCGCCATCCTGCTGACTCACCACCATAACGATCATACCGGTGGAGTGAAAACCCTGTGTGAGCATTTCCCGCAACTGGAGGTGTACGGCCCTCAGGAAACCGAGGCCAAAGGAGCCAGAACGATCGTCAGCGAAGGGGATAAAGTCACGGTTCTGGGGCTGACTTTCGACGTGATCCACACTCCTGGTCACACTTTAGGACATATCTCATATTACAGTGCGCCTTATCTTTTCTGCGGCGACACCCTCTTTTCGGGTGGCTGTGGACGCCTTTTTGAGGGCACAGCAGAGCAAATGTATGATTCGTTTCAAAAGCTTAATCAGCTACCAGGAGAAACCTTAGTCTGTTGCGCGCATGAATATACTTTATCCAATTTGAAGTTTGCTGCGGCTATTCTGCCTCATGACCCGCAAATAATGGCCGAATATCAGAAAATTAAGGACTTACGCGCTGAAAATGGCATTAGTCTGCCTGTAAAACTGGCGCACGAACGGTCAATTAATTTATTTCTCCGTTCGCAAGACGTTGATTTACAACGCGCTTTAAACGTTAATGTTTCTGATGAACCGCTATGGCATACATTTGCTGTTCTACGCGAGAAGAAAGACGCTTTTTGATTTTTCGGGTTGTGTTGTGAAAAGTCGTCACGTATAGTTGCTCGTCTTTTAAGCGAACTATTGACACACATATGAAGGCTAAAGCGATATTACTCGCCTCAGTCTTGCTGGTGGGATGTCAGGCGTCCAGGAACGATGCCAATATTCCCGAACAGCATGCACAGAGTCTGTCTTCAGCTGGTCAAGGTGAAAATGGAAAGTACGGAGACGAGTTTTTGTCGCCGCGATGGCAGGAAGATGGAACTGGCCTCGCAGCAGACGCAGATCTCTGGAGTTTCATTAGTGACGAGTTGAAGATGGGGATTCCGGAAAACCCGGCAATCCGCGAACAAAAAAGAAAATTTTTAAAAAATAAGAGCTATCTCCACGATGTAACATTACGGGCAGAGCCGTACATGTACTGGATAGTCGAGCAGATACAGAAACGTAAAATGCCGATGGAACTGGTACTGCTACCCATAGTGGAGAGCGCTTTTGACCCCCGGGCAACGTCATCCGCCAATGCCGCTGGCATCTGGCAGATTGTTGCAGCTACGGGTCGAAACTATGGTTTGAAACAAAACCAGTATTACGATGGGCGACGTGATGTGGTCGCATCCACGAAAGTTGCGCTGGATATGATGCAGCGTCTTAACACTATGTTTGACGGTGACTGGTTATTAACCATCGCCGCCTATAACAGTGGTGAAGGACGTGTGCTTAAAGCGATTAAGCAGAACAAGGCGCTCGGTAAGCCGACTGACTTCTGGCATTTATCGCTGCCACGCGAAACAACCGTGTATGTGCCTAAAATGTTAGCTCTGAGTGAACTGCTCAAAAATAACAAGCGTTACGGTATCAAACTGCCGACACCTAATGAAAGTCGTGCTCTGGCGCGAGTGGAAGTGGGTCAGCAGATACAGCTGACGCAGGCTGCCGAAATGGCAGGTATGTCGCTCACGAAACTGAAGAGCTTCAATACCGGCTACAAAGGCGGTGCAACAGCGCCAAACGGCCCGCACTATATTATGGTGCCGAAGTCGAACGTCGCTAAACTGCGTAACTCACTGGCTTCCGGTGACATCGCAGCAGTACAGCCGACGCAGCTTGCAAAAGCCAGCGCGAGTGGCGGGTATAAAGTGCGACGTGGGGATACGCTTTCTGGTATCGCCGCTAAACTTGGCGTCAGCGTCTCGACACTGAAGCAGGAAAACAACCTGCGCGGTGCTGATATCCGACCGGGTCAGACTCTGACTATCGGTTCGAATGTCACCCGACTGGCTGATAACGGCAACAGCATCACCTACCGTGTTCGTAAGGGTGATTCTCTTGACAGTATTGCCCGTCATCACGGCGTCAATATTAAAGACGTGATGCGCTGGAACAGTGTGCTGGACAATGCGAAAGATATTCAACCCGGCGATAACTTAACGCTGTTTGTGAATAATAACGCAACCCCTGATACCTGATACGTTGAAAAGGCTGACAATTGTCAGCCTTTTTCTTTTATGCATCTGCCGCCGTTTACGCATTCCCCTCCCCTTCCCTTGCCTTCTGCTGGCAGCCTTAATGTCTCTTACTAACGTCCTGAACTGAACTCCACCAGTAGCGGATTATGGTCGGACGCGCGCGTGACCAGTACGGATGCTTCGCTCACTCTGAGATCGCGATAGAAGACGAAATCCAGCGGGCGGCCAAACGCTTTACGACGATGGTCGGCAGTAAACATGACTTCTTCCAGTTTCATCCGCTGTGCAAACCGGTAGAGCGCATTGATGCGCTGACGGCTCCATGCATTAAAATCACCGGCCATAATTACCGGTCCCTGGTGGTGCATAATCTGCTCACCAATAGGTCCCAGCTGTTTACTGTAAACGTCCACACCGAGGCTGAAGTTAACCGCATGGATGTTGACGACCATCAGCATATCACCGGCCGGCAGAGGGTAAGCCGTGACCAGTGCCGATTTTGACAGCCTCAGCAGAGGTTCTCGCTCACGTAACGGACAACAATAGACCGGGTGCGCAGAGGCAAGTGTCATCACTCCAGAGGGGTGCTGAGGCAGCACAAACGCGGGCACCTGATCGGCAGCCAGATAGTTACTGGTCGCAAACTCCACCAGTTCAGGTGTGGTCTGCGCCTCCTGCAGTAATACAAGATGTGCATCCTTACCAAATCCTTCCAGTACTGACATCCAATCCGCGCGTTGCTGCTTAAAGATGTTCCATACCAGGACCTTGAGGTTTGGATGCGCTGGCAACGGGGCGCCGGGAGGCAGTGCCTGACCGAGATGGAGCATCGCGCCAGGTGGAAAGATCTGTTCCACTGGTTGTCCTGCTACATATCGCATTGCATAAGTTTTTTTGCGCACTTTCCCGCCTGGCTGATGATTCAAAAATACAGTTAACACCTGTCTGTTATAGGGATTCTAGACCGGGGTTTCAATGGATGCAGGTGAATGTCGGAATTCATCACGCATTTCCAGCATAAAGCAGCCCTTTTACGCTCGCTAAGCAAATCGAGGCAGATCGGGAGGCGATGTTGTCTTTATCATCATTGAGCCCTGTCAGTGGGCAGACAATTAATCAGCTCTGTCTTTGGGTAAGGATATTAGCCGTCTTTCGGACTTTATGATCGATTGTGAAGTGGCGGAGGGAGCACCGTTGCAGTCACTACGTCTGCCGGTCGGGATGCGCCTTAATGCGGTTGACTGCTACGACACTGGGGTGAGCCAGCCTGTGTGCGGGCTTTTATCGTTTTCTTACTGAGTGGACAGCTGAGCAGCGACAGCGTATGTGAACGCTTAAGAGGCTGGCATTGTCGGCGTTTAACCGAACACATTCGTAATGGTGGAATCGACAACGGGATATTGCTTTATGTTCAGATTATCAGCTGTCGTTAACATGATCCTGCAGATCGATGGGAATCAGTGCGCGAACTTCCCGGGCTGATTTAGCTGCAATGGAAAAAGCCCTGACCGTTAAGTCAGGGCTTTCCAATTAAGTGGCGGAACGGACGGGGCTCGAACCCGCGACCCCCTGCGTGACAGGCAGGTATTCTAACCAA